>NZ_JBEPQB010000013.1:0-95123 GCF_040547625.1 Porphyrobacter sp. MBR-155
AGAAAGTGATACCATCGCGCATCCTCCCTGAATCGCACGTCGGCAAGCCTCTGGGAATCCCTAAATGGACTCTTTCGTTCCGGTCAATCCACTAGGTCATCGAGCGCCTCGCCGAAGTAATCTGTGACCCATCCTGCTTTACTGAGTTTGATCATGGATTTCCACCTCGCCGCATACTGAACTTCGGGGATGCACTACCACACGAGCAAGGCCCGATACATGCCTGCGAGGAAGTCAAATGCGCTCTTGCGCCCAAAGCACCTCAAGTGAGGTCTTGACGTTCTCATAATAAGCAGTGTGTGGCCGCCTATCGAACCGTAGTTCTAATCCTTGTCCAACAATCGAACCGGCCTTGCGGAAACCGACAAAACTGCTACACAACGGCCCACATTCGAAGAGAATAAACCGCAATAATTCAGAATATTAGGGGCAGCTTCCGGCAGTCCAGCCCTGCCACCACTTTCCAATAGTTGATATTTTTCCGGCACGACCGAAAAGCGTGGGTTCCTAAGGATAAATGGTCTGTGCGCACGCACTCGTTCATTGCTGGTCGCCACAATTCGCGGTAAAGTGCGGGTGAAAAATGTAAGGGCAGGAGGTTTTAACGGCCTTTTGCTGAGGGTGGATAATGCACCATCAAAAGCCGGGTCCAAACACCTAAGTGGTATCGACCCAATTTTGACCCCAACCAAGTTCTACAATTCGGGCGATCTCGCGGCAAATTTCCGCACCAGAACAAGAGCCTCGCTGATAAGGCTGTGCATTGCGGCGGCGGCGCCATCGGGATCACGGGCGGCAATTGCTTCCAGCACGTGCCTGTGTTCGGCAATGCTTGCCAGCCGAACGCCTTTTAGTTGGTTTGTCACTTTGATCGACGTATGCAGAGCCGCCACGATCAAATCTCTAAGGCGCGCGTAAAAACGGTTTCCCGAAGCCTCAAGCACAGCGACATGAAATGCGATATCCGATAGCAAAGGATCGTCATCGCCTTCCTCGGCTGCCTGCATTCGGTTTAACGCAGCCTCTATTTGCGCGATAGCTTCGGCAGACGCTGTTTCGGCTGCCAAGCGTGCGGCAACAGGTTCGATAGCCAGCCGCACCTGCAAAAATTCGATCAGCAATTCCGGTTCGAACTTGCGCGCCATGATCCAGCCAAGGACTTCGGCATCAAGAATGTTCCAGTTTGATTGTGGCTGGACCCATGTACCTTGGCGTGGACGCGATGCAATCAGCCCCTTGGCCGATAGCATCTTGATCGCTTCACGCAGGACACTGCGGCTTACCCCATATAATTTGCATAATTCGCTCTCGATTGGGAACGGATTGGCCGGGCCGTATGTCCCGGTCACTATGTCCTTGCCGAGCTGATGCATGATCTGATTGGTAAGATTGTGTCCCTGCCGTTGCACGCTATTATCAACCCCCTGAGCGATCTCGCCGGACAGTCTCCTGCGCCAATCCGGTCGCTCCAACCTGATAAACAAGAACATCTCCTGCCAAGGGTTCCAAGGCAAGCTGCTCTAGCGTCAACCCTACACGCGCGGTGGTGACAAACAACAGGTCAAGCGCATCACCGCCGAATGCGACGCAGCTTGGCTGGCTGACAGGTAATGCAATTTCGCTATCTATCGTGCCATCAGGCCGATAGCGAACCACGCGCGAAGCGCCCCAATGCGCGCTCCAAAGGCACCCTTCAGCATCAACTGTCGCCCCATCGGGATAAGCGCCGGGCGGCGTTTCGGCAAACAGGCGCGGGTTGCTGATTTCGCCGTTGAAGGGTTCAAAGTCGAACGCCAGAATCCGGCGTGCAGGACTGTCGGCGAAATACATGGTCAGGCCATCGGGGCTCCAGGCCAGTCCGTTGGCAATGGTGACACCTTCGTGGCAGCGCCGCGCTTGCGTGCCATCCAGACGATACAGCACGGCGCTGCGGGGCGGGGCGAGCGTTTCGTCCTCGATCATTGTGCCTGCCCAGAAGCGGCCCTGCCGATCCACCCGCCCATCATTGAAACGGCGACCACCGCCGCGCGGTTCCGGACGATCAATCCATTGAACTTCCCCGGTTGTCAGATCGAACCATCCAAACCCGGTTTCGAATGCGCACAGCAACGTGTCCGCTTCGCCTTCGACCAATGCGAATGATCCCACCCGTTCGGGCGCTGCTATCCGTTCGACAGTATCGGTGTCGATCGGCTGGTGCAGGATCAGCGATGCTTCGATATCGGTCCACCACAACCCGCTATCGCGGTGCCACTGGATGCCTTCGCCCAGTATGTTGCCCGCAGAAATTACATGATGCGGGGTCATGTGTGCAGCGCCGAATCATAGGCGGCCACAATCTGCGACGCACGTTCTGAAACGTCCGCCGCTGTCATGCCCGGCCGGTAAAGTTCAGTTCCGATGCCAAACCCGTCAGTTCCGGCGGCGAGCCATTGGCCCATGCTGCCTGACTGGATACCGCCCACCGCAAAAATCTGCACCTGCGGCGGCAAGACCGCCTTGAGCGCCGCAACATGGGCTGGCCCATAGGTCGATGCGGGGAACAGCTTGAGCGCCTGCGCCCCGGCATCCACTGCCGCAAAGGCATCGGTCGGGGTGGCTATGCCCGGCATGGAGGTAAGCCCCAGTTCCACCGAACGCGCGATCACTGCGGCATTTGTGCAAGGCGAGATCACCAATTGGCCGCCGCATTCATGAACCGCGTCGACCTGTGCAACGGACAGCACCGTACCCGCACCGCAGAGGCATTGATCGGCCAGCGCATCGGCCAGTTTCGCGATACTTTTGAACGGTTCAGGCGAATTCAGCGGCACCTCGATCATGGTGATGCCAGCATTATGTATCGCCTGCGCGATATCGACCACTTGATCGTGCGTAACCCCGCGCAAGATCGCCACGAGCGGCCTGCTTGTCGGTGCCTCAGCCATTATCTCGCCTCCGATGCGGCGCGGCGCACGGCCAACAGGCCGGCCAGTGCCGCTGCCCCCCCATCGATCGCGCGCGAGCGGCCATCGGCCAAGGCAAAGGCCCGCATGTAACGCTCGGTCATTCCGGGGTCTCCGATGAAAACGACTTCCCGATTGCGGGCATCACCGCCTAGGATGATGCCCTTCACCGCCTTGATTTCGGCACCAACCAGCACACCCGAAAGAAATTCGCGCGCGGCGGCTTTGGTCATTCCCTCGCGCAAGGTGCGGCTGCGCGCCTCGAACAACACAAATGGCATGGATGCGGGGTGGGAATGCAGGCTGCGTCGGGCACCGTGATCAAACGCCACTGGATCCACCGCAGTCTCGCTGGCTGCATGGGCCATAACGCTGCGTTCACCCAGCACGGCAAAAAACTCGCCCGTCGGGCTGGTCGAAAATTGCCGCACCACCCCATCTTGCAGATCAACCCATTTGCTATGGGTTCCGGGCAGGCACAATAGATGGCTTCCCTTTCGCAGCGACGGTTCAAGCTCAATCGCGCCGCGTATCTGTGTTTCCTCGCCGCGCATCACGTCGGGCGCACCCAGATGATTTTCACAGGTCATGCCGGGGATGATGGCAATGTTTGCCGACGGGGTTTCAAACCTCACACAGGCCGCCGTCAACCGGGACAGATCGGCGGGGCATTCGAGATAGGGCGCCTCGACCCAGCCGATGTTCGAACCCGCCATCCCGCACAGGGTCACGCCATTGCGGCCGAACTGATCGAGCCAATGGCCTGCCACATCGGCAAAGATGTCCCCGGGCTTCTGATTGGCGGCGGCGACCGCCGCGATCCCCGGCCCATCGCGCTGCGCGATCAGGCGCTCATCATTACACAGCATGATCCGCAGCCGGCTGGTTCCCCAGTCAGCTACAATCACGGTGTTTGCCGGGTTATCCACGTGCAACATCAATGCGATTCGCGATTGACCACATGGCCGCTCTTGCCAAGTAGAAAATCAAAGTCGCAGCCCTGATCTGCCTGCAGCACGTGATCGACATAGAGCTTGGCATAGCCGCGCGCAGCGCCATGATCGCATTTGGTGCGTCGCAACTGCTCCAGCCGTCTTTCGATTTCTTCCTGCGGCACCAGCAGATCAAGCGTGCGCGCATGGGCATCCACCGCGATTTCATCGCCATCTTCGACGATGGCGATCGGGCCATCGGCTGCGGATTCGGGCGCAACGTGCAGGATGACGGTGCCATAGGCCGTGCCGCTCATCCGTGCATCGGAAATGCGCACCATATCACGCACGCCCCGTGCCAGCAGCTTGGCCGGCAAGGGCATATTGCCGACCTCCGGCATCCCCGGATAGCCCTTGGGCCCGCAACCGCGCAAAACCATAATCGAATCTGGCTCGATATCGAGATCAGGATCATCAATGCGGGCTTTGAAATCCTCGATCGAATGGAACACCACAGCGCGCCCGCGGTGGCGAAGTAGGTGCGGCGATGCGGCCTGCGGCTTGATCGCCGCGCCTTTGGGGGCAAGGTTGCCGTGCAACGCCCATATCCCCGAAATCGGCTGCACCGGATTGTCGGCTTCGCGGATGACTTCGTTGTCGAAAACTTCGGTGCTGATCGCTTCGGACAGCGGAGCCCCGGTGACGGTTAGCGCATCGAGGTGCAGGCGATCGCGGATGCGTCCCATTACCGCCGGAATACCGCCCGCGTAATGGAACTCTTCCATCAGGAACCGGCCTGCGGGCATCAGGTCAACCAGCAAGGGAATATCTTGACCCAGCCTGTCGAAGTCGCTGGCCGTCAGTTCGATGCCAAGCCGGCCGGCAATTGCCAGCACATGCAGAACTGCATTGGTCGATCCGCCAATAACAGAATTGACCTTGATTGCATTTTCAAAAGCTTGCCGTGTGGCAATGCGCGAAAGGGGCGTGCCCTCACGCACCATTTCCACGATCCGCCTGCCGGTGCGATGGGCCAGCGTGCGGCGGCGGGAATCGACCGCCGGGATGGTGCCATTATATGGCAACGACAGTCCCATGGCTTCGACCAGGCAGGCCATCGTGGATGCGGTGCCCATTGTCATGCAAGTGCCCGGCGAACGCGACATGCCGCTTTCGGCCTGCATGAATTCATCAAGCGAAAGCTGGCCTGCGCGCACCTCTTCGGAAAAACGCCAGACGTCGGTTCCCGATCCGATATCTTTGCCCTTGAACTTGCCATTGAGCATCGGCCCGGACGATATCACCATGGTCGGCAGATCGACGCTCGCCGCGCCCATCAACTGGCCCGGTGTGGTCTTGTCGCACCCGCCGAGCAGCACCACCCCATCAATCGGATTGCCACGGATCGATTCTTCGACCTCCATCGCCAGCAGATTGCGGAACAGCATCGCCGTGGGACGCATCTGCGTTTCGCCCAGCGACATCGCCGGGAACTCGAGCGGCAAGCCCCCGGCTTCCCACACCCCGCGGCTGACGTGTTCAGCCAGATCGCGCAAGCCCATGTTGCACGGCGTCAGCTGCGACCAAGTGTTGCAGATGCCGATCACCGGTCGCCCGTCGAATACATCATCGGGCAGGCCTTCGCTTTTCATCCAGCTGCGATGAATGAAACCGTCACGATCAAGCTTGCCATAGCTCGCCTTGCTGCGCAGCTGGCGCTTGCCCTCGGGCGTGTCGGTCATTCCCAATTGCCTTTCCTGATGGCGACGCGCAACCCACGGCACCACTTGCATCTTGCTTGCATTTTATATGATAAATAGGCCAAGTGTAAAGAAAGACTGCCGCCTTCGTGGCAGAATAAATTGCGAAAGGTGCCACGGACAATGACCCCCGACCCAGATCAGCCTGCTACCGTATCCGCCGAAGGCGTTACCGATCACACCTATGTCGGCTATGATGACATCGCCGGGAAATCGGTATTTATCACCGGGGGCGGATCGGGGATCGGGGCCTATTTTGTCAATGCCTTTGCCGCGCAAGGGGCCAATGTGGGGTTTGTCTCGCTTGATGCGGGCACCGGTGAGCGGCTGGCCGATGCAGTCCATGCGCGCCATGGCAAGCGGCCCTTTTTCAGCCCGGTCGATATCCGTGACATTGCGGCGTTGCAATCGGCGCTGACCCGGTTTGCTTCAGAGGCAGGCGATCCCGGCGTCCTTATCAACAATGCGGCACGCGATACGCGCCATTCGCTGGGCGAATTGACTGTTGAAGCATGGGACGATTCGTTCGCCACCAACCTGCGCCCGTTCTTTTTCGCCGCTCAGGCTGTTGCCGAACGGATGGTGCCGGGCAGCACGATCATCAATATTGGCTCCAACTCGGCAATTCTGGGGCTGACTGGCTACCCGGCCTATGTCACCGCCAAAGCGGCGATTACCGGGTTCACCCGCGCGTTGGCCCGCGAACTCGGGGTGCGCGGCATCCGTGTTAATGGTCTGGTGCCGGGCTGGGTGATGACGGAGCGCCAGAAAGCACTGTGGGTGACGCCCGAAGCCTTGCAGGAATGCCTTGATCAGCAATCGCTCAAGGACACCATTACCGGCGAGGACATTGCCGAAGCGGCACTGTTCCTTGCCAGCCGCGCCGCGCGGATGATCACCGGGCAATCGCTGATCGTCGACGGCGGCAGGGTCATGCAATAATAGCAGCGCGCTGAGATGCTGACGCATCACGCGCTGGAAATGCTTAAGCGCCGCACGGGCTTAACCAAAGCCTGATGAGGCCGCACCCATCGCGCTTTGGTTTCATCGCCCTGACCCCGCCGTTTGTTCCCGCGCCTTACGCCTGAGCAGGCGCACCTTTTCGGCCAAATCCGGTGAACACGGCCGTTTGTTTGAAGATCACGCGGTTGATCGCCAAGGCGAATGCAATCGTGGTGATCAGGGTTACAAACATCAGATGGATGTAATGCAGCCCAAACGGCGCATGGACGAATGTGAAAAAGGCGTAGAGCGCGATCCCGAAACATACGCCCGCAATTGCCGCGCGGGCATCCACCCCGCGAAACAGCAGTCCGACGATGAACGCTGACAGGATCGGCATGCTCAACAGGCCGTTCAGTTCCTGCAACAGATTGATGATGCTCTCCGCGCCAGAATAGACCGGGATCATCGCGATCGCGACACCGATGAACACCGCCGAAACGGCCAGATTGAGATGTTTTACCGATACGTTCGGATTGACGTATTTCTGGTGGATATCGCAGACATAGAGTGCAGCCGCCGAATTGAGGATGGCGACAAAATGGGTGGCCACGCTGGTGATCAGAATCGCGGCAAAGGCACCTGACAGCCACGGTGGCAGAACCCCGCCGACAATCGTGCCAAACGCGGCATCGCCGATATCGCCATACAGTTTGAAGGCGATGATCCCCGGTAGCACCACGATCGTCGGCACGATCAAAAGCCGGATGATGGCAGCGGCGATCACGCCCTTTTGTGCTTCGCGAACCGTGGGAGAGGCCATCGCGCGCTGGGTGATCGCCTGATTGGTGGACCAGTAGAAAATCTGGATAAACACCATCCCGGTCAGCAGCGTGTGCCACGGGATCGGGGATTCGTCATCACCGATCAGGGTCAGCCGTTCGGCTGGGATGCCGCTGAAATCAAATCCGATGGCCTGCAGCGCGAGCCAGACGATGACCAGGCAGATGACCAGCAGGCTGGCACCGCTGAAAGTTTCGGAAATGGCCACCGCCCGCAGCCCGCCCATCACACCGTATATCGCGCCCAGAGCGGCAATCCCTACGCCCAAGGTTATATACCCCAGTTCGATCCCAAACACCGTGCGCATGAACAGCGCCCCGGTGTAAAGCGAAGATGGCATCGCGATGAACAGGTATCCGAACATGAACAGGGTGGAGATCATCGTGCGGATACGATCATCGCCATAGCGTCGTTCAAGCAGTTCGGTCGTGGTGGTGCAATTGTGGCGATAATAAATTGGCACGAACACGAAAGCGAGGATCAGCAGGCCGACCACCGCTGACAATTCCCACAGTGATAACAGCAACATCTGGTTGCCGTTCATCCCCACCAATTGTTCGGTGCCGAGGTTCGTGATGGTGATCGATCCGGCAACATAGACCCAGGTCAGACTGCCCCCGGCCAAGAAATATTCGCGGCTATCCTTGCTGCTGTGCTTATGCGGCGCGCGCGTTCGCCATAGGGTCAACAGGCCGACCGTGACGATGATTACCGCGAACACGAGCAATTGCCCGAAACCGGTGATCGCAATGTTCGATTCCAGCATTATTTGCCGCCTTGTTCTGGTTGAGTGCTTGAGGGCGTGCCCGGTCTGCCGGTACGCTGAGACATGCCGACGGCCCAGCGGCGCTGGAAACCGGGCCAGTAATCAGGCTGTTGCGCGGTGGCTCGGGTATCGCCAGCGACACTCCCCGGTTCGAGCGGCCAGCGGCCATCCTCTGCCCGCGCGCTTGGCAGGCGCAGATACGCGCCCGCCGCCGCATCGCCTTTCAGCCGGCTGTCGAGCAAAGCGGTGATGAAATGGGCGTTGATGGCGTTGAGCCGATCCTTGCGCCACACGGGTTCATCCAGCCGTTCGCGGTAATCGAAGGATGATGCCAGCGCATGGGGGACGGCGTTGGCGGCAATATTGTGGCGCGCGGCATCATAGACAATCATCAGCCGCTGCGCGCCCGTCATTGCATCGAAGATCCAGTCGACCCCGCCGGCATATGTTACGATGTCATCCTCTCGCCCGACCAGCACCAGGCTTGGCACCGTGATCCGCGCAAGGTCATCGGCTGACCATGCGCGCAACGGTGCCGCGCCGCCCCACGGGGCGAACAACACCAGCGCCTTCAGCCCTGCCGGTGCTGCGCCGGTCGCCGGAACATTGCCCTGCAAGGCTGCGTTGAGCGCGCCAGACCGATCGTAGGGTGCTCCCGCCGTCGCCAGCGCACCGAAACCGCCCATCGAATAGGCAATCAGTGCGATGTTTTGGGGGTCTGACAGATCGTTAAGCCATTGCGGCATCGCCCGCGCCGCCAGCGTTTCGATCACAAAGCGCTGATCGTCGCTGCGCGTCATGACGGTCGTGGCAAATGACAGCGCCTGCTGCGCGGGGGTGTTTGCTGGCAGATCACGATGATCGATCGCGATCACGACATAGCCCTTCGAAGCAAGGTTCTCTGCCAACCAGCTGAACCCCGTGGCCCATCCGCCATAGCCGTGAGAAATCACCACCACCGGATGGCCCGCGCCAACCGGCGGGGCTGCCGCCAGCGCAGTGCCGCATTCGCTGACCTGATCGGGCAGTGCTGCTGCCTGATTGGGGATCGGCGGCGGGCTGAAACTGTAACACGCCGGTTGGCTGCCTGCCGCGCCTTGCGCAGGATACCAGACCGCCAGCGGCAGGCTGCGCTCGCCAATGACGCCGCCGGGCAAGGATTGGCTGGGATTGGTCAGGGCGATCTCACGGAAGCCGACGATCTGCTCGCCATAGTCGGCCAGCGCAGGCGCGTCTGATGGAACATCACCCGCCGCCCACAACGCCGATCCGGCAGGAATCGCCAGCAGGGCAAGCGTTGCGGCCAGCACTACTGGGGCGCAGCGCTTCATAGGTTGATCCATACGCTTACTCCGTGGGCTTCGATGATCGGGCCGCCCAAGGAGAACCGCGCGCCGGGCGCAGCAGGCGCAGGGCGCGGTTCGGCGGCAAAATTGAACGCGAAGGTCAGGTTCCCGCGGCGTTGCAGCCGCACCATCGGATCGAGCGCCACCGTGGGAATCGCAGCCGCGTCGCACAGATCGGTGAACAGTGCGCGCAGGAAGGCATCATCGGTCAGGCTGGCGAGATACAGAAACTGCCCATGGCGCACCGCAGCCGCCGTGCCATCATCATAGGTGGCGACAACGTCGCCCTCGCGCACATCGATCATTTCGCGCCAGCTATGGCTGTCAAAACTGCGTCCGTTCCAATGCAGCGGTTCAGGGCAATCAGGCCGCAAAGTCTCCACGCTCAACACGCGCAGGGGCAGCAATCGCTGCAGCAGCCCCGGCGGCAGACTGTCGGGCAGGGTAAATTCGCGGGTCTTGGCACCCGAACGCGGGCCGATCACCACGGGGCCGCCTGCTACCGCCAGCGCGGCGATGGCGGCATCGTCGGGCATGGCAAGGCAGGGTGCCAGCACCAAGCGATAGGCCGTGAGATCGGCCCCCGGCATGACGAAATCGGTGTCCACCCCGATCTGCCGCAGAGCGCGATACCACTGGAACAGCACGGCTTCGTATTCGTAGCCTGCGCCCTGAGGTTCGATCTCGCTCAGCCACAGCGCCTCGACATCAACGATGATCGCCACTGGCGCGGGGCTGCGCGGGTGATCGGCCAGCCCCAGTCCGGCCAGTTCCGCCTGCACTTGTTCGATCTCGGCCCAGGCATCGGCCTTGCTGCGATCAGGCCGCAGCAGCCCCGCGTGCATCTGCTCCTGCGCGAACGGAGCCTGACGCCAGCGGAAATAGCTGACGCAATCAGCCCCGTGGGCGAATGCCTGAATCGTCCACAACCGCACCATCCCCGGCGCTGGGCGCGGATTGTGCGGTGCCCAGTTCACTGGACCGGGCTGCTGTTCCATGATCCAGAATGGCCCGCGCGACAGGCCGCGAATCTGATCGAGATGAAAGGTCGTTAGGTCAGGGTGGCCGGTACGCATGAAAGGCCGCGCCGCGTCTACCCCTTCTGACTGCATTATCCGATCGGTAAAGCCCAGCGGGTAACTGTCATAACTCGCAAAATCCAGCGACCGGGCCAGCGCATCATTATCGATCCCGGACGATTGCGGGGGAATGAAATTATGCGTCACAAACTGGCCGGGGGCGTGGCGGCGGATGACATCGGCCTGCAGCCGGTTGTATCGCACCACCTGATCGGACGTGAACCGCCGAAATGCCAATCGATGCGCTGGATTGGTCTCACACACCGTGCCAAACGGCAGTTCGATGTCATCGAAGCTGCCATATTCCATCGACCAGAACACATTGCCCCATGCGTGGTTGAGCGCATCGATCGATTGATAGGCCTGCGCGCACCATTCGCGAAAAGCATCACGCGCGGTGGCCGATCCGCTTAACGCTGTATCATGGCAGCAATATTCATTGTCGGTTTGCCAGCCCACCACATGCGGGTTGCTGCCGTATCGGATTGCCAATTGTTCGGTGATCCGCAAGGATTCACGCAAATAGGTTTCGCTCGAAAAGTCGTAATGCCGACGCGATCCAAATCCGCGCACCCGCCCGCTCGCTGGATCCACCGGAAGGATTTCAGGATAGAGATCAACCAGCCATTTGGGCGGCGTGGCCGTGGGGGTGCCAAGCACGACCTTGAGCCCATTTTCTCCGAGCACGGCAATCGCCCGGTCAAGCCAGTCGAAGGCATATTCGTCCGGTCGCGGCTCAAGCCTCGACCAGGCAAATTCCCCGATCCTGACGCAGGTCAGCCCGAGCGCGCGCATCTGCGCAGCGTCATCCGCCCAGACCGCTTCCGGCCAGTGTTCCGGATAGTAGCAAACGCCAAGCATTAAGGTTCTCCATCAAGGAGCCGGACAGTGGGCCGGGCATCGCTCAATCAGCTGTTGAAACGTGATCCTAGACCAATAATCATATAATTCAATCAGCCATTCTGCGCGTCGCAAATTTGATGGGTAGCGCTATTGGCAAACCACCTGCGCAAGCGGGCGATCGGTCTGGGCGTTGTGCAATTGTTCGAGCCGGTTAAGCTGATTGAGCGACGCGATCATCACGGACATTGGCGCAAGATGCCCGCGCTGATTGAGCTGCGCCAAAGCATCACCATCCAGCGCCGCCAGTGCAAAGGGATCAATGCCGTAAAGCCCGCCAATTTCGGATGATCCGCCATCCTGATAGACCAAATCGATCCGCAACGCCCGCACCAGCTGCCGCGCAACAATATCATCGACAAACGCCGTCATCGCCGTGCGATCACGCATCATTTTATCGATGCGCTCTGCCATAGCGAGAGTAACCGCTGCGGGCATCTGCTGGATGTTGAATAATGGCTCACCATGATTGCCCAGCAGCGCGCTGTCATCATCGATGGCCAGACCCAGCGGGGCGGCCTCGTCCCGAAAGAACGGATAACGCAGCACCGTTTCCGGCAGATAGGTTGCGTGCCAAAGCCCGTTCATTACGAACAGGTTGCGGCCCGCGCCAAGCCCCAGTAGCGCCGCAAGGTGGAACCGCCCGGTCTGTCCGTCCTTTATCAGAACCAGCGGATAATCGGCCGCCGCCAAACCGGCCTCGGCTAGTCCGATGACAGCATGACCCAACCGCGCAGCATGGGCCATATCTGGCGCTGGCGCGATGCGAAGCTGGGCATGGCGCGCAGGATCAAGAGCAATAATCGTCATCGCGGTTCCCTTAAACTGGTTGCAGTCCGAATTCGCGCACCCGGTTCAACAGATCGCGGTGTTTGGGTAATTCGGAAAGCGTCCTGTCACGCAGGTTGGCGGCGACGGCAAACCACCGCCGGGCCGTTTCTGAATCGGCCATCAGCGCGCTTTGAGTATATTCGGTTTCAAACCGCATCCCGTGCAGCACATACTGATAGCTGGGCCAGGAAAACACTTCGGGCTGATGGGGGAAATCCTGCGGGCTGGGTGGCTGATAACGCCAGAGCTTAAGGCATTCCTGCAAATCATCCGGGATCGAAGCCGGATCACAATTGTCGCGCCAGAATTGCGTGTCGGTGCGTTTGGTCAGCACATAGTGCAGCTTCAGGAATTCGATGATCCGATCCCAATGGTGCGTGAACGCCCGATTGAACTGGGCTGCCGCGGTGTCCATCACCGCACGATTGGCTGGCATTCTTTCGGCAATGAAATCGGTCGCGGCTTCGATCAGCATGAGGGCCGACGCTTCAAGCGGTTCCAGGAAACCTGCCGAAAGCCCGATTGCCACGCAGTTGTTGCGCCAGAATGTTTCGCGATGTCCAGCGCGAATTTTAATCCGCCGCGCCTCAAGCTGATCTGCCGCCGGGCCAATATAGCGCCTCAGCGCCAATTCGGCGGCATCATCGGTTGTATGCCTGCTGGAATAGACATGGCCGACCCCGCGCCGCGATTGCAATCCGATGTCCCACACCCAGCCGCTGTCCTGCGCCGTCACAATTGTGTGGCAGGCGATCGGGGCATCGGGAGCAGGGTAGGGAACCTGCATGGCCAAGGCCCGGTCAGCGAACAGGATATCGCTACAATCGCGGAACGGAACGTTCAGTGTTCGGCCAATAAGAATGGCGGCAAATCCGGTGCAATCAACGAAGAAATCGCCGACGACTTCGCCTTGCTGCTTGAGCTGTAAGGCGGCGATATCGCCATTATCTGCGCGGCGCACGTCAACGACATCATCGATTACGTGCTCCACGCCAAGCCGCGTTACAGCGTGTTCCTGCAGCAATTGCGCAAATTTGCCTGCATCAAGGTGATAGGCGTAATTGGCGACGGCGGCATATTCGGGCGTGGTGATCGCCTTGGGGGCAAGCCCGGCTTCGCACAGCGCCGCTTGAAAATCGACCGCATCGGCAAATTCGCTTCCGCCATCCGCGTGCATCTGTGCCCAATGGCCGGACAGGTTGATCTGCGGGGCACCCTGCGGCGCATTGAGCGGGTGGTAATAGGCATCGGCTGAGGTGCCGTCGGTCCAGCCGACGAACTTCCCGCCTTGCTTGAAGGCCGCATCGCAACGGCGCAAAAAATCGGTTTCGGACAGGCCGATCTTGCGCAGTGTCGCGCGCATGGTCGGCCAGGTGCCTTCGCCAACGCCAATTGTGGGCACGTTGGAGGATTCGATCAGCACGACCTTCAGGCCATCGGGGCTGTTGGCTGCGTTCTGGGCCGCGATCCGCGCCGCGCATATCCAGCCAGCGCTGCCGCCGCCAACGATGATGACCCTGCGTATCGGTCGCGAGCTATCAAACATGCTGGACTTCGTTCCTTTTTTCAGAGCCATCCGCGCTCGATCTCCCCGATGAAATCAGCCTACCAGACAGCCGGAATGTACAATTGACGCAGCGCAGAGAATAGGGACTTTTAATTATCTTATAAATCATATAATATGGCTTTTGCGCCATTTGCAATCTCCGTTTGCGGCCAGCCGCGCAATTTTTGTGCTGCAAGCCGGAGCTCAGTGGTCAAAAAAATACGAGGGAGAGGATAAGCATGTCTGTAAAACAACACAGCCGAATTGCGAAAAAAATACAGCGCATTGGCCTAGGGGGAACAAGCGTTCTTGCATTGTGTGCAATCGCCCATGCTGCTCCGGCAGCGGCGCAGGATTCCATCTCGTCGGGCAATACGGCCGATGAAATCATCGTCACCGGTATTCGCAGCAGTCTTAGCGCCTCGGCTGACCGCAAGCGTGAAGCAATGGTTATTCTCGATTCGATCACGTCGGAGGATCTCGGTAAATTCCCCGATTCGAACGTGGCTGAATCGCTTCAGCGCATTCCTGGCGTTTCGATCGACCGCAACGGCGGCGAAGGCCAGTTCGTCACCGTTCGCGGGTTCGGCCCGCAATTCAATACAGTGCTGGTCAATGGGCGGACTTTTGCCAGCGACAACACTGGCCGCGAATTCAGTTTCGATCTGCTCGCGGCAGAACTGATCAGTGGCGCAGACGTTTACAAAAGCTCGCAGGCATCGCTGCAAGACGGCGGGATTGGGGCGACGATCAATATCCGTACGCCGCGTCCACTCGACATCGGCGGTTTCAAAGCGGTGGCTTCTGCCAAAGGCAATTATGAAGACAACAGTGATGATGTTTCGCCGCAGCTTTTCGGCCTTGTCAGCACTACCTTTGGCGGCGACACCTTCGGCGTTCTGGCTTCGGTCTCCTATCAGGAACGCGATGCCCTGATCAACTTCACTCAGAACCGCGGTTATATTCCCGGTTCAACCATCGGGCCGGTCAATGCTCCGCTGTTCACCAATGTTTTCACGCCGCGCAATCAGGATGTTGGCAGCGACGAACAGAATCGCGAACGGTTTGGCGCCAATGTCACCGCGCAGTATCGCCCCGACGCCAACCTAACCTTCACACTGGATGGGCTGTACAACCAGTTTGATGTCAATTCGCAAGTCCGCTCATTGGGCAACTGGTTTGAACCGTCAGCCTTTGTCGCGGCAGAAATCGACGAAAACCGCACCGTCACATCGCTGACCACCAACGGATTTGCCGATTTCATCTCCACCTCGAACAACCGCTTCACCAAGACCCGAGCGGTTGGTTTCAACACCGAATGGATGGCAACCGATCAACTCAAGGTCATGGCCGATGTGTCGTGGTCTCGCGCCACGGATTCTGCGGGTGGGCGCAACCATTTCGCGGTTATCGGGGCAGCGAGCCAATACAGCTTTGAACAGGCTGTGGGCGGCGGCTTCCCATCAGTATTCGGCCATACCGCCGATCTGACCGACCCTACGATCGGGCGCACTCATATTGCTTTACGGCAAGGCAACAGCGAAGCCGAACGCGTTCTCGAGTACAAGCTTGATACCGAGTGGGAATCAGATGGCGGGGCGCTAGACAAGGTGCGCTTTGGCGGGGTGCATACCCGCCGCAAGAAAAACAGCCAGACGATCGCCACCGATCCCAACACCGTCTGCGTTTTCTGCGGATATAATACGTCGGTGACCGACCCCTTGTTGCAACCTTTCGGTCTGGGTACTTTCCTGGGCAGTTCGGGCACTGTGCCGACCAATTTCCAGACCTTCGATTCCGAAGCCTACTTCGCCTTCCTTGAAAGCGCAGGTGCTGCCGCTGCGCTGGATACTGCTCTCGGACTTACCCCAGGGACGACCGCGGCGCGGCTCGCATCAACCAACGGGTTCGATGCAGTAGTGCAGCCTAACTCTTTCCGGATAAACGAGAACGTCTATGCGGGCTATATTGATGCCGATTTCCGCGCCACGCTGGGCGGCTTGCCGTGGTTTATCAATATTGGCGCGCGTTATGTGCACACTGAACTGACCGCTTCGGGACAGCAGCTCGACCTGATTGATCTGCTCCCTGTAACCGGCGACGTAACGATTTTTCAGGGCGTATTCGCCAATGGGGGGCAACCCTTGGCACGCACCGAGAGTTCGAGCTATGACTTCTTCCTGCCTAACCTCAATGCAAGGGTTGATCTGGGCGCGGACGTGGTCGCACGGCTGTCCGCTTCGCGCACGTTGACGCGGCCGCAGGTTCAGGATCTGGCACCCCGGACCAACTTCGATGTCTTGCGACCAGCCAGCCTGAATGCCAGCGGCGGAAACCCGGCGTTGCGGCCTTATACGTCAAACAATTTCGACCTTTCGCTGGAATGGTATCCCAGCCGGACGACCACGATTGCCGCCGCAGCGTTCTACAAGAATGTTCGCGACTTCATCGTTCAGACACGCGAAAATGAAGTCATAACCATTGCCAATGCGGGCAACCTTCCGGTGGGCGGATTTATCACCGGCCCTAACGAGGCAACCTTCAGCGTTCGCCGGCCGCGCAATGCGGATACTGCCAACGTTCGCGGGATCGAATTGAATGTGGTGCATACGTTCGATTGGTTGCCGGGCCTGCTGAGTGGCTTTGGCGCGCAGGTGAACGCAACGTTTGTTGGCAGTAATGCGACTTTCGATCAGGACTCGGATGACATCTCCTTTGCACTTGAGGGTTTGGGAGATTCGCAGAACGCATCGGTGTTCTATGAAAAGGGAGGCATTTCAGCGCGGGTCGCCTATAACCGTCGCGAACGCTTCCTTGAAAGTCTCGTGACCCCGGGCGAAGGTGGTGATCCAGTGTTCCGGCGCACGTTTGATCAATGGGACGTGCGGGCCAGTTACGATGTGAACCAATATGCGCAGGTGTTTGTTGAAGGGATCAACATCACCAGCGAGAAAAACATCACCACCGGCCGTTTCGACAATCAGGTGCTCGATTTCATCGACACTGGTGCGCGATGGGCCGTTGGTGTTCGCGGCACATTCTGAACCTGAAGCCAACCGGGGCAAGGCAGCGCTTTGCCCCGGTTGTTCTTTCGAATTACGATCAGGCCCGGCCAAACCTGCCTTCGAGGCTTGCAACCGATCGGCGCGGGAAATGTCATTCGCTGAGCTGCGGATCTTTGCCGCTGCCACTGTTCCGGGACAATCCTTCTTCACTGATACTGATGCCCCATCGCCAACGCTTGGTTGCGCCCGGCGCGATGATGTCCGCCGCGCCATATTTACCCCGCCCAAAGGCGTTCGGTGCATGGCTGACCGGCTCGACGCAGAAATAATCCTGGCCGCGTGGCACATAGATGTGGACGCCAGCCATGCCATCACCCCCGACCATGATCGGACGATCCCCGCCCAGAACCGTCACCGGACCGGCGCAGGGGAAATAATTGTCCAATCCTTCGATCTGCGTGACCGGGACACCTTGCCCGGAGCTGAAAATATCCGACCGAACCTGTTCGATCGCCAGTCCATCCGCGCGACTGGCCCACATCGTGGTCGCGGCTGCCTGGATCGCGCTATCCGGGCGGCGGGCGAAATAGGGATGGATGCCAGTGCCGCACGGCATGTTCGCAACCGGGTCGCGGTTGGTGACTGCCAGCGCGATGCTGAGACCGCCAGGGCCAATTGTGATGCGCTGTTCCGCATGATACGCCCACGGCCACCCGCGGTTGCTGCGCGCGTCACGGCCGGCATGGTCAATTGCCAGGACGGCCTCGCTAGGGGACTCTCGCTTGACTGCCCAGACCACGCGCCAGCCATGGCCATGCAGGGCGTGCGGCAGGGCCGCCGGGTCAGGCACCAACGGCAACACCTGATCCCCGAAACGCAAATCTGCATTGCCAATGCGGTTGGCGAACGGGATCATCGAAAAGCTGGCGCAATCCAGAACATCGTCCACGTCGGGGCCGGCGCTGCGCAACACCGGCTGTCCCTCATGGCAAAGCGATGCAATCGCACCCCCCGTTTCAGGAAGGATATCGGCGCTCCACCCAGCGGCATTCAGCCGGATCACTTCGCCAGCAACCACAAATATCTCCATGCCCGGTTCAATGCGCTTGCCTGCGATGCTGCACAGTTTCACGCAGGTTGCCAACCTGATCGTCAGGCTTATCGTCAAGAACACCGCGAACCGGCCAGCCTTTACTGTGCATTGTGCCAACAGCCCAAGCTTACGCCCTTTTCTTGCTCATGTCGGGCTGACAAGGTTAGATCAAGCGCAGGCCTGTTAGGCCATGTGCTCCTCCTTCAAGAGTAACTCAGACCGATGCCTAGTCTCCCTCCCTTTGTGCGCCTTGATGCCCATAGCGTGGGCCTGATTTTTGATCTGCGCGCAGCGGCGGCTGAGCTGGTCTATATTGGGGAATCGCTGCCGCACGGCGAAGATATTGCCGCGTTGTGCGACGCGATGCAGCGCGGGCGCCACGCTTCGCAGCCAGATCGGCCAGCCCCGAGATCGCTGCTACCCTATGCTGGAGATGGGCACCTTGCTGCCCCTGCCATCGTCCTCCAGCGCGCGGGCCACCCGCTATCGCTTGAAATGGCGCTTGCGGAAATTAGTCAGACTGCGAACCGGCTGTGCCTGATCCACCGCGATGATGCACTTGGCGTGTCCGTGGAGATCGAACTTGCAATCCAGCCAAGCGGGATCATCGCGGTTTCGACCCGGCTTGCCAACCTCTCGACCGAATCGCTGGGACTGGTGGCTATCGCGTCGCTGTCGCTGCCACTGCCCGGATGGGCGGCGCATGTTGTGCGGTTTGCGGGCCGGTGGTCGGCTGAAATGCAACAGCAGCGCGTGGCGCTGGATCAGGGGATGATCGCAAGCGCTTCCTATGGTGGGCGGCCCGGCTTTGGCGGCGGGAACTGGATTAGGATCGAATCGGATGATGCTGGCGAACAGCATGGCGATGCCATCGCTGCGCATCTGGCGTGGATCGGCGATCACACGCTGAGCGTTGAGCGCAACGCCGATGGCGACGCGACGCTGACGATGGCGGCGCGGCTGGAGCCCGGCGAGATCATGTTGGCGCCGGACGAGGTCTTTACCGCCCCATGCGCGTTGGTCGCGGTCAGCAGCACCGGGGTCGCCGCACTACGTCAGGCGTTTCATGCCCATGCGCTGAACGCGGTGGTGCCCGCACAGGTGGTGTCTCGGCCGCGCAAGGTTCACCTCAACAGCTGGGAAGCGCTGGCGTTCGACCAGAGCCTGCCGAAGTTGAAGGCACTCGCAGACAACGCGGCCGCCTTGGGGGTCGAACGCTTCGTGCTCGACGATGGCTGGTTTGCCGGGCGGCGTGACGATACCACCAGTCTTGGTGATTGGGTCGCTGATGCCGGGATATTTCCCGATGGGCTTGGGCCGTTGATCAGCCATGTCCACGCTCTGGGCATGGATTTTGGCCTGTGGGTCGAACCTGAAATGATTAGCCCGGACAGTGATTTATATCGCGCCCATCCCGACTGGTGTCTGCATCTGCCCGGCCACCCGCGCGCAACCCAGCGCGGCCAGCTTGTGCTCGATCTCACCCTGTCGCCGGTAACCGATCACCTGTTCGCGCAATTGAGCAGGCTGTTGACCGACCACGCCATCGCCTATCTCAAATGGGATCACAATCGCGACCTGTTCCCGCTGGCCGGGAAGGGCCATGCGCATGTTATCGCGCTCTACGCCTTGCTTGATCGGCTGCGCGCCGCGCATCCCGATGTCGAGATTGAAACCTGCGCGAGCGGCGGCGGTCGGGTGGATTTCGAGATTCTGCGCCGTTGCAGCCGTTATTGGGCGAGCGACAATAATGATCCGATCGAACGGCTGCGGATCAATGCCGGCTGGTTTGATTTTCTGCCTTTGCGCATTGCCGGAAACCATGTCGGCCCCAGTCCCAACCCGATTACCGGCAGGCAGGTGTCGATGGATTTCCGCGCCAAGGTGGCGATGTTCGGCCACATGGGGGTGGAGGCTGACCCCGGAGCGATGTCGGCGGCGGACCGGGATTGTCTGGCCGCGCACATCGCGGTTTACAAGCAGTGGCGCGACGTTCTGCATCAGGGGCAATTGTGGCAACTCGCGCCGTCCGGCGGCGGCGTCCATGCCATGCTGGCGATGCAGCAGGGCAGGGGCCTGGCGCTGATCGCCCAGACACGTCAGGCAGACACATATGACATGCCGCGCATCCGCTTTGCCGGTTTGGAGGATGATGCCCTCTACCGGGTGGGGCTGGTTGCGCCATGGCGCAAACGGGCGCTCGCGGAACTATCGGTTCCCCAGCGTTATACTGATGGTTTCACCCTTTCCGGACGCGCGCTGCGTCTGGCGGGCATTAGCTTGCCGCTGCAATTTCCTGAAACAGCCTGGCTGGTCTCGGTGGAACGCTGCGCGGACGGCTGACACCACTTTGGGACTAGCAACGGAATCGCGCAGAAGAAATCCAGCGGTTCGGCACCTCAGCCAAGTTTTCTGCCGCTCAACCCGCCCGCAGTTCTTCGGCGAGCAGTTCAAAATCGCCTTCACGCGGGCTGTTTTTGCGCCATACTAGAACAATCTCGCGCTTGGCGGTGGGGCTGTCCACGGGCCGCGCGACCACTTGCGTGCCGTTCAAGATGCCTGCTTTCAGCGCCATTTCGGGCAACATCGTCACGCCCAGATCATTGTCGACCAGTTGCACCAGCGTGTGCAGCGACGTGCCGATCATCGCCGCGCTCGCCCGCAATTCGCTGCGCGAACACGCCGCGAGCGCGTGATCGCGCAGGCAGTGGCCATCCTCCAGCAACATCAGCCGTCCCTGATCGATCATTTCGGGCTTCACGCTTGCCGGGGGATCGCGCGGGTCGTCTTTGGGGAAGGCAATGAACAGCCGGTCATCGGCAATATGTGCGCACGCCGCGTCGCCAATATCAAACGGCAGCGCCAGCAGCACGCAATCGACCCGTCCGTGATGCAGCGATTCAAGCGCATCGTGGCTGGTTTCTTCGCGCAGCAGCAGCTTCAATTCGGGCCGTTCGCGGCGCAGGCGCGGCAGCACGCGCGGCAGCATGAAAGGGGCGATGGTGGGGATCACGCTCATGCGCAATTCGCCCACAAGTGGCTTGCCCGATGCCTGCACCAGGTCTGAAAGCTCCTCGGCCTCACGCAGAAGGCGGTTGGCCTTGGCCACCACCTGTTCGCCCAGTGCAGTAAACCGCACCACCCGGCGCGAACGTTCGACCAGCGTTACGCCCAGCAGCGATTCCAGTTCGCGAATGCCGGCCGATAGCGTGGATTGCGACACGAAGCTCGCCTCTGCCGCTTTGCCGAAATGGCCGTGTTCATGCAGCGCGACGAGGTATTGCAACTGCTTGATGGTGGGGAGGTAGGTGGACATCCGCTTACTGTTATTCCGCCGCCAATGTGTCCGGCACGTCTGCCTCTGCAATCACCACGTCATCAATATGGGTCATCTTGAGCTTGCCGCGCTCCACCGCAAACGCCAACTTGCCTTCGACCAGATCAAGCGCATCCTTGCCGAACACCTCGAACCGCCAGCCTTGCAGCACCGGCAGATCGCGCACCCCGGCAGCCAGCGATTCCATCTCGTCCGCGCGGGTCAGCAGGCGCGGGGCGACGTCGATTTCGCGCGCTCGGATTTTCAGCAACAGTTTCAATAGATCGGCCACCAGCGCGCCTTCCTTGCCCAGCGGCGCGCCGTGATTGATCTTTTCGGGCATTTCATCCTTGGGCAGCGGCTCGGCCTCAGCCAGCACCTTCATCAACCGCTTGCCGATGTCATTGTCTTTCCATGCCGGTGACAGCCCGCGCACCTTGGCGAGATCGCTCTGCGATTTGGGCGGGTGCCCGGCGATATCGGCCAGCGTTTCATCGCGCATGATCCGCCCGCGTGGGATATTTTTATGCTGCGCTTCGGCCTCACGCCATCCGGCCAGCGCCTTCATCCGGCCCAGCACTTGCGGATTGCGGCCCGCCTGGCGGATGCGTTTCCACGCCACGGCGGGATCGGTGATGTAATTGGACGGATCGGCCAGCTTTTCCATCTCGGCATTCAGCCACAATCCGCGCCCGGTCTTGATCAGTTTTTTCAGGATGCGCGGGAAGATGGTGGCAAGGTGGGTAACATCGCCGATTGCATATTCGATCTGCCGTTCGGTCAACGGGCGGCGGCTCCAATCGGTGAAGCGCGCGCCCTTGTCGATGGTCAGTCCCATCCATGTTTCGACCAGGTTGGCATAGCCGATCTGTTCCGACTGGCTGATCGCCATCATCGCGATTTGGGTGTCGAAAATCGGGTGCGGGGTCTTTCCGGTCAGGTTGACGATGATTTCAACGTCCTGCCCGCCCGCGTGAAACACTTTCAGCACATCTTCATTGTCGCACATCAGATCGAGCAGGGGTTTCAGATCTATCCCCGGTGCCATCGGATCGACCGCGGCGGCTTCTTCGTTATTGCCGATCTGCACCAAGCACAGTTCGGGCCAATAGGTGTTTTCGCGCATGAATTCGGTGTCGACCGCGACAAATTCGGATTTGGCGAGGCGTTCGCACAGTTCGGTCAGCGCGTCGGTGGTGGTAATCAGTGGATGTATTTTCATCGTCTCTTTGCTCATTGGGGCGGAGTGCCGCCCTCGGGATTAATCCCACATAACCCTCGCGCCGCTTGACAAAGCGCAAGGGTTCCCCTGTTAGCGCGCCGGTAATGGCCCGGATGCGGCCCCGGATACGGCAGGCCAGTTCCGGTTGCCCCGGCGCCCTAGCGTCATAGCCTCGGACAGGACAAGAGTTTAGATGCATCTTTACCGCACGCATACTTGCGCACAGCTTTCTTCCGCTCACGTCGGTGAAACCGTCCGCCTTTCGGGCTGGGTTCACCGCAAGCGCGATTTTGGCGGGTTGTTGTTCGTCGATCTGCGCGATCATTACGGTATCACGCAGATCGTTGCCGATGCGGATTCGCCCGCGCTGGCGGTGCTTGATCGGTTGCGGGTGGAATCGGTCATCACCATCGAAGGCGAGGTCAAAGCGCGATCGGCTGAGACAGTAAATCCGCGCCTCGCTACCGGCGAAGTCGAAGTTTATGCGCGCAGCATCACGGTGCAGAGCGCGGCGGAGGAACTGCCGCTGCCGGTTGCCGATGAACAGCCTTACCCTGAAGACGTGCGGCTGAAATACCGTTTCCTCGATCTGCGGCGCGAAACGCTGCACAACAACATCATGACCCGCGTGGCGGTGGTTTCCGATATCCGCGCGCGGATGACGGCGGCGGGGTTCAACGAGTTTTCCACTCCGATCCTGACCGCTTCCTCGCCCGAAGGCGCGCGCGATTTCCTCGTGCCGAGCCGTATTCATGCGGGCAAGTTCTACGCGCTTCCCCAGGCGCCGCAGCAATATAAGCAATTGCTGATGGTCGCGGGGTTTGATCGCTATTTCCAGATCGCGCCGTGTTTCCGCGACGAAGACCCGCGCGCTGACCGCTTGCCGGGCGAGTTTTACCAGCTCGATCTGGAAATGAGCTTCGTCACCCAGGAAGAAGTGTGGGAGACGATGGAGCCGGTGATCGCAGGCACCTTCGAAGCGTTTGCGAACGGCAAAGCAGTGACGCCCGCAGGCCAGTTCCCGCGCATTGCCTATGATGAGGCGATGCTGAAATATGGCAGCGACAAGCCCGATCTGCGCAACCCGCTGATCATCAGTGATGTCTCAAGCCATTTCACCCAAAGCGGTTTCGGCCTGTTCGAGAAAATCATCGACGGGGGCGGGGTGGTGCGGGTGATCCCGGCACCTGGCACCCACGAAAAGAGCCGCAAGTTCTTTGACGACATGAATGAATGGGCGCGGCGAGAAGGCTTCGCGGGCCTTGGATATGTCACCAGAAAAGCGGGCGAATTTGGTGGGCCGATTGCCAAGAACCACGGCGCGGATCGCATGGCTGATCTTTATGCCGAACTCGGCCTTGGCGATAATGACGGTCTGTTTTTCGCTGCGGGCAAGGAAGCCGACGCAGCCAAGCTGGCTGGTGCGGCGCGCATCCGCGTGGGCGAGGAATTGGGCCTGATCGACGAAAACGCCTTCGCCTTTGCCTGGATCGTCGATTTCCCATTTTACGAATGGAACGAAGACGAGAAAAAGGTCGACTTTTCGCACAACCCGTTCTCGATGCCGCGGGGCGGGCTTGACGCGCTGAACGGGCAAGACCCGCTGACGTTGAAGGCGTTTCAATATGATCTGGTCTGCAACGGCTATGAAATCGCCTCAGGCTCGATCCGCAATCACATGCCTGAAACAATGGTCAAGGCGTTTGAAATCGTCGGGCTTTCCAAGGCGGATGTGGAAGAACGGTTTGGCGGGATGTACCGCGCATTCCAATATGGTGCGCCGCCGCATGGTGGGATGGCTGCGGGCGTTGACCGCATCGTGATGCTGCTATGCGGGGTCAAGAACCTGCGCGAAATCTCGCTGTTCCCGATGAACCAGCGCGCCGAAGACCTGCTGATGGGCGCGCCGACGCCTGCCGAGCCGCGATCCTTGCGCGAACTGCACCTGCGCGTGGTTGAACCACCCAAGAAGGACGGCGCCTGACAGCGATCTGTCATGCCCACTTGCGCTTGCCCGCGCCGTTGATTAGGGCAGAACCGAGTTTTTCTAACCCCAGTTCAAGAGGGAATAACATGAGCGATACTGCCGATCGGGTGGCCAAGATTGTCGTCGAACATCTCGGCGTGGAAGCTGAGAAGGTAACTCAGGACGCCAGCTTCATTGATGATCTGGGCGCTGACAGCCTCGACATCGTCGAACTGGTGATGGCCTTCGAAGAGGAATTCGGTGTCGAAATCCCCGACGATGCGGCTGAGAAGATCACCACTGTTGGTGATGCGACCAAATACATCGAAGAACACAAGGGCTAAGGCTCTTTTGATAGCCCGTTTGCCCTGAGCTTGTCGAAGGGCCGGTCTTTGACCGGGCAGTTTGCCCGTTGAAGTCGCAGGGATCAGACAGGCTCAGCCCTTCACGGGTTGGGCCTGTTGTTTTTTCGGAGAATGCAAATGCGCCGTGTGGTTGTAACCGGGCTTGGCCTCGTCACCCCGCTGGGGGCCGATGTCGAAACGACTTGGGCAAATCTGATCGCAGGGGAAAGCGGGGCGGGGCAAATCACCCGTTTCGATGCCTCCAACCAGAAATGCACCATCGCCTGCGAAGTGAAGGGCAAGGATCATCCGTGGGGCTTTGACCCCGATTTGCGGGTCGATCACAAGGTTCAGCGCCAGGTCGATCCGTTCATTATCTACGGCATTGATGCCGCCGGGCAGGCGTTGGAAGATGCCGGCCTGACCGACATGACGCAGGCCGAAAAGGAACGCACCGGCTGTTCGATCGGTTCGGGTATCGGTGGCCTTCCTGGGATCGAGATCGAAAGCGTCAACCTGCACGAACGCGGCCCTTCGCGCGTATCGCCGCACTTTGTGCACGGCCGCCTGATCAACCTCATTACCGGGCAGGTTCAAATCAAATACGGCTTTATGGGGCCAAACCACGCGGTGGTGACAGCCTGTTCCACCGGCGCGCATTCGATTGGCGATGCGGCACGGATGATTGCTGCCGATGATGCCGATGTGATGCTGGCTGGCGGCGCGGAAGGCACCATCAACCCGCTCGGGATCGCCGGGTTTGCGCAGGCGCGCGCGCTCAACATGAGCATGAATGACCGCCCGACCGAAGCCAGCCGCCCCTATGACAAGGCCCGCGATGGATTCGTGATGGGCGAAGGCGCGGGCGTTGTGGTGCTGGAAGAATATGAACGCGCCAAGGCCCGCGGTGCGAAAATCTATGCCGAAGTCACCGGATACGGCCTGTCAGGCGATGCCTATCACGTCACCGCCCCGCATCCCGAAGGCCGCGGTGCGGAACTCGCAATGCGGATGGCGTTGAAGAAAGCGGGCCTTGGGCCGGGCGATATTGATTACGTCAACGCCCACGGCACCTCGACCATGGCCGATACGATCGAACTCGCCGCGGTTAAACGCGTGCTCGGTGACGATCTCGGCGGCGCATCGATGAGCTCTACCAAGAGCGCAATCGGCCACCTGCTCGGCGGCGCGGGCGCGGTTGAGGCGATTTTCTGCATCCTCGCGATGCGCGATCAGATCGTGCCGCCGACGCTGAACCTGCACGATCCCGATGATGGCACCGAAGGCATCGACCTCGTCCCGCTGGTAGCGCGCAAGCGTGAAGTGCGCGCCGTGCTCAACAACAGCTTCGGGTTCGGCGGCACCAACGCCTCGATCATCATGCAAAAGGTCGGTTGACCCGGTGAAGCGCGGGCGGCTGGTATTGCTGGGCCTGCTGGCGCTGGTCGCGGCGGGTTTGGTTTTTGCGTGGAGTTTGATGGGGTCAGCGACGGTGTCGCAGGAAACCAGCTTCACCATCCCCGCAGGCAGCTCGGTTTCGGCGGTCGCAAACAAGCTAGAAGCCGAAGGGCTGATTTCGTCCGCATCGGGCTTCATGTTGCAGGCGCGCATCTTTGGTTCGGACAGGCCGATTCAGGCTGGCGAATTCCTGCTTAAGCCGGGGATGAGCCAGGGTGCCATTCTCTCCGCGTTTCAATCGGGCGACGTGATCCGGCGGTTCGTGACCATCCCAGAAGGCATGCCGTCGATCCTCGTGTGGGAACGGCTGATGGCCGAGGAACTGCTAACCGGCGAAATCGCCGTGCCGCCCGAAGGATCGATCCTGCCCGATACCTATGCGTTTGAACGCTGGCAATCGCGCCAGAGCCTCGTCGAACAGATGCAGGCGGCGATGGACAAGGCGCTGGCCGAAGAATGGGCCAATCGCGCACCCAATGTTGCGGTGGATACGATGCGCGACGCGCTGATCCTCGCCGCGATTGTTGAAAAGGAAACTGGCAAGCCCGACGAACGCCGGATGATCGCCGGGCTCTATTCCAACCGGGTGCGCACGGGGATGCTGTTGCAGGCCGACCCCACGATCATCTATCCGATCACCAAGGGCAAGCCGCTGGGCCGCCGCATCCGCCAGTCCGAAATCGCGGCGGTCAATGGCTACAACACCTATACCCGCGTCGGCCTGCCCGAAGGCCCGATCACCAATCCGGGGCGCGAAAGCATCGCCGCAGTGCTCAACCCGGAAAAGACCAGCGCGTTGTTCATGGTCGCGGACGGCACCGGCGGGCACTGGTTCGCAGACACTTTGGCCGAGCACAACGCCAACGTCGCTAAATGGTATGCCATCCGCCGCGAGCGGGGCGAGATGTGATGAGCGCTGCATTTGTGGAGTCGCGCGATGCTCTCGGATGTGAGGGGCGGTCCTCGGCGGATCAACAAAAACGCCGCGAGCGGGGCGAGATGTGATGAACACTAGGCCCGCAGAGCTGCGCGACATGCAGCCCAAAAACAACTGACGCTTGGCTGACCCTTTCATCCTCACCGCCGCGCTGCCGACCGACCTTGGCGCGTGGGCCGAAGGCCTCAGGCGCGCGCATTTCCCGGTCGAGCGAAATCACCTCCACGCGCACGTCACCTTGTTTCACGCCTTTGCGCCTTCGTTGCTGGATGAATTATGCGCCTTTCTGCCCAAGGTGGCCGCAGAGTTTGCCGCACCACAAGGCGCAGTCACCGGAGCGATGGATTTAGGCAAGGGCACCGCCATCGCGCTTGCTGCGCCGCAATTGCTGGCGCTGCGGGCGCTGATTGCCGAACATTTCCACGGTAGCCTGACGGTGCAGGATCTCCACCAACCGCGCCTGCACATCACCATTCAGAACAAGGTGGCCAAGGACGAAGCGCGTGCGTTGCAGGCGAGCCTCGGGCCGGTGCTTGCTCCGTGGATCGCCAAGGGGCGGTTTACCTTCCCCGCGCTGGAACTGCATCGCTATCGCGGCGGGCCGTGGGAACGGGTCAAAACGTGCAGATTTCGCGGGCGGGTGCGGCTGTAATTGAGTGGGCTGCAACAATGGCTGCAACAATACTTGACCACGCGCGGCCCGCGCCTTAAGTGCCCGCCTCGCCCGAGGCTGCTGCCCCGCGCGAATCCGGCTGCCAGTCAGCCGTTGGCCCATGGGGCGGAGTAGCTCAGCTGGTTAGAGCAGCGGAATCATAATCCGCGTGTCGGGGGTTCGAGTCCCTCCTCCGCTACCAGGAAATAGCGTCCGCATAGGTTCGCTCGTGTTCGCATGGGTCCGGATTTCCGACTCGAATTGCTGTTTTCAATAGCAGTTGTGCTACCACGCCAATCCGCTTGGAGCCGTATACGTCCGCATGTGTTCGCTTGAAGCCGGAGCCTTTATGGGGGTATTTTGGGGGTATCCTCGGGCAGTGCGAAATCAGGCGATGCCCCCAGCTGCGATCGGTGGCTCACAGCCGGATTCTCACGCTAGTGCAACGGCGTGCTCCAGCCCTTCCGTAACGGGATTGGTCGGAA
The DNA here is from genome assembly GCF_040547625.1 of Porphyrobacter sp. MBR-155. NCBI lineage: Bacteria > Pseudomonadati > Pseudomonadota > Alphaproteobacteria > Sphingomonadales > Erythrobacteraceae > Porphyrobacter > Porphyrobacter sp. MBR-155. The sequence goes on from NZ_JBEPQB010000013.1 coordinate 28,369, forward strand.
AGATCCCAATTATTTAAGGTGAGTTCGAGTCCCGCCTGAGGATTCGAACAGAGGTGGCCGACTTTAGGGCAGGGGAGGACACAACCTTTTCACTCCTGAGATGACCGCTTTGCGCCCTCATTTCGGTCGTTCGGTCTCGCATTGGAGCTACCGGAAAGCGGTCGTTCCAAGTTTGTCGCTGATCGCGATAATGCTTTGAGCAAGTGGCCCGAGTCTAAGGCATCGGGCTTGATGCCAGGATAGGCCTTTACCAAGCCACGAAAAAGCTCATCCTAATCTCGCAAAATTGGCCACTCCGGGTGCTGGCTGGCGCGAATGCCGGATGGGCCTAGCGGATATCCCGCCAAGTTTGCCCGCGGCATCGACAACCTTCGCAAGCCTGACATCATCAATCCGGTAATAGACGAGCTTGGCGTCCTTTCGGGTCTTCACAAGGCCCGCGTTGCGCAGGACCGCCAACTGCTGCGATAGCGTCGGCTGACCGATCTCGGCCGCATCGTCGATCTCACCGACGTTCCGCTCCGTGCCCGTTAGAGCCTGCATGATGCGAAGACGCACGGGATGAGCGAGGGCCTTCAAGGCGTCGACAAGCTCTTCGTCGGTCATTTGCGAGACCCTCGCTTCGTTTCCTTCATGAACCAGTCGGTCTGACCCTCGGCGGAGAAAACCGTATCCAGCGATGCGTCGGGCTGGGCCAGTAGCGCTTGCCCAGGTGCCCAGTTAGCGGGGGCGAGTACGGGTCCATCGTCGACCGCCTGAAGCGCATCTAGGGTCCGCAGCATTTCGGGTGTCGAGCGTCCAACGTTAGCGGGATAACAGGTCATCGCGCGGATGACGCCGTGCGGGTCGATGAAGAATGTCGTCCGCACCGTCGCACTATCGTTGTCGTTCGGTGCCACCATGCCGTAGGCGCGCCCGATCACGAGCGTCGGATCCTCCACGATCGGAAAGCGCACCTCGATGTCGTAGCGATCGCGAATTAGCCGCAACCAGGCGAAATGCGAGAACAGGCTATCGACAGAGAGCGCCATAAGCGCACAGTCGCGCTGTTCGAACTCGCTGGCCGATTGGGCCAGTGCCACGAACTCGGTGGTGCACACGGGTGTGAAGTCGGCTGGATGCGAAAACAAGATCAGCCACCGCCCTCGGTAATCCGAAAGGCGAATATCTCCCGTTGTGCTGCGTGCGGAAAAGTCCGGGGCGACGTCGCCGATACGCAGTCCGGCGCAAGGCGCCTCTCGCTCGACATTCGCTTCGATCATCTGGGTCATCGAGCCTTCATACCACTTGACAGCCGAATAGCAACACATATAAACGATTTATGTAAATGTATGGAGATCAGGTCATGGCTGACGATCAAAAACTGGATAATGCCGCCTCCCAGATCGAGCGCGCACAAGCCGACAAGTGCCTCCGCCCTTCAATCGCGGGTTTTTTCGACGAGGCAACGAATACGGTCTCTTACGTGGTGCACGACCCAAAGACCGATGAGGCAGCTATAATCGACTCGGTCCTGGACTTTGAGGCGGCGTCCGGTCGGACCTCGAATGGCTCAGCCGATCGCATTATCGAGTATATCACTTCTAATAATTTGAAGGTGACTTGGCTGATTGAGACTCACGCGCATGCGGATCACATCTCAGCGGCCCCCTATCTGCAGGAGCGGCTTGGCGGTAAGTTAGCCATCGGACGCGATATCATCCGCGTGCAGGAGGTATTCGGCAAGCTCTTCAATGCAGGCACCGATTTCGAACGCGACGGATCGCAGTTCGATAAGCTGTTCGAGGACGGCGAGACTTTCAAGATCGGCGAGCTGGAAGGCATCGCATTGCACGTGCCGGGTCATACGCCGGCTGATATGGCTTTCATCATCGGCGATGCGGCATTCGTTGGCGACACGATCTTCATGCCCGATTTCGGCACCGCTCGCGCCGATTTCCCCGGTGGTGACGCAAGGCAACTGTTTCAGTCGATCCGCCGGCTGCTCTCGCTTCCGGACGAAACGCGCCTGTTCTTGTGCCACGACTACAAGGCGCCGGGGCGTGACGAATACGCGTGGGAAACCACCGTCAAGCAGCAGCGCGAAGAGAACGTGCATGTGAAGGATGGAGTGAGCGAAGCCGAATTCGTCGAGATGCGGACCGGCCGGGACAAGACGCTCGCAATGCCGAAGCTCATCATGCCCTCCGTGCAGGTTAACATCCGTGGTGGGCGCTTGCCCGACCCCGAAGATAACGGCGTCAGCTACATCAAGATTCCGGTGAATGCGGTATGATGCTCCCGAGTTTTCCTGAAGCTGCGCCGCTTGCTGGCCTGGCGGGCGGCGTCCTGATCGGTCTGGCGGCCGCCGTTATGCTGCTAGGCCTTGGCCGGATCGCCGGCGTCTCCGGTCTTGCCGCGAAGGCAGTCGGGCTTGGCGGCAGCGGCATTGCCAGAAGCGGGGCATGGATGTTCGTGATCGGCCTGCCGCTAGGAGCGCTGATCGTAATGCTGGCATCGGGCGGGCTCGAGGCCAGCTTCGCCAGCCCCGTAACGCTTGCGATCGCCGGATTGGCTGTCGGTGTGGGCACGCGCCTGGGAAGTGGATGCACCAGCGGACATGGGGTTTGTGGTGTTAGCCGTCTGTCTGGCCGCTCGATCGTCGCAACGCTTACTTTCATGGCGACCGGCATTGCGACAGTCGCGATCATGAATGCGCTCGGGCTGGAGGTGTTGTAATGCGAACCGCTCTCACCTCGATCGTATCCGGCGTTCTTTTCGGCGCTGGGCTTGCCCTTGGCGGAATGACCGACCCTGCGCGGGTGCGCGGCTTTCTCGACATCTTCGGCGATTGGGACCCAACCCTCGCCTTCGTGATGGGCGGAGCCGTCATCGTCATGGCCATCGCGTGGCGGATCGTCCCGCGCCTAGCCGAACCGATCTTCGCGGGCGAATTTCACCTGCCGACCAAATCCGATCTCACCCCCCGCCTTGTCGGCGGAGCAGCTCTGTTCGGTATCGGCTGGGGGATCGCGGGACTCTGTCCGGGACCTGGCATAGCTGCTCTGGTCATCGAACCCGCTGCAGCCGCGATATTCGTCGTCTCCATGCTCGCCGGCATGGTTTTTGTCCGGCTTTTCGAAGGAGCATCATGACGAAGCTTGCCAATGTGAGCGAAACCTTCGCCGTCTCTCCTCAACTTGAACCGAGCGACATGCGCGGGCTTGCCGACGCCGGATTTCGCACGGTGATCTGCAACAGGCCGGATAGCGAAGAGCCGAGCCAGCCCACCGTCGCTGCGATACGGGAAGCTGCCGAAGCGGCTGGGTTGGCCTTTCATCATATCCCGGTTTCGGGAGGCGAGTTTCCGCCGGTTGCGATCAAGGCCTTCGCCAAGGTCCGCGAAGAAGCGGACGGCAAGGTGCTTGCCTTCTGCCGGACCGGCACGCGCTCCATTACGCTCGATGCTCTCGCCAACGTCGAGAATGAAACTGCCGACGCGCGCATCGAACGTGCGCAGTGCGTCGGCTACGATCTGTCGGGCTTGCGCGACCGGCTTGGCGAATAACGAAAAGACATTGGAGAGTTTGTCATGGCCCGAAGCCTGAAACACGAAGTAGTCATCATCGGCGGAGGTTCAGCAGGAATTGCGACTGCATCGTCCATGCTGAAGCGGCGCCCGTCACTCAATATCGCAATCGTCGAGCCTAGCGAAGATCACTATTATCAGCCCGGGTGGACGATGGTCGGTGGCGGTGTCTTCGAAGCGTCAACGACCAAGCGCACCACAGCGAGCGTAATGCCGAAACAGGCGACCTGGTTGAAAACGGCCGCCGCGTCTTTCCAGCCCGAAAACAATCAGGTCACGCTCAGCGACGGCACGACGATCACCTACGGTATTTTGATTGTCGCTCCGGGCATCCGGCTCGCCTGGGAGAAGATCGACGGGCTGGAAGAGACACTCGGCAAGAACGGCGTCACATCCAATTATCGCTACGATCTGGCACCCTACACCTGGGAGCTTGTGCGCAACCTGAAATCGGGGCGTGCGATCTTCAGCCAACCGCAGATGCCTATCAAATGCGCAGGTGCACCGCAGAAGGCCATGTATCTGTCATGCGATGCTTGGATGGAGCGCGGCGTTCTCGGCAACATCGATGTCGAATTCCGCAACGCTGGCGGCGTCCTTTTCGGTGTGAAGGAATACGTCCCGGCGCTGATGGAATATGTCGAAAAATACGGGATCGATTTGCAGCTCAACCAGACACTCGTTGCGGTCGAGGGCTCCGGCAAGCAAGCCGTTTTCAAAACCGAGGCCGGTGAAGAGACGGTCGAGTTCGACATGCTCCATGCGGTTCCGCCGCAGGTAGCCCCGCAGTTCGTCGCCGACAGTCCTCTCGCGAATGCCGAAAGCGGCTTTGTCGACGTCGACAAGTTCACGCTACAGCATGTTCGCTATCCCAACGTGTTTGGTCTCGGCGATGCGGGATCTACGCCCAACGCCAAGACAATGGCGGCTGCGCGCAAACAGGCACCAATCGTCGCGGTCAATGCGCTCGCCCAGCTCGATGCAAAGCAGGCTGTGGCCGATTACGATGGCTACGGCTCCTGCCCGCTGACCGTGGAACGCGGAAAGATTGTGCTCGCCGAATTTGGTTATGATGGAAAACTTCTTCCGAGCTTCCCGAAGTGGGTAATCGACGGCACAAAGCCGCGGAAGCTCAGCTGGCTTCTGAAGTCAGAGGCGCTGCCGTGGATTTACTGGAACGGTATGCTGAAGGGCCATGAATGGATGGCCAAGCCGCACCTGAAGAAGGCTGCCTAATCGTGAGCGACAGCAATCCAGGGCCGATTGGCGAGCCGTCCGGTTTGCCTCGCAGGCAAAAGCCCGGGCTGTTGGCGCAATACCTCCCGATCCTCGAGTGGGGCCGGACCTACAACGGATCGGTCCTGACGAACGATCTCGTCGCGGCGATCATCGTAACAATTATGCTGATCCCGCAAAGCCTCGCTTATGCGCTGCTGGCGGGGTTGCCGCCGGTCGTGGGCCTTTACGCCTCGATCTTGCCGCTGGTCGCCTACGCGATCTTCGGCACCAGCCGGACGCTTGCGGTGGGGCCCGTGGCGGTTGTGTCGCTGATGACGGCGAGCGCTGCCGGAGCCGTAGCGGCGCAGGGGACTGAACTTTATCTCGAGGCGGCAATCACCCTTGCAGCCTTGTCCGGTGTGATGCTGGCCGTGCTCGGATTCCTGCGGATGGGCTTCTTGGCCAACCTCCTCTCGCACCCCGTCATCAGCGGCTTCATCACCGCCAGCGGCATCCTGATCGCGACGAGCCAGTTGAAGCACATTCTCGGCGTATCGGCAGGCGGCGACAACTGGCCCGAGATGCTCGGCGGGCTCGCGGCGGCAATCGACACGGTCAATCCGTGGACGCTCGCCATTGGGATTCCAGCGACGTTGTTCCTCTTCTGGGTCCGAAAGGGCTTGAAGCCGGCCTTGGTCGCGATGGGTCTATCTTCACGAGCCGCCGACATCGCGGCCAAGGCAGGTCCGGTCGTAGCAGTTGTTGCGACGATCCTTGCCGCCATCGGCCTCAATCTCGAGGATCGCGGTGTGAACCTCGTCGGTGCAATTCCGCAGGGTCTTCCGCCTTTCGCCCTGCCATCGACCGATCTGGGTCTAATCGGGCAACTGTGGGTCCCCGCGCTGCTCATTTCGATCATCGGCTTCGTCGAAAGCGTATCGGTTGCGCAGACGCTTGCGGCTAAACGCCGTCAACGGATTGCACCGAACCAGGAGCTTATCGGCCTTGGCGCATCGAACATCGCCAGTGCCTTTTCCGGGGGCTACCCCGTCACCGGCGGATTTGCGCGCTCGGTCGTCAACTTCGACGCCGGGGCCGAGACGCCCGCAGCCGGAGCTTACACCGCTGTCGGTATTGCGCTGGCGGGACTGTTCCTGACCCCGCTGCTCTACAGCCTGCCCATCGCCACATTGGCTGCAACGATCATCGTCGCGGTTCTCAGCCTCGTCGATCTCAAGACTCCCGGCCAGCTCTGGAACTACTCCAAGGCCGACTTCGCCGCGCACATGGCGACGATCGCTATCACGCTGCTTGCGGGCGTCGAGCTGGGTGTGATCGCGGGCGTTGGCGTCGGCCTCCTTCTCTATCTCTGGCGCGCCAGCCGCCCCCATGCCGCCATCGTCGGCCGCGTCCCCGAGACCGAGCACTTCCGTAATGTCGACCGCCACAAGGTCTTTACCGTGCCGCACGTCCTCTCGGTCCGGATCGACGAGAGCCTGACCTACCTCAATGCGCGATGGCTCGAGGAATACGTGTTGGAAGAGGTCGCCGACCGCCCAGAGGTGCGCCACGTCATCCTGATGTGCAGCGCGGTCAACGAAATCGACGCTTCCGGCCTAGAAAGCCTTGAGGCGATCAATCACCGCATGACCGACGCCGGGATCGGGCTGCATCTTTCCGAAGTGAAGGGCCCCGTCATGGACCGGCTGAAGCGGACCCACTTCGTTGACGAACTCAACGGGCAGGTCTTCCTGTCGCAGAACCGCGCATTCCGGGAATTGGCAACGAACGGCGGACCGCCAGCTGAACCAATCCCCGATGCTGCGAGAGGTATGATCTGATGCCCACCATTCCTGACAAAGATGCCCGTTGCAGGGAGATCGCAGCTTTGATCGCGTCGGGAAAAGGCGTTTGCGAGAGCTGCCGCGAAATCGGAATTTCCGAAAAGACCTACTATCGCTGGCGCAAGGCACGCGCCGAAAAGCAACACGGATAAAGACATGTTCGAACAGCTCGATGCCCTGCTGCTGGCCCGCATCCAGTTCGCCTTCACGGTAAGCTTTCACTTCATCTTCCCGGCCTTTTCCATCGGTCTCGCAAGCTATCTGGCAGTGCTCGAGGGTCTGTGGCTCAAGACAGGCAAGGCGATCTATCTCGATCTCTTCAAATATTGGCTGAAGATCTTCGCCATCGCCTTCGCAATGGGCGTCGTTTCGGGCATCGTGATGTCCTACCAGTTCGGCACGAATTGGTCGGTTTTCTCTGATATTGCGGGGCCGGTTATCGGCCCGCTGATGGCCTACGAGGTGCTGACCGCGTTCTTCCTCGAAGCTGGCTTCCTTGGCGTCATGCTCTTCGGCATGAACAAGGTCGGCAAGAAGCTGCACTTCGCCGCCACGCTCATGGTCGCTGTTGGCACCTTCATCAGCGCCTTCTGGATCCTGTCGGTTAACAGCTGGATGCAGACCCCCGTAGGATATGAAATCGGGGCGAACGGGCAATACCTGCCGGGTGAAAGCTGGTGGGACATCGTCTTCAACCCCAGCTTCCCCTATCGCCTGGTCCATACCGTCATCGCAGCTTACCTCACGACCGCCTTCGTGGTCGGCGGGGTCGGGGCCTGGCACCTTCTCAAGGACCGGACAAACCTGCACGCGCGCAAGATGTTCTCGATGGCGATGTGGATGGCGGCCATCGTTGCGCCGATCCAGATCTTCGCAGGCGACATGCACGGGCTCAACACCCTCGAACATCAGCCGCAGAAGGTCATGGCGATGGAAGGCCACTTCGAGAGCCATCCGGATGGTGCACCGCTGATCCTGTTCGGCATTCCGAACAGCGAGGAAAAGCGGGTCGACTACGCAATTGAGATACCCAAGGCATCTTCGCTGATCCTAAAGCATGATCTCGACGCGCCGCTCGCCGGTCTGGACACGATCCCGGACGACGAGGAACCGCCGGTCGGCATCGTTTTTTGGTCATTCCGGATCATGGTCGGGATCGGCTTTGCCATGCTCGGTATCGGAGCGTGGAGCCTGTTCGCTCGCTTCCGCAAGAGGCTCTACGAATGGCCCATGCTCCATCGCGCAGCCTTGGTCATGGCTCCCAGCGGTTTCGTGGCGGTCATCGCTGGCTGGATCACGACGGAGGTCGGCCGGCAACCGTATGTGATCTACAATCTCTTGCGCACGGCAGATGCTGCGAGTCCGCTGGATGCCCCCGCCGTCGCCGCGTCATTGCTTGCATTCGTCGTGGTCTATTTCGCAGTTTTCGGCGCGGGTGTCTGGTATATCCTGCACCTGATGCACAAGCCACCGCACGCAGGCGAACATGGCGTCAAGCGCGGGGACACCGGGCCGATCCGGACTGCTGGCATTACGCCTGGCCCATCCCAGAATCCGGGCGATCCCGACACACTTCCGCGCGATCACGAGGAGGCGACCGATGGACGTTAACTTGGACCTGACGACGATCTGGGCTTTCATCATCGCCTTCGCCGTCTTCGCCTATGTGGTGATGGACGGGTTCGACCTCGGCATCGGCATTCTTTTCCCTACCTTCGAGGTCGGGCCGGAGCGCGATCGTGCGATGAATTCGATAGCGCCGGTCTGGGATGGCAACGAGACTTGGCTGGTCTTGGGCGGCGGCGGATTGTTCGCAGCCTTCCCATTGGCTTACGCGGTGATCCTGCCCGCCACTTACCCGCTCATCATCGCCATGCTGTTGGGACTGGTGTTCCGCGGTGTCGCGTTCGAGTATCGCTGGCGCGACCCCGGGCACCGCCGATACTGGGACGCGGCCTTCACTGGCGGCTCGCTGGTCGCGGCGATGGCGCAGGGCATGACATTGGGTGCGCTTCTCCAGGGGATCGAGGTCGTGGATCGATCCTATGCGGGCAGCTGGTTCGACTGGCTCACGCCCTACACGCTGTTGACCGGCCTAGGCACAGTCGCCGGCTACGCTCTGCTTGGCGCGACCTGGCTGGTGTGGAAACTGGATGGGGAGAGTCAGCATCATGCCCGAAAGTTGGGCAAGCGGGCGGCATGGGCAACGTTGGTTTTGATGGGAGGCGTCAGCCTCTACAATGTGTTCCTGAACGCCGAATATGCCGAGCGCTGGTTGACTGCGCCGGAGATCTACTTCGCCGCGCCGGTCCCGATCCTCACAGCGGTGATTGCCGTCATGCTGCTGAGGGCTCTTTCAGTGGACCGGCACAGCAAGCCGTTCTGGCTGAGCCTTGCGCTGTTCTTCTTCGGCATGGCCGGTCTGGGCGTCACGATGTGGCCCTATGTCGTTCCACCGGGCCTCACGATATGGGACGCCGCCGCGCCCGAACGCAGCCAGATCTTCATGCTGGTTGGCGTCGCGATCACCATGCCGCTCATCATCGCATACACCGCTTGGGCTTACTGGGTGTTCCGCGGCAAGGTGGCGGATGAGGGATATCACTGATGGACGAGCCTCAGGATCGCCCACTTTGGCGGCGGCTCGGCTGGATGTTCGTGATCTGGCTCGCCAGCATAACCGTGCTGGGTCTCGTAGCCTCGGTCATCAGGTTCTGGCTGAAAGCGTAATTGACGTTATCAATGCTCAACACAGTTATAGGTATTGGTTAAGTTATGAGGTCATCATCTAAAGGAAAAGGTGTGCCTCTCCGGCCTCTCTACCCTTCTGTTTGGTTTATCACTTATCGCAATCGATAATTTGAATTGGGCAGCGTGCCTGGGTCTCTCTACAAAGGATGCATCGACACGGAACAAGGAAAATTGAAATGAGCCTTCACATCGGTGACACCGCCCCCGACTTTACCGTCGACACCCAGAATGGCGAAATCAGCCTGCACGATTGGGCTGGCGATAGCTGGGTATTCTTCTTCAGCCACCCGGCCGACTTCACCCCCGTCTGCACTACGGAGATGGGCCGCACTGCGCAGCTCGCCAGCGAGTTCGACAAGCGCAATGTAAAGCCACTCGGCCTCTCGACCGACACTGCCGAAGAACACGCCAAGTGGATCGAAGACGTGAACGACACCCAGAACACGAATCTCGTGTTCCCGATCGTCGCTGATGCCGATCTCAAGATCGCCAAGCTCTATGACATGATCCATCCGGATCAGAGCGAAACGGCGGCTGTGCGGTCGGTATTCATCATCGATCCGGACAAGAAGATTCGGCTCACCATGACCTATCCCATGAGCGTAGGACGGAACTTCGACGAGATCCTGCGCGCGATCGATGCGCTCCAGTTCAGCGACAAGCATGGCGTGGCCACTCCCGCCGATTGGCGCGAAGGCAAGGATGCGATCATTCCACCATCGGTTTCCGACGAGGATGCAAAAGCCCGCTTCCCGCAGGGCTTCACCACGCTGCGCCCCTATCTGCGCACGGTAAAAATCGATTGAGCGTGACGCGCCATCGAATCTTTTGAAAGCGGGATCGGTTCGCGCCGGTCCCGCTTTTTCCTTATGAAGGAGGCACCATGCTGCTCGAGAAAATTAAGACATCCGGACTGTCCCACCTATCCTACCTGATTGGTTCGGGCGGGAAGGCGGCCATCATCGATCCGCGCCGCGACTGCGAATGCTATGTCGAAATGGCGCGCGCCGAGGGGCTGGAGATCACTCATATCTTCGAAACCCATCGCAACGAGGATCTGGTTTCGGGGGCGCCCATCCTGAGAGATTTGACCGGCGCGCGCGTCCTGCACGGTCCCAATTCTGTGGGCACGGTCGAATATGCCGAGACGGCTCACCAAGGTGATGAGTTTGAGATCGGACAGCTGAAAATTCGGGTGCTGGAGACACCGGGGCACACGGACGATCATCTTGCTTTCGTTCTTCACGACACTGCCTATCCCGATGGGCCAGTTGGAGTGTTCACGGGAGACGCGCTGTTCGTTGGCGATGTCGGACGGACGGACTTCTATCCCGAACGCAAACGCGAGGTCGCAGGTCTTCTCTACGATTCCCTCCACAAGATTCTCGATCTTGGCGACCAGGTCATTCTATATCCTGCGCATGGAGCGGGTTCCGTCTGCGGGTCGGGAATGGCGGAACGCGAGTTCTCGACACTCGGCCATGAACGCGCGAACAATCCGCGCCTTCAATTCGAAAGCCGGGATGCGTTCATCGACTTTAAGGTGGAAGAGAACCACTACCAGCCGCCGTATTTCCGGTTGATGGAGCGCCTTAATCTGGAAGGCGGCGAAGCTGCGCCTCGTGTGATGCGACCCAAGCGCCTGTCGCTGTCCGAATTGGAAAAGCTTGACGTCGACCACTTGGTCGATGTGCGCGAGCCGCTCGCGTTTGCCTCAGGCCATCTTCGCGGTTCCATGAACCTGCCAGTCGGGATGATCTCGGCATTCGCCGGATGGTTCATCCGTGAAGGCGACAATGTCGCTCTTGTCGCTTCCGATGAAGACCAGCTCGAAGCTGCTATGACGCATCTCGTGCGGATCGCACTCGACAATATCGAAGGCGGTTATGTCGGCGTCGTGCCTGCCGCTGCCCAAGGCAAGGCGATGCGGACTATCCCGATGATCGGGACCGACGAAGTTGAACGGCGACTGGAGAGCGACGAACGTGACTGGACGCTGCTTGATGTGAGGGATGCGGACGAACGCGCGCAAAACGCGATCGAGGGTTCCGAGCATATCTACGTGGGTGAACTCAACGAGCAGTATCACGATCTCGATCTGTCACAGCATTACACCCTGATGTGTGCAAGCGGGATGCGGGCCACGGTTGCTGCAGGATGGCTTGCGAGCCGCGGCTTCGAAAAGCTGGATGTCTATCTCGGCTCCATGGGTGCATGGAAAGCGGCCCATGACTGAACCGAGCTAGGCGGAGTTCTGGAACGAGCGTTACGCAGCGGACGAGTATCTGTTCGGGACCGCGCCCAACGCTTTTCTGGCGCGCGAGGCGCACCGCCTGACTCCCGGATCGAAAGTCTTGGCTGTCGCCGATGGCGAGGGGCGCAACAGCGTATTTCTGGCCCAGCATGGCCATCGCGTCGTCGCTACCGACGTTTCAGAAAGGGCGCTCGACAAAGCGAGAGCTTGTGGATCGGCGTGCAAAAGGGACCCTGTTAGCGGGGTGATCGGCGTCTAAAAGGGACCCCTCATTCTGATGGTGTAGTTGACCGCCTGGTTTTCCAGGTGGTGAGATCGGGATGTTGGTGGTGGAGACGGTCGTTCGGATTAGGCGGGAACACGCGAGCGGGAAGGCGATCAAGGCGATTGCGCGCGATCTGCGGTTATCCCGCAAGGTGGTGCGCAAGGCGATCCGGGCACCAGAAGGCGCATTCGATTATCGCCGCACGGTTCAACCGCTGCCTCGGCTTGGGCCGTTCCAGGAGCGGCTCGATACGCTGCTGACGGAGAATGAGGCCCGGCACCGGCGCGATCGGCTGCGGATGACGCGGATCCATGATCTGCTGTGCCGTGAGGGGTTCGAGGGCTCCTATGATGCGGTCCGGCGCTATGCCCAGCGCTGGAGGGAAGCGCGTCGCAAGGATGCGTGCGACGGCGCGCCAGCCTTCATCCCGCTAATGTTCAAGCCTGGCGAGGCATACCAGTTTGACTGGAGCCACGAGGATGTGGAGATCGCGGGTAAGCCGATGCGAGTGAAGGTGGCGCATATGCGGCTGTGCGCGTCACGGGCAGTCTACGTCCGGGCCTATCCGCGCGAGACGCAGGAGATGGTGTTTGATGCCCATGCTCGCGGGTTTGCGTTCTTTGGCGGCGTTCCCCTGCGCGGCATCTACGATAACATGAAGACCGCGGTCACCGCCGTGTTCGCTGGCAAGGAGCGCGTGTTCAACCGCCGGTTCCTGGTTATGGCCGATCATTATATGGTGGAGCCGACCGCCTGCTCTCCGGCGGCGGGATGGGAGAAAGGGCAGGTCGAGAACCAGGTCCAGACCATCCGGGGACGCTTCTTCCAATGTCGCGCTGCTCCCCATGCTGGCGGGCAAGCCAAATGCTCTGGCCCGCAAGGAGGCGCACGACCTGCTGGAGGCGCTCGATGTCGCGCACCGCGCAGCGGCCATGCCTTCGCAGTTGTCGGGCGGCGAGCAGCAGCGGGTTTCCATTGCACGGGCATTGGTCAACCGACCGCCGGTAATACTCGCCGACGAGCCGACTGCGCCGCTCGACAGCGTTCGCGCACTGGCTGTGGTTGATCTGCTCAACACCATGGCCAAACAGTTCGAAACCGCGATCATTGTCGTTACACATGACGAGAAGATCATCCCGACCTTCCGCCGCCTCTACAATATCCGCGATGGCGTGACGATCGAGGAGCTGCAGCTCGAGGCTTCCCCCGCGCGCCGGACCTGATATCACAGGGACATGGTCGATCGTCGGCGAAGCAGCTTGCGCCCTTCACTGAACCACAGGACCGCACTACCCATGGCCAGGCAGATCAGCCAGTCATCCAACGCCAGCGGAACCGTGCCGAAAGCCGCATTCAGTGGCGAAAGATGGATTACCGCTACCTGCAGCAAGGCTGACAGGAGAACCGCAGCCCATAGCCAGCGGTTTGCGAACCAATGGGTAAATGCGCTGATCACGTCGGATCGTGCGCAGAACGCATTGAAGAGCTGCGCAAACACCAAAGTAGTGAAGCCGGCGGTGCGGGCGTGGTCTATATCATGGCTGCCCTCAACCAGACCGCCTGGCAGATAGATGTCGATTGTCCCAAGGGCGGCTAGCGCCATCACCAGCCCGAGACTCAACACATCGCGCCACATCCGCGCATCAATGGTGGGCGAGCTGCGCCGGCGGGGCGGGCGCTCCATCACGTCGCCGATCTCCGGGTCGACCCCCATGGCAAGGGCAGGCCCGGAATCGGTAATAAGGTTTATCCACAGGATCTGCGTCGCCAGCAATGGCAAGACCAGACCAGCACCATTGCTCGCATCGTCGAGGCCGATGACCCCTGCGCCGACAACGCCCAGGAATACCGTCAGCACTTCGCCCATGTTGGAGGAAAGAAGGTAGCGCAGGAACTTGCGTATATTGTCGAAGATGGCCCGGCCTTCGCGCACGGCCGCAACGATCGTGGCGAAATTGTCGTCGGCCAGGATCATCTTCGCGGCCTCTTTCGTCACTTCGGTGCCGGTCTGGCCCATCGCGATCCCGATGTCCGCAGACTTGAGTGCCGGGGCATCGTTCACCCCATCGCCGGTCATTGCGACGATCTCGCCATCTGTCTGCAAGGCATCGACGATCCGCAGCTTGTGAACCGGCGCAACCCGCGCATAGACTTGCGTCTCGCGAACCGCGCGGGCCAACTGCATGTCATCCAGCGCATCGAGGTCGGTCCCGGTCAGTACCCTTGCATCATTCGATGTTATTCCAAGTTGCGCCGCGATCCGGGCAGCAGTGCGGGGATGATCGCCGGTGATCATGACGACACGAATGCCCGCGCGCTGCGCCTCGGCGATCGCGATGGCGGCCTCTTCGCGCGGAGGATCGATGATGCCCACCGTGCCGACGAAGATCAGGTCGCGTTCAAGCGATCCATCCAGCTTTGCCTCTTCGCCGGGAACAAGCGGACGATAGGCAACCGCGAGCGTTCGAAGCGCGTCATTCGAAAGCCGCTCGACATCGGCGCGAGCTTTTGCCCGGACAATGTCGTCGAAGGGCCGGATGTCCATGCCGACGCGGATGCCCGTGCATCGATCCATCAGCACATCGGGGGCACCCTTTGCGATCAGCACGAGTTCGCCGCCGTGCTCCCGGTCGCGCTCGATCGTCGACATCATCTTGCGTTCAGACGTGAAGGGCAATTCGGCAGTGCGTTCGAACCGTGCCTGTCGTCGGGTGTCGGCGCCCAACTTCTTTTCGGCAACCAGGAAGGCCGCCTCGGTCGGATCGCCATCGATGGCCCAGGTCCCGTCGGCTAGCATGCGAAGACCGGCGTTGCCGGCAAGGCTGCCGCCGCTCAGCACGACGATATGCTCCGCCCTCAGCGCGTCATCGAGCGATGCACTGCCTTGCGCCTCGAAAGTGCCGTGCGGCGAGTAGCCCGTGCCCGTCACCCGGCTTTCGCCCGAAGCCGTGATGACGCGCTGGATGGTCATCTGCGAGCGGGTAAGCGTACCTGTCTTGTCGGAACAGATGACCGTCGCCGAACCCAGGGTTTCGACCGAGGAAAGCTTCTTCACCACGGCGTTGTGCGCCGCCATTCGCTGAACCCCGAGAGCTAGGACGAGCGACAAGATCGCCGGCAGTCCCTCCGGCACGGCGGCGACCGCAAGCGAGACGCCCAGGAGCAGGACAGTTGCGATGTCGTTCGGCGTCTCGACCGGTTGGACGATAATCAGCGTCGCCATGACAACTGCCGCGATGATCACCACGCTTGTGCCGAGGATCCGCCCCAGCCGAGCCACTTCGCGCTGTAGCGGCGTAGCCTCTTCGCGTGTCTCGTCGAGCATGGTGGCGATGCGGCCCATCTCGGTTCGCATACCGATGGCGGTGACGATTGCGCGGCCGGTGCCCTGTGCGACCGCGGTGCCTTTGAAGACCATCGAAGTCCGGTCGGCGAGGGCCGCCGGAGCGGGCAGGGTGGCCGCATCCTTTGCGACCGCTTCGCTTTCGCCGGTGAGCGATGCCTCCTGAACGCGCAGCGAGGCCGCCAGGATCAACCTCGCATCCGCACCGACTGCGTCGCCCTCCTCGAGCAGCAGCACGTCGCCAGGCACCAGTTCTCTAGCGGGTATCCGCTGCCTGCGACCGTCACGCATTACCGACGAGGTCACCGCTGTCATCTTCGCAAGTGCCGCTACCGCGCTTGCTGCCTTGCTCTCTTCGACGAAGCCCAAAACCGCGTTAAGCAGGATGACAATCGCGATGACCAAGGCGTCGACAGGCCACTCCCGCTCCCCCTCGATGAGCCAGATCGCAAGCGTCACCGCAATCGCTGCGAGGAGGAGGTAGACCAGCGGATCCCGGAACTGCGCAAGAATACGGCGCCACAGCGGCGGCCCCTTTACCGTCCGTAGTTCGTTGGAGCCAAAGCGGGCCAGTCGCTCGCTCGCATCATGCGCGGACAATCCCTTTGCAGGATCGACGCCCAGCGCGGAAGCGGCTTCCTCCGGCGATCCGGTGGATGGATCGTCGAGGTCGATCAACTCGGTCGGATCGGCCATGCGCTCTCTCGTCTCTGGTTACGCAAGCGCGCTAAGCCAGAATCGTGCTCGTCGCGATGAAGCGCTGGTGCCAAGACAGTGCCTCCTTGAGCAGCCTGGGCGATTGCTGGCCATAGGAATCCTTGCGTGCTCGCGCGAGATAGTCGGCCAACGCCGGCCGGTAGTCCGGATGGGCGCAGTTCGCGATGATGACCGGTGCGCGCTGCCTGGGACTCAAGCCGCGAAGGTCGGCAAGGTTTAGTCGGTTGTAGCAGGGAAGGTTGGTTGACCGAGACCACATTGGCAGCATTCAAGAATGCTTGCCACCGCCGCTGCCTCTCATCCATGCCTTCGGCATCCTCCGAGCATATGTGCGTGATTTCCAGCCCCTCCGCGCGCGCCAGTTCAAGGTAGCATTCGCAGTCGCGACGTGGATCGATCACCGCGGCCTTGCCGCCAGAGCCGATGAGGTAGGACAAGTGGGACAGACCGGGCGTCTTGATTTTTTCGAGCAGCATATTGTCTCCCTACATAGCAAAAAGCGGGACCGGCGCGAACCGATCCCGCTGTTAAAAAAATTCAAATGAGGTTCGCGCTCAATCGATTTTGACCGTGCGCAGGTACGGGCGCTGCCAAGTGGACAGCAACGCCGGTTGATCTCGTTTTCGGTTCCAATTCAGAGTTGCGGGCTGTCGCCGAGGTCTATGCTTCGGATGACGCAAAGCAGATGTTCGCGGATCATTTCGTGAGGGTCTGGACGAAAGTGATGGAGAGCGATCGCCGCTAAGCGATCGCTACCCGAGTCATCGGGCGACCGCTCGAGCCTGATCCCCGACTGCTCGCTTGCGGAATATCCGCGGGCGAGTGGTCGGGGGACTTTCACGCATTCGAAGTTGGACCCCGCATGGTGATCGGGGTAGGTCGCGACCATGTGTAAATTTCCAGGTCTCACCATTCTTTTGCTGTTCACAACGGCGTGCACGCCCGAGATGATACCCAAGGCAGGGGCACCAAACCCCGCCACGACTGCGGAAGGTGCCGGCTCAATCCGAGAATCTGCTGAGGCCAGGGGGCTGGCATTTGCGCAACAGCATTGTTCCGGTTGCCATGCTGTGAGCGCCGGACGACGATACTCCCCGAACGTTGATGCCCCGACCTTTGAATCTGTCGTCAACACGCCAGGCCTGACCGGCGCGACGATCAAGCCCTGGCTGCAGAAATCACACAATTTTCCCGATGTGATGAACTTTGCCATCGATCCCGACCAGATCGATAACCTTGCTGCCTACATGATATCATTGCAGCGAAGCGATTACGTACCACCGATCTGACATGGGATAGACCGCAGTGGTTACGGGCAGGAACCATGTCCAATTGGTTGCCGGCACGGTACTGCTATGCTCTGATCGGTATTGCCTCCCACAACGCTGAATTAGAGGGAGCAGGAGGCAAACACGCGATCCCGGTCAGGCGTTTTCGGTAAGAGCCTGGGCAATCTGGTCCTTGAGCGCGAGGCGCTGTTTGCGCAGTTCGGTTTCGCGATCCTGCGACACCGGCGCGATGTTGGTTTCCGCGCGATGGATCTCGTCGTTAACTGCGTCATAGTCCACCAGGAGCTTGGCGAACCGGGTGTTCGACACCTTCAGAGCGTGGATCTGGTCCATCTGGTCAGGAAATTCATCGCCCAGAGTGTGGGGGGTATTCGACATTCACATTCTCCAATCGCAATCACGGCCCAGTCTCAAATGCGGCTGGAAGATTCCCTCGCGCCGCGCCGGAACTGGCCGTTCTTTAACCCTAGGGATGGCGAGCACAACTGTCGACGTCGCTTGAAGGCCGGAAGAAATCCTGCAGGCCGGCATAAAACAACCAATCTTTGCCTGCCGGCTTTGCGCCGAAGGACTTCTCGTTGTCAGGCAGCGGCGGCACTTGCTACCAAAGGGCTGGAGACTTGAAAGGATTATTGTCCATGCCGAATGCCGACGCCGCCCGAGCACGCCTTTCGCAACAACTCACCGAACTCGCAGGCCGGCAGCAGCGCCTCGCTCAGGATCTGGCGGAACCCTTGAACCCCGACTCGTCCGAACAGGCGGTCGAGATGGAGGATGACGCCTCTCTCGAAGCGCAGGCCGCGCTGGTCGCGCGCGAAATCGCGTCGGTCAACCGCGCCTTGTTACGCATCGAAAATGGCACCTACGGCGAATGTGTTCGCTGCGGCGATGCCATCGCTCCCAAGCGTCTTGAGGCGCGCCCGGAAGCCGCACTCTGCATTTCCTGCGCAAGCAGCGAGCAATGATATCGTCCGATTGAAAGCGCATGATCGAAACCCCTGCTCAGCCGTGGCACGACGTTCTGGACTTCTGGTTTCCGGAAGGGCGCAGCAAGGATGTGGACGCAGAGACTCATCGCAAGCATTGGTTCTGGCGCATGCAGGGAGGCGCCGACGAGTCGATCGTCGCCCGGTTTCCAGAACTGACGACCCGTGGGGCGAAAGGCGGGCTCGATCACTGGGCAGGCGATCCGGAGGGACGACTTTCGCTCATTATCCTGCTGGATCAGTTTTCACGGTCACTCTGGCGGGGCACGACGCGGGCATTCGCGCAGGATGCCGCCGCCCTGAAACTGGCGCTGACGGGGTTGGCAACTGACCACTATGAAGCTCTCGATACGCCGTGGTTCAAGATCGCCTTCACCCAGCCACTCGGTCACTGCGAAGGCCACGACCACCTCGAGCGGATCGACCTTCTGATCCGCCTGCGGGTAGAAATTGCGTCAAGCGCCCCGGATCATTTGCAGCCGATTTATCGTTCCCTGGTGAAACAGGCAGAAGACGTGCGCCAGGTGATTGCTGCGTTTGGCCGCCACCCGCACCGCAATCAAATCCTCGATAGGCAATCGACGCCTGCGGAAAAGGCATACCTGCAAAAGGGGGATTTTCCGCACCTGCGCGCATTTCAACCAGAACGCCTGTGACGGCAGGCCCGCACTGTTCTCGACCCCGGCAACCCTCACGCCAAGCAAGTGGCATTTTGTCAGACAGGTCGAGAAATGACCTGTTATGGTCCCAGCATGGCCACGGCATGAGGGGAGACGTTCTTTGAGTACAGGCACGACAACAGCGCACATCGTCGAGACCGGTGAAAGTGCTTTTGCCGTCAGCATCGACGTGTCCGGCCATCACCTCATCGGCGATGAGCCCGTCGAACAGGGTGGCGGGGACCTGGGACCGGCGCCCTACGACCTGTTGCTGGCAGCACTGGGCGAATGCACGGCCATGACGGTGCGTTGGTATGCCCGTCAGCAGAACTGGCCGCTCGAACGCGTGGAAGTCACCCTTACGCATGCCAAGGGCACGGTCGAGGGGAAGTCGGCGAAGACGGACCATTTCGCCAAGACGATCCGTGTCATTGGCGAGGACCTGTCCGATGAGCAGCGGGAAAAGTTGATCTCGGTGGCGTCCCGCTGCCCGGTGCAGCGCACGCTGGAGGGCACGCCGGTGATCACTACGGTTGCGGCAAGCTGACGAAACCCGCACCCCGACAGGAGAAGGCAGGCGATGAGCTACTATATTTCCGCCAGGTTGAAGGTCCCCTTCGATGACGCCAGCGCGCGCAGAGGCTGCGCTGAAGACGGAGGGGTTCGGCGTGATCAGCTGGATCGATATCCAGCAGACCCTCAAATCCAAGATCGACGTCGACTTCCGCCCCTATACGATCCTTGGCGCCTGCAATCCGACATTGGCACACGAGGCGCTGCAGCTGGAAGACAAGGTCGGCCTGATGCTGCCCTGCAATGTCATCGTGCAGCAGTCAGGTTCGGACGAAGTTGAAGTCGCGGCAATTGACCCGGTGGCGTCGATGCAGGCGATCAGCAATCCTGAACTGGTCAAAGCCGCCAGCACGGTTCGGGAAAAGCTCGCGCGCGCGATCGACCGGCTGCGGCAATCTGAAATTTAGACCAGCGAAAATCAGCACAGGAGGAAGATGATGAGCGCATTGGAAAATCTGAAGCCGGAACTCGCCACGTTGCGCGATGAGGCCAAGGTGCAGGCCCATCTGGGCAGCATGGAAGCCCAGCAGGAATGGCAGGAAGCCGAAACCAAATGGAACCATTTCGTGGCCGAAGCGCGCCTTCATGACAGCGGGCAGAACATCAAGTCGGCGATCGAGGTGCTGGCCGAGGAACTGCGCGCCTCCTATGAGCGATTGAAGAGCGCGCTCTGAGCTCCAATTCAAGGTCTACACAGATCCATGCCAAGTTGGCCCTATTGGCACCCTTAAATCCGACAGGCCCGATGGAGACCCAAGATTGATGACCTCACGAATTGCCCATCCATTGCTCCAGTCCCGGGTGATGGACGCCGAGGCGGCCGCGGCGCTGATCGCGCCGGGCACGACCGTGGGAATGAGCGGTTTTACCGGCGCGGGCTATCCCAAGGCGGTGCCGCAGGCGCTGGCGCGGCGGATCGAGGCGGCACACGCGGCCGGCGATCCGTTCGCGATCAGCGTGTGGACCGGCGCCTCGACCGGGCCTGAACTGGACGGCGCACTCGCCAAGGCCAAGGGCATCGATTTTCGTTTGCCCTACAATTCCGATCCGATTGCTCGCGAGCAGATCAATCGCGGCGAGATGAACTATTTCGACATGCATCTGAGCCAGGTGGCGCCAATGGCCTGGCAGGGATTCTTCGGTCCGCTGGACACGGCGCTTGTCGAAGTGACGGCGATCCTGCCTGATGGCTCGCTGGTCCCCGCCTCGTCGGTAGGGAACAACAAGACCTGGCTGGACCGGGCGGGGCAGGTCATCCTCGAGGTCAATCGCTGGCAGAACCCGGCGCTGGAGGGGATGCACGACATCTATTACGGTACGGCCCTGCCGCCGCACCGCATGCCGATCCCTCTGGTTCGCGCCGATGACCGGATCGGCCAGCCCACCTTCCGCTGCGATCCGGCCAGGGTTGTCGCTATTGTCGAAACCGACACGCCCGATCGCAACCTGCCGTTCAAGCCAGCCGACGATTGCGCCCAGCGGATCGCTGGCCACCTGATGGAATTCTTCGCGCATGAAGTCGCGCAGGGGCGGCTGCCGGAAAATCTGCTACCGCTACAATCGGGCGTCGGCAATATCGCCAACGCCGTGCTGACCGGCCTGATCGACAGTCCGTTCGAGAACATGACCGCCTATACAGAGGTCTTACAGGACGGAATGCTGGACCTGCTCACCTCGGGTAAGCTGCGCATGGCATCCTCGACGGCATTCTCGCTGAGCCCCGAGGCGGCGCATGCGCTGAATGCCGACATGGACCGCTACCGCGAGCGGATTATCCTGCGCCCCCAGGAAATCAGCAATCACCCCGAACTGATCCGCCGTCTGGGCTGCATCGCGATGAACGGGATGATCGAGGCGGACATCTACGGCAACGTCAATTCCACCCACGTCATGGGCTCGGCGATCCAGAACGGCATCGGCGGTTCGGGCGACTTTGCCCGCAATGCCTATATCTCGATCTTCATGGCTCCTTCGACGGCCAAGGGAGGGGCGATATCGACGATCGTGCCGCAGGTCAGCCACGTCGATCACATCAACCAGGACGTGCAGGTGATCGTGACCGAACAGGGGCTTGCCGATCTGCGCGGACTGGCGCCCAGGCAGCGCGCCTGCCTGATCATCGAGACCTGTGTCCACCCGCGCTATCGCGACAGGCTGGCCGACTATTACGAGCGCGCACTGCGCGATTCCTTCGGCAAGCATTCCCCTTCGTTGCTAAGCGAGGCGCTGGCTTGGCATCAGAACTTTATCGCCACCGGCCACATGTGATTGCAGGGCATCAGTCTGTGACCGCAAGCCGAAATGCGCTACCGGCGGGGTTTCGAACGCCTGAAACCAGGCTCGTGCGGGCTATCATCCTGACCAGTGGGCGTCTCATTCAGGATGACAATGCAACCGTTGATCCATGGCAGGATCAGGTTTGGGTCCTCAAGGACATCGACGTGCGGTTCCACACGGTCGGTGCTGTGCTGCTCGGCGTGCCGATTTATGTGCGCGCGCTGATGGAACACGTCGAACGCTACGGTGCGCATCTGAACTTTCGATCCAAACTGGTCGCGATCGACGGTGAGGCAAGGCTCGCGACGTTCGAACAGAAACGCGGCGACGAGTTCTCGCACGACGAAGAGCGATCCGACATAATCCATGACGTGCCGCCCCAAACCGCGCCAGGTTTCGTGCGATCCAGTCCTTTGGCGGCTCTATCCATTCAGGTGCTCCGCGAATTGTCCGATGAGAGACTGTAGGCTTTTCGCCGATTCGTCGTGCAATCGTAACGGTTCATCGCATCGCTTCTGCGGGGGTATCGGTGGGGGTATTTTTCTCGAAAAGTAAAAAATGATATATCTATATCAACATTATAAGAGAAATTTATGCGTCCCTCCTCCGCTACCAAGTTTTTCTTTTAAAATCAACGGCTTAGATCAAAACGCGGTGATTATTTGTCTCGTGTGTTACGCATTTTTTCTATGATATCGAAATCATATGGCTGAAAATAATTGCATCCAGGATTATAAAAATTCTTGAATGCGCTTTTTTGTTTTCCATTTTCCCACCCGTCCAGCGGTTTATACTGTTTTGATACAAGTACAACATATCGATTTTGTTCATTGTACAAATCTGCACAGCGGGTGTCATATTGAAAGCTTACGTTCAAATGATCTGTTGATTCTCCTTCAAGCGAGCCTGAGACAAGAGAAACATCTTTAAAGACAATTGCTGTATTTTTCCTATCCTCAGGTTTAATGATCTTGTCAACAGTGCCTACAAAGACTGTATATTTTTTCGTGTCACTCCATCCTTCCCAACGCCCCTTGGCATCTTGGATGTGTTTGACAAAATATTGGGGTGGATATTGTGTACGCGATCTCTCCGAAGCACGTATGACTTTGTTCTTTTCATCATATCCGGCAAAAATAATGAGCACTTCATCTTTATGTGCACCAAGGTAGTATTCCCCCGTCGACATCACGTGCTCAATCAGAACATGTTTCTTGCCTTCTAGCCTGTTCTTTGGATCTTTGAATATTTCAAGAACTTCAACGTCGTATGGATGCTTCTCGCTCATAATTCGCCCTAAAAAGATTAAGCTTGAATGTTCATAGGCCCATTCTAGGCCGTAGACTCATTAGTTGCGATCCATAACCGTGCTGAGAAGAGCTTAATGGCAGCGAGGAAGTTATCGGCGCGTTTGTCGTAGCGTGTCGCCAAGCCTCTGGTGTGTTTGAGTTTTCCGAAGAAGCGCTCGATCAGGTTGCGATAGCGGTAGAGGAAGGCGCTGAAGGCGAAGCCCTTTCGTCGATTACGCTTTGCCGGGATGTTGGCGAAGCCGCCGTTGCTTTCGATCCGTGCGCGGATAGCCTTGCGGCAATCGCTGGCTTGTCCTTCCGACAGATGCAGGCCGACCGGTAAACCCCGGCCATCAACCAGCGCATGGATCTTGGTAGTCAGGCCGCCCCGGGAACGTCCCATGCAGCGATTGGGGCCCCCTTTTTAGGGTCGCACCATGCTGGTGGACCCGGATCGAGGAACTGTCGATCATGACCAGTTCGCCATCGAAAGCGGCGCTGACGGAGGACAGAAGCCGGTCCCATACGCCAGCTTTGCGCCAACGCACGAAACGGTTGTAGCACGTCGTGTATGGCCCATAGCGCTCCGGGATATCCGCCCAGGGGCTGCCTGTGCGAAACCGCCACAATATCCCATTGATCACCCGACGATCATCAACACGCGGAACACCGCGCACCTTGTTCGGCAACAACGGCTCGATCACCGACCACTCGAAATCCGTAAGCTCAAATCTGCGACGGCTCATCCAAGGCTCCTTCAAATGCCTTGAATCAATCCAATCTACATCTCGCAAGCCAGTTTATGAGTTTACCACCTAGCCCGCAAAGCCCTTGGAAGACCAGCAGCATATATTTGTGGAGACGGGGTATCGAGCTCAAATGCGCGCAAGTCGCCGCAATCCCAAAGCCAGGATAAAGAGAAAGACGCCCCGGATCAGAAAGCTGATTCCGACGCAAAAGGCGAGGAAGATCAGGCCAGTCGCAGGGCCGCTGAACAGAATCAGTCCGCCCAGCACAAGATCCAAAATGCCGAGCAGCAGCCGCCAGCCCCAGTCATGCTCGCTCCGGAATGCACTGATGGCCTCAAGGATTCCGCTGATGAGCAGCCAGGCGCCTATCAGCATCACCAGTGAGAGAGCGCCGGCAAACGGGTTGAAGATTGTGACTGCCCCGGCCAGAAGGCCCATAATGCCCAAAATGAGTTCGATCCAGCGCGCGCGGCCGGACAAATACGATAGGCTGGCAAATGTTGCGAAAGCGCCGTAAACAATCAGCAGTGTGCCGATCAGAAAACCGGTCGCCACGCCAGTGGCGAGCGGATTGGAAAGGGCCAGAAGCCCGACCAGAATGACAACTATGCCATAAGCTAGAACCCAGCCCCAGCCTGTCGTGGGACGAACGGCGCCGTTGTCATTCTCGGTCATGCAATCGGTCCTATCTGTCTGCCTATCCAACGCATGTATCTATCGCTTTGGGCAAGCAGGTGCAATGAGGTGGATTGGTCCTTATTAGTCTGCCGATGCGAGATTGTCTTGCCGTGCTTGTCAATGAGGCTTGCCTATTCTAGCCTGCAATGGAACGGGAAACAGACGAAATTGCATGGGGACTTGGCTGAGCGTTCGGTTGATGGCGGGCATTCAGGAAGCGAATGTAACCTTCCAACCCCCGAGGCGTTGTTCGCGTCATTTGTCGTGGACGCCGACGCTGCGACTTTCGCGGTGATCCGGTTCGCACTACAAAACACGCAGATCGCGGCGATTGACTGCCGAAACTCCGGGGGCTTTGCTGCGGTGATGCAGTTTGCGATGGTGGATGGGGTTCTGGTGGCGGATACGGTGCGACGATGACCGCAGGCCCACGACCAAGTACATGCGGTAGAGACGCGGGTACCGGATCAGGTCAGTACCCGGTAGTCTCAGCGCGAATTATACCGACAATCCCGATCGCCATTTCGAAGCAGTCGATCGGGCGCAGGTAAAACTCGAGGGAAGCCATGTTCAGCGTATTACGCCTTATCTGTGGACTAGCATCTTGCGCTATTAAGTCCCCCGGGCCGCCAACTGAACACGCTATAGTCGGTCTGCGGATGAACCGTATGTGGCTCAAGGTTTTCGCTATCGCGGTCGTGATGGCGGGGTCCGGGCATGTGGCAGCCACGGCCCAGGAATCGTCATTCGATGTGTGGAGAAATCCAAAGAACAGCGTACATATCCGTGCAGAACGTTGTGGGGACCGAATGTGCGGCGTTGTTGTCTGGGCCAGTGAGAAGGCGAAAGCAGATGCACGCAAAGGCAGTCAGAATCCGCTGGTGGGATCGCAGTTGTTTCGTGATTTTGTAGAGGAGCGGCCAGGTGTCTGGCGCGGCCAAGTCTTTGTACCGGACATTGGCCGGACTTTTACCGGTACTATTCGTGTCGTCGATGCCAACCGGTTGGAAGCCAAGGGATGCCTGCTCGGCAAGTTGGGCTGTCGGTCCCAGCAGTGGTACCGGGTTGCCGAATCTCACTCTTCGCGCTGACGTGCCCTGGCCACCCGTCTCACCTGCAGGTCGCTTCCGAGATAATGGGATTTTAATTCGAGGACGACTTCGGCATCCAGAGGGCTAAATCACGTTTTTTATCGAACAAGGGCCACACCGATGCGTAGGCGCGTGGCGCGTTTGTTATAATCGAGAAGATTTTCGCCATAGCCGTGGAAGCTTTGGCCAAAGAGATAAAAGTCGGGGCCGTCGCCCAGAATGCGGCGCAATGGATAGGAAATATCGGCTGACACTGCTCCCTTGCCACTCCCGAAGTTGAACCGGGTGGAGGTGGAGAGGCGCAGTCCATTAACTTCCGCAACTTCCATAAAGAAGCCGCTATTGCCCCGATATCGGCGGATATCGCGATTATCGGAGCGGTCGCCGACATAGAGCCAGAAACGTGGTGCGGCAGTCAGCCGCCAATCACCGCCTAGCGAAAATGCCGCCATGGGCGTCACATAGACCATGTTGATGCTGCGCGATGCATCGCCATCTCGGCCATTGGATTCATGACGCAGGCCCACCTGCCCACTGAGAGTCGCTGTATCGGATAGGGCCTTGGGCTGTGCAAGGTAGAAGATTTCGGGCTGGAAATCGATATTGCGAAAGGGTGAGGAGTCCGCGCCCAGATCCCAGAACATACGCTGGGTATAAGCGAAATAGAGGCCATCCTTGAGGGAGGCAGGCTGGTCTTCCCGCAGCCGGCTGCCGAAAAGCTGATACTTGAAACTCAGCTGGATACGGGCCTCGCTGTTGGTTCCAGGGCCATAGACGGCATAGATCGGCTCATAAGGCGAGAGATTGTCTATAAAGGCATTGCCGACTGAACGATCGGCGGCGGATGGCGTAGGGGGCGGCACCGGCACGGTTGCTTGCGCCTGTTCGCCGGGCTGGTCTGGCATAAGCCCATGACGTGCGGAAAGAGCGATCTGCTGGCGACCCCATGCCGGAACAGAGAGCAACGCGCCCTGGTTTACCGATGCATCGGAAACTCGGTACTGCGCGCAGGCAAAGCCATGGGCGGCCACGATCACTTGTGCGGGAACGGTCGGCCCACGGTCGAGCCAGACGCTGTGTGTGCCGCCAGGCAGCGTCACTCGCGCCTCGATCCGGTCGGGCAGGGGGACCGTTTGCGCTGCATCATCGGAATTCAGAAGGCGGATATCAACAAGGGCAAAGCCATTGGCATCACGCTCATCAACATTCCTGATCAATATTTCGACATCTTCCCTGGCCTGCGCCTGAAAGGGCAGGAGGACGGATGCAGCCAGCAGGGCGGCGGGAAAGTTGGGCAGGTGTTTCATGCGTGGAGATGCAGTCCATTGTCGACGGGAATGACGGTGCCGGTTATGCGTCTGGCCGCATCGCTGACAAGGAAGGCGGCAAGGGAACCCACGTCGCCAATATCCACCAGTTGCCCTTGCGAAGCCTGCGCGGCTGCCCGATCGAGCAGTTCGTCGAACCGATCGATCCCGCTGGCCGCGCGTGTGGCGATCGGGCCGGGCGAGATCGCATGGGCGCGGATGCCCTTGGGACCGAGTTCAGCCGCCACATAGCGGGTCGCACTTTCCAACGCTGCCTTGACCGGCCCCATCAGGTTGTAATGTTCGATTACCCGCTCCGAGCCATAGAAGGTGACGCACAGCAGGCAGCCGCCCTCATTCATCAACGGCTCGGCCAGTTTTGCCATGCGCAGGAAGCTGTGGCAGGACACGTCCATCGCCATGGCAAAACCTTCTGCCGAGCTGTCGACTACGCGGCCGTGCAGGTCTTCCTTTGGCGCGAAGGCGATGGAGTGAAGCAGAAAGTCGAGCCCGCCCCAGCGCTCCCGCACCTCTTCGAACAGGGCTTCCAGTTGCCCCGGTTCACGCACGTCGCAAGGCGCGCTCCACTCGGCGCCAAGCTTTTCGGCAACAGGCGCGACCCAGCTCCTAGCCTTCTCGTTCACATAGGTCACGGCCAGGCGCGCGCCGCATTGGGCGAAGGCGTCGGCGCAGCCAGTAGCGATGCTATGTTCGTTTGCGACGCCGATGACGAGGCCGCGCTTGCCGCGCAGGTCTACCAGAGGGTTCATTGCGCTACTCCAAATAGAACCGAGAGGGTGTGAAGGGCAATCATGCGCTCTTCATCGGTCGGAATGACCAATGCCTTTACCTTGCTGTCGGGATGGCTAATGATGGTGTCATTGGACATATTGCCATGCGCCTGCAGCCTGATGCCCAGCCATTCGAGTCTGCGGCAGATGCGCGATCGCACATCGGCATGGTTTTCGCCAATCCCGGCCGTGAAGACGATTCCATCCACCCCGCCGAGGATGCTGACGAGAGCGCCTGCCTCCCGCGCTACCCGCCAGGTAAACAGGTCGATCGCATCCTGCGCTTCGGGTGCGCCACTCTCGGACAGGGCGCGCATATCGCTCGAAATGCCCGATACGCCCAGCAGGCCCGACTTGTTGTACAGAAGAGTTTCAACTTCCTGCGGGCTCATTCGCATCTGTGTTTGAAGGTGCAGTACCACGCCTGGATCGATCGTGCCGCAGCGTGTGCCCATCATCAGGCCGTCCAGCGCGGTAAAGCCCATGCTGGTGTCCACGCTCCTGCCATCGGCCATGGCGCACAGCGATGCGCCGTTGCCCAGATGCGCGACGATCACGCGACCGGCCGCAAGCGCCGGATCGATCGTTGCGAGGCGACGGGAAATATATTCATAGGACAGGCCATGGAAGCCATAGCGTCTGATCCCCTGATCGTGGAATGCGCGCGGGATGGCGAAGCGCGTGGCGAGTTCTGGCCGGTCATGGTGAAAGGCCGTGTCGAAGCAGGCGACCTGCGGCAGGTCTGGTGCGAGCGCGGTAATCGCCCGGACTGCGGCCAGATTGTGGGGCTGGTGCAGCGGCGCCAGCGGACAGAGCCTTTCAAGTTCGTCCAGCACAAGATCGTCGATCAGGCAGGGGACGGCGAAATCGACACCGCCATGAACGATGCGATGGCCTATGGCGATCACCTCGCGCCCGTCCAGATGGGAGATTGCCCAGTCGAACAGCCAGGCGAGCAGGTCGGCATGCGTAAGGCCATGTTGGTCCCGCCAGTCCTGTACGACCAGCGTCTCGCCCGACGTATCCCGGATCGTGAGGTGCGGGGAAATGCCAATGCGCTCGATTTTACCGGCAGCCGAGAGGGAGGGGGCACGATCCGCGTCGAGGACGTAGAGGGCGAACTTGATGCTGGACGAGCCGGAATTGAGGCTGACAATCGCCTTCATGCGGCGGAGCCTTGTGGAAGGCCCGGGGCTGCGTTGGTCGCTGCGCGCGCAAGCAGGGTCGCGACCGCGCAGGAGGCGAGCCGCGTCCGCAGACTGTCAGCCCGGCTGGTGAGGATGATGGGAACGCGCGCACCCAGAACCACGCCTGCCGCATCCGCTCCGCCAAGGAAGGTGAGCTGCTTGGCCAGCATGTTGCCAGCTTCCAGATCGGGCACGACGAGAATCTGCGCCTTTCCGGCGACGGAGGATACGATGCCCTTTTCCCGCGCCGCCGCTTCGCTGATCGCATTGTCGAAGGCCAGCGGGCCGTCGAGCAGGGCGCCCGTAATCTGTCCCCGGTCGGCCATCTTGCACAATGCGGCTGCGTCAAGCGTGGTCGGCATGGCGGGGTTGACCGTTTCCACCGCGGAAAGAATTGCGACGCGCGGTTCTGCCAGCCCGATGACATGGGCAAGGTCGATCGCGTTGCGGATGATGTCGGCTTTCTCGATCAGTGTGGGCGCGATGTTGATCGCCGCATCCGTGATGATGAGCGGTTCGGGATGGCCAGAGACATCCATGATATAGGCGTGGCTGATGCGCCGCTCGGTCCTCAACCCCGAACTGCGACTGACCACGGCAGCCATCAGTTCGTCTGTGTGAAGTGATCCCTTCATCAGCAGTGCCGCTTCGCCCGACCGCACAAGTTCGACCGCTTTGGCGGCGGAATCGTGGCTATGAGCAGTCGGAACGATGCGGAATGCGGAGATGTCCTTGCCGGCTTCTTCTGCCGCGTTGCGAATGCGGGTTTCCGGGCCGACCAGTATTGGCTCGATCAGTCCGGCCTCAGCCGCTTCCACTGCCGCAAGAAGTGCAGCCGCAGTGCAGGGATGGGCGATGGCAGTGGGAACGAAAGCATTCGAAGCCGTTTCAATCAGCCGGTGATAGGCGCCATGATCCGACAGCCGGATTTCCGGCAAAGCCACGCGCTGCCGGCTGATCTTCGTCGTCGGCGCCATAACTTCGGCCTGGCCCGTGATAACGGTCTCGCCGGCCTGGTTCTCGCAGCGGCAGTCGAGCAGGAGGATATGTTTGTCGGGCCGCTTTTCCGTGACTGTCACGGATGCCGTGATGATATCACCAATGCCGACCGGACGTTTGAAGCGCAGCGACTGACCCAGGTAGATGGTTCCAGGCCCCGGCAGTTCGGTTCCCAATACTGCTGAAATCAGACCGCCACCCCACATGCCATGAGCTATGATCCGGCGAAAAAAGTCGCCCTCGGCAAAGTCTGCATCCAGATGGGCCGGATTCACATCACCGGAAACCAATGCGAATAGCTGAATATCCTTTTGCGAGAGAGTGCGGG
Source organism: Porphyrobacter sp. MBR-155 (assembly GCF_040547625.1). Lineage (NCBI taxonomy): Bacteria > Pseudomonadati > Pseudomonadota > Alphaproteobacteria > Sphingomonadales > Erythrobacteraceae > Porphyrobacter > Porphyrobacter sp. MBR-155. The sequence goes on from NZ_JBEPQB010000013.1 coordinate 58,532, forward strand.
TCATACTGGCGGTTTCGCCGACAGTAATCTCGTCGAAGGTACGATTTTCGATCATGTCAGTGCCGGACACGTCTTATTTCTCCAGCACATAATGACCGGGAGCGTCGGCAATGGGGGCATACCCCTTATCTGCGGCACCCATGGCGGGGGGCGTGATCGGCTCTCCGGAACGCGCATCCAGCCATGCGTCCCATTCGGTCCACCAACTACCCTGCTTCTTCTGGGCGCCATCGCGCCATTCGTCCGCGTCATAGGCGGGGCCATCAGCCGGGCGGGTCAGTACTTCATAGCGCCGGTTCTTGTGGCCGGGTTCAGAAACTATGCCCGCATTGTGGCCACCACTCGTCAAAACAAACGTCACTTCCGCGCCTGTCAGCATATGAATCTTGTGTACCGATTTCCATGGCGCGACATGGTCGCGTTCGGTACCGACTACAAAGAACGGCGCGCGGATAGCGGACAAGGTGATATTGCGCCCTTCGACCGTATATTTCCCCTCGGCAAGCTCGTCGTTGAGGAAAAGCCGTGTCAGATATTCACTATGCATCGCATAGGGCATGCGGGTCCCGTCGGCATTCCACGCCATCAGGTCGATCATCTCGTCGCGCTCGCCCATCAGATAGGTTCCAAGTACATGCGACCAGACCAGATCGTTCGACCGTAATATCTGGAAGGCGCCGCCCATTTGGCTGCTGTCGAGAAAGCCCTTGCTCCACATCATGTTCTTGAGGATGTGCAACTGCGCTTCATCGATAAAGAGACCAAGCTCGCCCGGTTCACTGAACTCCGTCTGTGCCGCCAAAAGGGTGACGCTGGCCAGGCGTTCGTCATGATCGCGCGCCATTGCGGCTGCAGTGATTGAGAGCAACGTACCGCCCAGGCAGTAGCCAGCCGCGTGAATCTTGCTCGCACCGGTAATGGTAGTGATGGCGTCGAGCGCCGCCATTGGACCAAGGCGGCGATAGGCATCGAGATCAAGGTCGCGATCTTGCGTTCCGGGATTGTGCCAGGACAGGATGAAGACGGTATAACCCTGCGCAGTCAGCCATTTGACCATCGAATTTCCCGGCGACAGATCCAGAATATAATATTTCATGATCCATGCAGGTACGATCAGCACGGGCTCCGGTCGCACCTTGTCTGTTGTCGGTTCATACTGGATAAGTTCGACCAGCTGGTTGCGGAAGACGACTTTGCCCTTGGCGGTCGCCACGGTTTCACCGGGTTTGAAAGCCTCGGTGCCGACTGGCGGTTCGCCGCGGAACTGGCGCTGCATATCTTCGAGCCAATGGGCGGCGCCGTCCGCCAGGCATTGCCCTCCGGTATCGGCGATGCGCTTGAGAAGAACGGGATTGGTAGCGATAAAATTGCTGGGCGAAAAATAGTCGAGAAACTGGCGCGCCACAAAATTCACAATATCCTCATGATGGCGTGAGACGCCATCGATACCGCTCGTCGCCGCATGCCACCACTGCTGATTAAGCAGGAAAGACTGGGCGATAAGGTTGAAGGGGGGCTTCTGCCAGGCTTGATCGACGAAGCGATGATCCTGCGGCAAAGGCTCGATTGCGGGCGCGGCGTCAGGATCACGGGCTTTTCGTACCGCGTAGTCGAGCAGCCGGGCAGATTTGCGCGCTGCTTTTGCAGAAAGCTGAAGCTGTTTGCCCGGAGAACTCGCCATGTGAATGGCCCAATCGGATATTGCCATGAAGAGGGTAGCAGGTGACAATCCGCTGGTTGCTTGAGCGATTGAAGAAGCGGCCATACGGTCCAAAGTCTGGGCGAAACCGTCCAGGGGATCGCTATGCTGCGGGTCTCTATCTACCATGAGATTCTTGCATCCTGATCGTGTATCTTAAATCGAGAGGGGCGGGCGCGCAGGTCCCGACTACCGGCGCAGGGAGGGTATCCCTGCCGCAAGCAAGTCCAGTGCTTGGTCAATATGGGCTGACTTGGCTGCAGGCGTGTTATCGAGAACTTTAAGCATACGAATACGCATACGTGGCGCGAGCACGAGCGTGTCCAGCAGTAACGAAGCAATGTCTTCGATCTCATCGTTATCGTATTTTGCAGTTTCCGGATCGGCCAAGAGCGTCTCGCGTATGATATCGACCCAATGGCTTGTTACAATCTGCAGTGCATTGTCCGAATAATCGGGGACAAGTCTTTCAATTTCCGCCTTAAGCCTGTCAAAGCCGATCACTTTCGGCGTTAAAAATCCATCTAGGATGTTTTGGGCAGCAACCGAAATGCGCTCACGAACGCTGGTTCCTTCCGTCTGGACAACCAGCGCTTCGATAAAGCAGGTCCGTTCATGGTCAATGACAGCCCCGAATAGGCCGATCTTCGATCCGTATCGCCGATATAGTGTCCGCTTCGTAACTTGAGCGTCTGTTGCGATTTCATCCATGTTCGCGCCTTCGTACCCATGCTGAAGGAAATTCTTGCTGGCGACCTCCAGAATATGAGCGCCAAGCCGCTTGCCGGCCGTCACTGTTGGTCGACCGGTACGGGCATGGGGCGCAGCATTGGGAGTGCGGTCAGGCATGATCGCAAAATCTCCTTTTTTAGGAATGCGATTCGCATCCGCTGGACCTCAATCATAAGCGAAGGTATACTCGTGCGTATACATATGATTCTTCGCGAACAGAAAAATCTGTTCCGGAGTTAAAGTCGAGCTGAGAATATGGATTTTTATGTCTAGTTTGGCACTCGTCACTGGCGCTACGCGCGGCATTGGCACCGCAATTGCAAAAGCTTTGAAGGCAGTCGGCTGCGATGTGGTCTCGGTTTGCCATGGTGGCTACTGTGCCTGACGCTGTGCGCGCGAAGATAATATCTTCCATTCCGGTTGGCCGGCGAGGAGGGCCCGAAGAAATTGCTCAGGCCGTGGTCTGCCTTACTTCGGCGCTAGCTGCTTTTTTTGCAGGATCCGTTCCTACCATGAATAGCGGGTAGTATATGGTTAACGGGTGACTTTGATTTCTTCCTTGGGCGATCATTCTCCAGATATGCCTATCGTTTCAGTCAGGAAAGTTTTCGGATGAGCTATCCATTTGATCAAATGACTTCGCTTGTAAGTGCCAATCAAAAACTGGGGCAGGCCTTGTTCGAGGTCGCCCGCGTAGCCGCGCAGCGACAGGCGAAAATTGCGTCCCAAGGTCTTGCGGTATTTACGCAGGCAGGTGCCGCACCGCAGGTGTCCCCGTTTCAATTCCCATTGCTGTCGCAATGGCCGGAAATTGTTATGGAGGTAGAGCAAAACCGACAGGCGTCGCTGGCGGATGTAAGCGCTGCGGTTGCGGAATGGCGAGATGCCGTCGGGGCCGCATTCTCGATAGAGGAAGCGCAGCAGCGGGCTCGTAGAGTTTTCGATGTCTGGACGCGGTGACTTCCAGGGGGGCGATGCCGTTGCCGCTCCTGCGGATGCCGTCCGGGCTCCAAAGCCAAGGCTCCGGCGGCAAACTAAAATTTGACGACCAGTCGTCGCAAGTGGCCAGCGTTGTGGTAACGCGGACTGCTTGCCTGGTTGGGTTGACGAGGGACGGTGTACCAATGTTGCAATCTCGGGAATGGCCCTATGGGAAAGGGCCGGGCATCGCCGTGAAAAGGCGGCGGCTTTTGCTCGCCGCGTTTTTGCTCCTCGGTACGTCGGCCTGCTCGTTCACGCCCGATTATGTCGCGCCGGCCATGCCGGTACCTACTGCATATGATGCGCCTGATGCGTCGGGCGGATCGATCGCCAGAACGAGCTGGCGCGAATTTTTTCGCGAGCCTGAACTTCAGCGGCTGATTGGCGAAGCGCTCGAAAATAATCGGGATATTCGTATTGCGGCAAGCCGTGTGTCCGAAGCGCGGGCCGCCTGGCGGATCGAAGGGGCTGCGCTCTATCCGCAGCTTGACGCCGTGAGTGGCTATAGCCGTGGGCGCACTTTAGCCAATATTCCCGGAGCTGGGGCGACAATGGTCAGTTCCGAGCAGATCAGCGCGCAGTTGAGCGCAAGCTGGGAAATCGATTTTTGGGGCCGTTTGCGCAATTTGCGCGATGCCGCGCGCTGGCAGTATCTGGCAACAGAGGAGGCGCGCAGGTCGGTTGCCTCCGGACTGGTGGCACAGGTGGCGAACGGTTACCTCCTGGAGCGCGAATATGAAGAACGCATAGCCCTTGCCCGCAACTCGATCTCCACGCGTGAGGAATCGCTGCGGATCATGCGGCGACGTTATGAAGTGGGCTCCGGCTCGAAACTTGACATGATGCAGGCGCAGACCCTGCTCGCCCAGGCCCGCACGACCCTCTATGGACTGGAGCAGGATCGCGCGGTCAACCGTAACGCCTTGGCGCTTCTTGTCGGTCATTCGATTGGCATCGCGCCCGGACACCTATCTCTCGCCGAGGCGCCTGAAGGCCTGGTCCTTCCGCCTGGGCTACCATCGGAATTGCTGCTCTATCGCCCTGATATCCTGGCCGCGGAATATGGGCTTCGTGCCGCCAACGCCAATATCGGTGCCGCACGCGCAGCGTTTCTGCCAAATATCTCATTGACTGGCGCCTATGGCACCATGAGCGATCAACTGGATGGTCTGTTCTCAAGCGGCAGTGAAGCATGGAGCTTTACGCCCAGCTTGAGGCTACCACTATTCAATGCCGGGCGCTTGAAGGGCAACCTTGACGTCGCAAAAGCGCGCGAGGTGCGCGCCGTTGCCGAATATGAGCAGGCGATCCAGACCGGTTTTCGGGATGTGTCCGATGCGCTGGTTCAGCGGCGCCAGCTGCAAAAGCAGATCGAAACTACCCGTGACATGCTGGGCGCGCAGCGCGAGCGCGCGCGCCTTGCTCAGCTACGTTTTGACAACGGTCGCTCCGCCTATCTCGAAGTGCTCGATGCCCAGCGCGATCTGTTCGATGCCGAACAGGCGCTGGTCCAGCTGCGGCGCGCTGAAATTTCCAGCATCGTCGCGCTCTATTCGGCGCTTGGCGGCGGCTTCGTAGCCGATCAGACCTTCCAGACGAACTCGACAGAAAGCGATAGGGGACAGACGCAATGACGCAGGCCAAGAGCAAAAGCAGGCTTGTCCTGGGCGGGATCGCCGTGGCCATTATCGCGGCAGGCATAGCACTCTATCTGCTGCTCAAGCCGGCGGAACTTCCGGAAGGTATCGCCAGCGGCAACGGGCGCATCGAGGCGGTCGAGATCGACATTGCCGCCAAGACCGCTGGGCGTATCCGCGACATCGTCGCCGAAGAGGGACAACTGGTCAAAGCGGGTGATGTTGTCGCCCATATGGATACCGAGACCATGCGCGCCCAGTTGGCCGAAGCCGAAGCCCAGCTCGCCCAGGCTATCAACAATGTCCAGATAGCCGAAACCCAGGTCAGCCAGCGTCAAAGCGAGCGCGCCTCCGCCATGGCGACAGTCCGCCAGCGAGAGGCTGAACTCAATGCCGCGCGCAAGCGTTATGGACGGTCTGAAACTCTGGCGCGCGAAGGCGCTACGGCGGTTCAGGAGCGGGATGACAATCTGGCTTCGGTTGAGGGCGCAGCGGCCACCGTCGAAGCGGCTCGAGCTCAGCTGGCGGCGGTCGACGCCAGCATCGCCGCATCACGCAGCCAGGTCATCGGCGCACGCTCAAATGTCGATGCCGTCAGGGCTACGATCGTGCGTATCAAGGCGGATATCGCGGACAGTGATCTTCGCGCGCCCCGTTCTGGTCGCATCCAGTACCGTGTTGCACAACCGGGCGAGGTGGTGGCAAGCGGTGGACGCGTCATGAACCTTGTCGACCTGACGGACGTTTACATGACTTTTTTCCTGCCTGAGACGGCGGCGGGCAAGGTGCGTATCGGCAGCGAGGTGCGCCTCGTTCTCGATGCAGCGTCCAATATCGTGATCCCTGCGAAGATCAGCTTCGTTGCCGATGTCGCCCAGTTCACGCCCAAGACGGTGGAGACGGAAAGTGAGCGTCAGAAGCTGATGTTCCGCGTGCGCGCGCGGATCGATCCGGCCCTGTTGCAGCGCCATCTCGATATCGTAAAGACTGGCCTTCCGGGCATGGCCTATGTCAGAATTGATCCGAAAGCCGACTGGCCCGCAAATCTCAGCAACCTCGTTAAGGAATAAGACCGGTGGCGACAGCCCAGCCCCCGAGCGGACCGCCGGTCGTCCGCCTTGCCGGAGTGCATCTGCACTACGGCAAGGCGGAAGCCCTGCGCGGCATCGATTTCGAGATCGCTTCAGGACGGATGATCGGCCTGATCGGCCCTGACGGGGTCGGCAAGTCGAGTCTTCTCTCTCTCGTCGCCGGCGCGCGGGCCGTGCAGGGCGGGGCGGTGGAAGTGCTGGGCGGCGATATGGCCGACAGACGCCATCGTGAGAATGTCTGTCCGCGCATCGCCTATATGCCGCAGGGCTTGGGCAAGAACCTGTATCCAACGCTTTCGGTCGAAGAGAACCTCCAGTTCTTCGCTCGCCTGTTCGGTCACGACGCGGGCGAGCGACGCCGGCGCATCGATGACCTGACGCGCAGTACCGGCCTTAAAACCTTCCTGTCGCGTCCGGCGGGTAAGCTTTCGGGCGGAATGAAGCAGAAGCTGGGTCTATGCTGTGCGCTGATCCACGATCCGGACCTGCTCATCCTCGACGAACCCACGACCGGCGTCGATCCGTTGGCGCGCGCGCAATTCTGGGATCTCATCGCGCGCATCCGCAAACAGCGCCCCGGCATGAGCGTAATCGTCGCCACCGCCTATATGGACGAGGCGCAACGCTTCGATTGGCTGGTAGCGATGGACGATGGCGCGATCCTAGCCACCGGCACACCTGCCCAGCTGCTCGAGCGCACGGGCTGCAACGATCTTGACGCCGCTTTCGCCGAACTTCTGCCCGAAGAGCGCAAAGATGGCCACGCACCGGTGGTCATTCCGCCGCTCGATGTCGAGGAGAATGACATTGCCATCGAGGCGCAAGGGCTGACCATGCGTTTCGGGGACTTCGTTGCGGTCGACCATGTTTCGTTCCGCATCCGCCGCGGCGAGATTTTCGGTTTTCTCGGATCCAATGGCTGCGGCAAGTCGACGACGATGAAGATGCTGACAGGCCTGCTCCCCGCAACGGAAGGGCAGGCCTGGCTGTTTGGCCACGAGGTGGACCCGCGCGACATCGCTACACGCCGCCGGGTGGGCTATATGAGCCAGTCCTTCTCGCTTTATGGCGAGTTGACGGTGCGGCAGAATCTGGAACTCCATGCGCGCTTGTTCCACGTTCCGGCTGAAGAGATCGCCAGACGTGTTGTCGAGATCGCCGGCCGCTTTGGCCTTGAGTCAGAGATGGAGGAATTGCCCGAGCGTCTGCCGCTGGGCATTCGCCAACGACTTAGTCTTGCCGTGGCTATGGTTCACAACCCGGAGCTACTGATCCTCGATGAGCCAACGTCGGGCGTGGATCCGGTCGCGCGCGATTCATTCTGGCGCCTGCTTGTCGAACTGTCGCGGCGCGACCGGGTGACAATATTCATCTCCACCCACTTCATGAACGAGGCCGAACGCTGCGATCGCATGTCGATGATGCACGCAGGCAAGGTACTCGACAGCGACGCGCCCGCAAAGCTTGTCGAAAAGCGGGGCGCGAAGTCGCTCGAGGATGCCTTCATCGGTTATCTGCTCGAGGCTGCCGGAGAAGGCGGGGCGCCAGCGGAGGACATCCCTGAACTCCAGGCACAGGCCGAGCCAGTTCACGATCAACCTCCTGCGAGACGCCGGTTCAGCCTTCAAAGGCTGTTCAGTTACGTCTGGCGTGAAACGCTTGAACTGCGACGCGACCCCGTCCGTGGTACACTGGCGATTGCAGGTTCTGTCATCCTGCTGCTCGTGATGGGATACGGCATCAGCATGGACGTAAACGATTTACGGTACGCCGTGCTCGACCGCGACCAGAGTGCGATGAGTCAAAGCTATCAGCTTGACATTTCCGGGTCTCCGTATTTCATCGAACGACGCCCGATCACCGATTATGACGACCTCGACAAGCGGATGCGCAGCGGCGAACTAGCGCTTGCAATCGAGATTCCACCCGGCTTCGGGCGGGATGTAATGCGTGGCGCGCCGGTAGCCATTGGCGCCTGGTTCGATGGCGCGATGCCGTCTCGTGCGGAAACCGTGCAGGGTTATATCCAGGGCATGCATCAGCTCTGGCTCTCCGAGCAAATGCGCATGGCCGGCATGACGACCGCTTCGTCGGTATCGGTCGAGAACCGCTTCCGTTACAATCCCGACGTCAAGAGCCTGCCAGCGATGGTGCCGGTCGTCATTCCAATGCTGCTTCTGATGTTGCCCGCGATGCTCGCAGCGCTTGCCGTGGTGCGCGAAAAGGAAACGGGCTCGATCATCAATCTTTATGTTACGCCGGTCACGCGAACGGAATTCCTGCTGGGCAAGCAATTGCCTTATGTCGGACTTGCGATGCTGAATTTCACGGTCATGGTGCTGTTGGGTGTGTTTCTGTTCGACGTGCCCATCACAGGTAGCGTGTTGACTCTGGTGGTGGCCGCATTGCTTTTCTGCGTTATCGCCACGGGTATGGGGCTGTTGGCTTCGGCCGTCACGAAAAGCCAGATCGCCGCGATGTTCCTGGCGATGATCGGCACGCTGATTCCCACGGTTACCTACGGGGGCATGCTCGATCCAGTCTCCTCATTGGAGGGTACGGGCCGTATCATCGGTGAATTCTATCCGGCCAGCCATATGTTCACGATCAGCCGAGGGGTATTCAACAAGGCACTGGGTTTCGGCGATCTGGCGGGATCATTCTGGCCGCTGATGCTGGCAATCCCGGTCATCATCGGTGTCGCGATTGCGCTGTTGCGCAAGCAGGAGCAGTAGCATGCGCCAGAAGCTCTCCAACATCTACCGGCTTGGCGTCAAGGAGCTGTGGAGTCTTTGGCGTGACCCGACAATGCTGGTGCTGATCCTGTTCCTGTTCACGGCGTCGGTCTACACGTCCGCCTCTTCAATGCCGGAAACCCTCAACAAGGCGGCAATCGCCGTCGTCGACGAGGACAATTCGCCGCTGTCGCAGCGGATCGTTTCGGCATTCTATCCGCCCCAATTCAAGACACCCGATCGCATCGCTCCGTCGCAGATCGACCCCGGCCTGGATGCAGGAATCTATACGTTCGTGCTGCACATCCCTTCGGGTTTCCAGCAGGATATTCTCGCAGGGCGTAAGGCGGAAATCCAGCTTAACACTGACGCGACGCGCATGACTCAGGCGTTTAGCGGGAGCGGCTACATCCAGCAAATTGCGCTGGGTGAAGTGACTGCTTTCATGCAGCGATACCGCAGCAAGACAAGCCTCCCGGTAGACCTTGAAGTGCGCGCACGGTTCAATCCGACGCTGAACAAAAAATGGTTCGGTGGCCTGTCTCAGATCATCAACTACATCGCGTTGCTCTCGATTATTCTGACCGGGGCCGCGTTGATCCGAGAGCGCGAACACGGCACTATCGAGCATTTGCTGGTCATGCCAGTGACGCCTTTCGAGATCATGGCGAGCAAGATCTGGTCGATGGGCCTTGTCGTGCTGGTGGCGTCGTTTGCCTCACTCAACCTGGTGGTACGCGGAGCGCTCGACATCCCGGTCGCAGGATCGTTAACACTGTTTTTTTCTGGCGCGGCGCTGGTGCTGTTCGCGACGACATCAATGGGCATATTCATGGCAACCATTGCGCGCAATATGCCGCAGTTTGGGATGTTGGCGGTGCTTGTGCTTCTGCCGCTGCAGATGCTTTCAGGGGGTACGACACCTCGCGAAAGCATGCCTGAGGTGGTGCGCACCGTCATGCTCGCTGCGCCAACCACTCATTTCGTTGAACTGGGGCAGGCGATTCTGTTTCGCGGAGCCGGAATCGATGTGGTCTGGCCGCAGTTTGCTGCGGCGGCAGCGATCGGTGTGGTGTTCTTTGCAATTGCGCTCTCGCGCTTCCGTAAGACGATCGCATCGATGGCGTGATTCGCGTGCAGGTAGGCAAGATTTGCTTCAGGAGAACTGGGTGTTTTGGTGCCATCGCCGTCAACGTGTGCATGAATTTTTAATGAGAAAATTGCATTTTTGTCTGAATGATCCTATCTGGAAACCAAAGGAGCATTCAGTGTCGGCAGTGACGGAACTCGCGCGAAAATTGCGACCAGGGCAAGTTTACCGGCGTAAAGATCTTGCACGCTGGTCAACTGCCGTTGACCGGCATCTGCGTCAGCTTGTCGCGAAAGGACGCCTTGAGAAGGTGGCGAACGGTCTGTACATGGCGCCGCGCCGGACCCGCTTTGGTAATGCTCCGGCAAAGCCGGAGAAACTGGTGGGGAGGTTCCTTGGGGATGAACGTTTTCTCATGTTGTCGCCCAATGCCTACAATGGCCTAGGTGTGGGCACCACGCAGCTTCACAACGTGCCGGTCGTCTACAACCACAAGCGGCATGGGCGCTTCAAGCTCGATGGTCGCGAGTATGATTTTCGTATGCGCGCCACCTTACCGGCTCATCTGACCGAGGAGGTCTTGCTCGTAGACCTGCTTCATAACCTCGAGCGGCTGCCTGAAGATGCATCCAGCATCTTGCCTAAAGCCTTAGCGCGCGCGCGAGGAATGGATCGCAAACGCCTGGCACGGGCCGTCCGCGACTTTGGCTCGGCTCGAGCGGAGCGGTTATTGTCGCCTGTGCTGCACAGCACATGACGCTGCTGCACAACTTGCCTGATTTCGGCGATCTGATTGCCGTGACTGCCCGAAACCACGCAATCGACCCAAGCCTAGTCGAAAAAGACTATTGGATCATGCATGGTATCTGGGGTTTGCAGCAGTTGGGTTTTGGCTTCGAGCTCAAGGGCGGCACCTCGCTGTCAAAGGGTGAGGTGGTCCCGGAAATTTGGACAGGGTGCTAAGCTAATCCCGACCTGAGGAATGGACGGGAAATGAGGAAGACGAGGAAGCGCTACAGCGCGGAGTTCAAGGCGAAGGTGGCGCTGGAAGCGATCCGGGGTGACCTGACGCTGGCGGAGCTGGCCGCGAAGCACGGCATTCACCATACGATGATCGCGGCGTGGAAGCGGCAGGCGGTCGAAGGGATGGCAGGCACGTTCTCGGGGGCAAGTGATGCGGCCCGGGCGGCCAGCGAGGCCGAAGTCGAGAAGCTTCACGCGAAGATCGGTCAGTTGGTCGTGGAGCGCGATTTTTTAGCCAGAGCCTCCGGTCGATGAGCGTGGCACGGAGGCGGGCGATGATCGAACCAGCTCACCAACGCCTGTCTATCGCGGCGCAATGCCGGCTGCTCTCGATCAGCCGGTCGTCCTACTACTATGCACCGGTGCCGGAGAGTGAGGAGACGCTGGCGCTGATGCGGGTGATCGACGCGGCGTTCCTCGACATGCCGTGGTATGGCAGTCGACAGATGGTCCGGCACCTGCGCCGAGGCGGCTATGATGTTGGCCGACGACGTGTGCGGCGGCTGATGGGCAAGATGGGCCTGTCGCCGATCTACCAGCGACCGCGCACGAGTGATCCGCATCCGCAGCATCGGATTTATCCGTATCTGCTGCGCAAGCTGGAGATAGTGCGACCGAACCATGTGTGGTGTGCGGATGTGACCTACATCCCGATGCGCCGAGGGTTCCTGTACCTGGTCGCGGTGATGGACTGGGCGACCCGCAAGGTCTTGGCCTGGCGCCTGTCGAACACGATGGATGCGGGCTTCTGCGTGGCGGCTTTGGAGGAAGCGCTGGCGCGCTTCGGTCGTCCCGAGATCTTCAATACGGATCAGGGTAGTCAGTTCACTTCGCTAGCCTTCACCAGCGTGCTGCGGGATGCCGAGGTGCGGATCAGCATGGACGGCCGAGGCCGCTGGAGGGCCTGTCAGTAATTTTGTGCGCGAGGTCATATAGATGGAATGGAAAGGACCATCGATATGGCGATCGACAAGGAGTTACTGGATCAGTTGCTGTCAGGGCGTGATCCGCAGGATTTGTTTGCCAAGGACGGCTTGATTGCTGAACTGAAGAAGGCGCTTTCGGAGCGGATGCTTGCCGCCGAACTGGATGATCATCTCGAATCGGAAGCCGAGGTTGGGATCGGCAATCGCCGCAACGGCACCTCGAAGAAGACGATGCTGACCGGTTCTTCGAAGCTGACGCTGGACATTCCGCGTGACCGGCAGGGCACATTCGATCCCAAGTTGATCGCCAAATACCAGCGCCGCTTCCCGGACTTCGACGACAAAATCATCTCGATGTATGCGCGCGGCATGACGGTGCGTGAGATCCGGGGACATCTGGAGGAGCTTTACGGCATCGATGTGTCGCCGGACCTGATCTCGACGGTGACCGACGCCGTGCTGGAAACCGTCGCTGAATGGCAAGGACGGCCGCTTGATGCCTGCTACCCGCTGGTCTTCTTCGACGCGATCCGGGTCAAAATCCGGGATGAGGGCTTTGTCCGTAACAAGGCGGTGTACATCGCGCTCGGTATCCTGCCCGACGGGACCAAGGAAATCCTCGGGATGTGGATCGAGCAGACCGAGGGGGCCAAGTTCTGGATGCGCGTCATGAACGAGCTCAAGAACCGGGGGGTGGCCGACATCCTCATTGCCGTCGTCGACGGATTGAAGGGCTTCCCCGATGCCATCAACGCCGTGTTCCCGCAAACGGTGGTCCAGACCTGCATTGTGCATCTGATCCGTAACTCGATGGGCTTTGCGTCGTGGAAGGACCGGAAGGCCATCGCAGCTTCCCTGCGCAGCATCTATCGCGCCGAGAATGCCGAGACCGGCCTGGCCGCGCTGGAAGCCTTCGAGGCAGGGCCCTGGGGCCAGAAATATCCAGCCATCCCCCAGAGCTGGCGTCGGCACTGGGAGCAAGTGATCCCATTCTTTGCCTTCAGTGCGCCGATCCGGCGGATGATCTATACCACCAACGCCATCGAGGCCCTGAACTCGAAGCTCAGGCGGGCAGTGCGCACGCGCGGCCACTTCCCCGGTGACGAGGCGGCGATGAAACTGCTATACCTCGTTCTCAATCACGCGGCCGAAGAATGGAAACGGCCCCCGCGCGAGTGGTTCGAGGCCAAAACCCAGTTCGCTATCATCTTCGGCGACAGGTTCACGGTCTGATGAACAAAAACGACCTCGCGCACAAAATTACTGACAGGCCCCCGCTGGATGGACAACGTGTTCATCGAGCGGCTGTGGCGATCTCTCAAATATGAATGCGTTTATCTCCACGCCTTCGAGACCGGTTCGGAGCTGCGCACTGGCCTTGCTCGTTGGATCACCTACTACAACACGCAGCGACCGCACTCGGGTCTAGCGGGGCAGACCCCGGCAGAGGCCTATGGACGGATCGACGCTTCAGATCATGGGGGGCATGCCCCCCATGATCTGATGACCAGACTGGCGGCATAATCACATCCGGGATTAGCTTAACTTCGCCGCCAACCTGTCCAAGAAGACGGGACCACCTCACATGGGCAGAGCGCATTCTTCTGATCTTCGTGTCCGTATTTATGCGGCGATTGCTGAGGGTGGTTCGCGACGGGCAGCGGCGCGGCGTTTTGGGGCGAGCGCGGCGACGGCGGTCAGGCTGGCGCAGCGCCAGGCGCAGACCGGGTCGGTGGCGCCTGCCAAACAGGGTTGACCTGCGGGCAGCGGCAAGCTGGGCGCCTACCGCGAGATGGTGATCGGCTGGGTCGAGGCGGATGGTGAGCTGACCCTGTGCGAACTGACCGAGCGGCTGGCGAGCGAACATGGGGTGAGCGTGCATCACACCTCGGTGCTGCGCCTGCTCAAGGCGGCAGGTTTTACTGTCAAAAAAAACTCTGCTGGCCTGCGAGACCGATCGCGCTGACATCGTGCGTGCGCGGCGGGTCTGGCGTGACCATCGCCAGCCGTGGATGCGCCGCCGCCCGGAACGGCTGGTGTTCGTCGACGAGACCGGCACCACCACCAAGATGACCCGCCTGCGGGGTCGCGCGCGCCGAGGCCAGCGGCTGAGGATGAAGGCTCCGTTCGGTCACTGGGGCACCCAGACCTTCATCGCCGCGCTGCGCCACGATGGCCTGACCGCGCCCTGGGTGATCGACCGTCCGATGAACCGTCAAATCTTCGAGGCCTGGGTCGAGACCCAACTCGCTCCCACGCTCAAGCCGGGCGACATGGTGATCCTCGACAACCTCTCCAGCCACAAGAGCGAGAAGGCCAACGCGATCCTCAAGCAACGCGGCGCGTGGTTCCTCTATTCCACCGCCGTAGGATCAAAAAACGCTCTACTCCAATGGTCTACGTCCACCCGCGCACAGGTCTCCTAGGTGGTAAACTCATAAACTGGCTTGCGAGATGTAGATTGGATTGATTCAAGGCATTTGAAGGAGCCTTGGATGAGCCGTCGCAGATTTGAGCTTACGGATTTCGAGTGGTCGGTGATCGAGCCGTTGTTGCCGAACAAGGTGCGCGGTGTTCCGCGTGTTGATGATCGTCGGGTGATCAATGGGATATTGTGGCGGTTTCGCACAGGCAGCCCCTGGGCGGATATCCCGGAGCGCTATGGGCCATACACGACGTGCTACAACCGTTTCGTGCGTTGGCGCAAAGCTGGCGTATGGGACCGGCTTCTGTCCTCCGTCAGCGCCGCTTTCGAGGTCACGTCCGTCAATGTGGTGTAATTTCGGTGCTGGCCATCGGGCTGCATTTTCAGGCGGCCTTGGGTGTAATCTGTAGCGGCTGAACCTCCTCGTTTATGGGTGTGGCCAGGGCGGCCATGCCCTCGATCTGCATGTAGCGGTGCTGGAGCTGGTATTCGTCGTTCTGCTCGAGCAGGACGGCGCCGACGAGGCGTATGATGCTGTCCTCGTTCGGGAAGATGCCGACGACATCGGCGCGGCGTTTCACTTCCTTGTTCAGGCGTTCCAGTGGGTTGGTAGAGTGCAGCTTGACCCGATGCTGCTCGGGGAAGGTCATGTAGGCGAGCACGTCGTGCTCGGCATCGTCCATGCAGGCGCCGAGCTTGGGCCAGCGGGCCCGCAATTGATCGGCGACCTGACGCCAGATCTGTGTCGCGGCCGCATGATCGGGCTGGAGGAAGACCTGACGGATGGCGGCAGCGACGACCGTGTTCTGGCCCTTGGGCACGTAGGCCAGGGCATTACGCATGAAGTGGACGCGGCAGCGCTGCCAGGTGGCGCTGAGGACGCGGGTGATCGCCGCCTTGAGGCCCTCGTGGGCATCGGAGATGACCAGCTTCACGCCGGTCAGACCGCGGCGGGTCAGGTCCTTGAGGAAGGTCGACCAGAACGGCTCGGCTTCGGAAGGGCCGATGTGCAGGCCGACGATCTCGCGCTTGCCCTCGGTGTTGACCGCGACGGCGATTATCGCGGCGACACTGACGATCCGTCCGCCCTCGCGCACCTTCAGATAGGTGGCATCGAGCCAGAGGTAGGGCCAGTCGCCGGCAAGCGGTCGCTTGAGGAAGGCATGAACGCGTTCGTCGATGTCCTTGCACAGCTTTGACACCGAGGACTTGGAGATGCCGGTCATGCCCATCGCCTGCACCAGCTCGTCGACGCGACGGGTGCTGACCCCGGCGATCCACGCCTCCTGGATCACTGCGACCAGCGCCTTCTCGACAGTTTTGCGCGGCTCCAGGAAGCCGGGAAAATAGGCGCCGGTCCGCAGCTTGGGGATCTTCAGATTGAGCGTGCCAAGCCGGGTATCGAGACTGCGGTCGCGGTAGCCATTGCGCCAGGTCGTGCGTTCGCCCGATCGTTCATGGCGGCCTGCGCCGACCAGGCCATCGACATCGGCCTCCATGATGATTTGCAGCACGCTCTCGGCGATTGTGCGCAGGAAATCTGTGTCTCCGGTCTTCGTCATCAGTTCGGCAAGCGGTAGTCTGTCGTCGGTCATCGGGATCAACTCCTCGGTGGGCGTGTGAAGTGTGGTAACTCCACCTTACCGATGAGCCCGGTGGCCACCGAGATCGAAATCGCATGGGGTGGGGCATGCCCCACCCCATGCGACAACCTCAATCTACACCGGAAATTACACCACGAGCGCGGACACTAACGCTTTCGATGGCGAACTGGTCATGATCGACAGTTCCTCGATCCGGGTCCACCAGCATGGTGCGACCCTAAAAAGGGGGCCCCCAATCGCTGCATGGGACGTTCCCGGGGCGGCCTGACTACCAAGATCCATGCGCTGGTTGATGGCCGGGGTTTACCGGTCGGCCTGCATCTGTCGGAAGGACAAGCCAGCGATTGCCGCGAGGCTGTAGCGCTGCTTGATGTCGTACCACCCGGCAGCACTTTCCTGGCTGACAAGGCCTATGACAGCGATGCTATCCGCGCACGGATCGAAAGCAACGGCGGCTTCGCCAACATCCCGGCAAAGCGTAATCGACGAAAGGGCTTCGCCTTCAGCGCCTTCCTCTACCGCTATCGCAACCTGATCGAGCGCTTCTTCGGAAAACTCAAACACGCCAGAGGCTTGGCGACACGCTACGACAAACGCGCCGATAACTTCCTCGCTGCCATTAAGCTCTTCTCAGCACGGTTATGGATCGCAACTAATGAGTCATCGTGTAATTTGTAGCTGCTTCCCTGGGCCGGCTGTACGGCGCACACTTCTGGTTGTCGAAAGCTGAAGGAAGGAAGCAGCCATGAACCATTATGCCGGAATCGATCTGTCGATGGAAACGTCGCAGGTATGTGTTGTTGACGCGGAGGGGCGCAAGCTCGGCGCGCTGTCCGTCGACAGCACGCCCGCGGCGATCGCCGCTGCGCTGGCGCGCTACGGACCGATCGAGCGAGCGGTAATCGAGACGGGCCGGATGAGCCCGGCGATCTGCCTGGGCTTACGCGAACTGGACATCCCCATCGTGTGCATCGACGCACGCCAGGCGCATCAGAGCTTGAAGGCGATGAAGGCCAACAAGACCGATCCACATGATGCTGCCGGGCTCGCGCAGCTGGCGCGCACCGGCTTCTACAAGGAGGTGCATGTCAAGTCGCCCGCAGCGCATGGCGTGCGCTCGGTTATCACCGCCCGGGGGCATCTGGTAGAAGCGCGCGTCCGCCTCGACAACACTCTCCGCGGGCTCTGCGCCACCTTCGGAATCAGGCTGGGCATTGGACAGGGTAAGCGGTTCCTCGCGCGGATGCGGGAGGCCGCTGCGATCCCCGGCCTCGGCGAAGCGGTGGCATCGCTGCTCGACGTGCGCGAGCGCCTTGTCGACGAGATCAAGCGACTCGATCGTCAGCTCAAGGCGATCAGTGTAGCGTCACCGGCCTGCCAGGCTCTGATGAGCATCCCGGGCGTGGGCGTGCAGACCTCCGCCGCGTTCGCCGCAGCGGTCGATGACGCAAGCCGGTTTAAGCGATCACGAACTGCGGCCGCCTACTTCGGCCTGGTCCCGCGCCGGCACCAGTCGGGCGAACTCGACTGGACGGGCAGGATCACCAAACAGGGCGACAGCACCGTCCGCAAGCTGCTTTACGAGGCGGCGAACTCGATCCTGACGCGCACCAAGCAGAGCTTTGCACTGAAAACCTGGGCGCTCAAGATCGCCAAGCGACGCGGCCTGCGAAAGGCGCGTGTCGCGCTCGCCCGCCGTCTCGCGGTCATCATGCACGCCATGCTGCGAGACGGCACTTTGTTCGAGGCTTAAGATGAGATAGACCCATTAAGCCAGCGGTGACGCTCTCGAGCTGACCCGGTGGCGGCGTACCCGCGAGGGAACGCAGGGCCGGACGATCTGCGAAGGTAAACGGATGGGCCGCAAAAGCCCGCTTCGAGTCAAGGCAACGCCCGACCTTGTGAGACCCGATACAGCACCGCCGGTCCCATGATCGACGAGTGCGGACAGATCCTTGAAACCCTCAAGGGCCACGCCGCCGAGCTACTGCAAATTACAGATCTACGGCCTAATGATCCGACGCTGTGCGAAGAGCAGCGACTCTGACTCGTTTCTGACCTTTGAAGAGACAAAAATCACTTGGTCAAATGGTGTCTGAACTCAGCTCGTCCGATCCCTGAATTGTCTTATCGTAAAACCCCATATTGGGGGTAGTGAAGGGGGTATTTCTGGGGTCTCCTCTAAATGTATCCTAAATTATCAATTGGATAACTGGCATCCATGGATCCCTCCTCCGCTACCGGGAAATAGCGTCCGTATAGGTTCGCTTGTGTCCGTATGCGTCCGGATTTTCGACCCAAATCCCTGATTTCGATAGCTGATGTGCTACCACGCCAGTCCGCTTGTGTCCGTATGCGTCCGCATGTGTTCGCTTGAAGCCGGAGGCTTTGTGGGGGTATTTTGGGGGTATTTCCCGCTGTGGGTGAGTTAGGTGATACCCCCACCCGCGAATGCGAGCCGAAGGATAGATTTTGACGCTAGGACAACGGCTTGTTCAAGACATTTCATGGCGAAATACATCGCAGAGGTCCCGGTCAAACGGTGGAGTTCGAGTCCCGCGTGAGGATTCGAACGGAAATGACCGACGTGGGGCAGGGGAGGCACTACCTTTTCACTCCTGAGATGACCGCTTTGCGCCCTCATAGCGGCCATAAAGTCAGGCGAGGACACGCCTGAAAGCTGCCGTTCCAAAGTTTCGTCTGATTGAGGAAAATAAGCCTTCAATCGCAATAGGTCGAAAAATTTTCTTCGCGATGCGTCTTGGTCGCTGAAGTGAGGCGCATGAAATCCTCGTTAAGTTCGGCTTTGCCGTATCGTGACCGTGCACGAATTAAGTTGCTCCTTCATTATGACTTTCGGATGAGCACCACCCCAGCAATCACAAGCGCGCCGCCAGCCAGAAGCCAGGATTGATCGACAAGCAACGCGCTAGCTATGATCAATGCGGCAGCTAGAGGGCCTTTCAAGGACTGACGCTCATTGCGAAGTCCAGCGAGCTGCTCGATACTGAGCGGATCGAGCTGAACCGGCACATATCCTGACTTTGCGATCGAGTTCGCAGTGGCAAGTATGTCGGGCAAGGACGCCGACAACCCCAGCAGCTGACCGCGAAGTCTCTTCAAACCCGACCGAGCGCTGCCGAGCGAGAACCGCTCGGCGAGAAGCTCCGTCATGATCGGCCGGGTCTCTTCGGCGATGTTGTAGTCCGGTGCCAGCGATCGGACGAAGCCCTCTGCAGTCAACAAGGTACGCAGAAGAATGGCCAGATCAGGTGGCAGAACCAGTCGATAATCCCGCAACAGATCGAAAACGCGGGAAAAAATCTGCGAGAACTCGATGCCAGATAGCACGGTCCCCCTGAACTCTCCAATCAACTGATCCAGATCCACCGCGAGCGCATCGCGATCCACCTTCGGCTCCCCCGCCCATGCGAGCAGGACATCCGCGACATCGCTGGTTTCCTCACCAGCAATCGCAAGCACGAGGCGGACGATCTCGTCGCGCCTGGCCTTGGTGAGCGTCCCGACCGATCCGAAGTCGATGAAGCCGACATCCTGCTCGCCGATCAGGAAAACATTGCCGGGATGAGGGTCGCCGTGGAATTCGCCGTTCAGAATGATCATGCGCAGGACTGCGTTGGCATAGCACTTGGCGAACGCCGCCACCTCCGGATCGCCCGATGAGGCGCCCAGCGAAGACGCGGGCCTGCCGTACAGGCGTTCCTGAACGTTCACCCGCAGCCCGGTCAGTTCCCAATGGATGGCCGGGGTCCTGACGCCGATGGTTTCGAGATATGCGCCGATCCGCTCGCAGGCTCGGGATTCCGCAGCGAGGTCCATCTCCCAGGCAAGATTGCGGCCGAAGGTCCGCAGAAACTCGACTGGCCGGTAACGCGCGATGTCAGGCGAGCGTGCTTCCGCGATCTCGGCAAGACGCACAAGCAGGCGCACATCGGCTTCCATGCGCGCGGCGGTGCCCGGGCGGCGAACTTTCACGATGACCTCGCTACCGTCCCGTAGCTTGGCGGAATAGGTCTGTGCAATCGAGGCGGACGCCAGAGGCTGTTCGTCGAACTGCGCAAAGTCGTTCCGCCAGTCCTCACCCCAGCTTGAAGCAAGTACGGGCTCGATATCTGCGAAGCGCACCGGCGACACCTGATCGTGCAGGGTTGAGAATGCAGTGATCCAGTGTTCGGTAAACAGATCGCTTCGGGTGGCGAGGAGCTGCCCCAGCTTTATGCCGACTGGCCCGATGTCACGGAGGAACGCGACAACTGCGGCCGGACGAAATTCGCGAGGATCGATGACATTGCTCGAAGAGGGAATAAATCCGAGGGCTCCGGCGAGAGTCTTCGCACCGTGCCTCATTAAGATTCGGCCAATCTCCGCGGCGCGAGCGATGCTGCTGATAGGCTTTTCCGGGGGCGATGCCATGATATTACTCAGCCTCGGCCCGGAGTTGGTCCAGATTTTCCGATACCCTTGCAAGAATCTGCTGCAACGTTTGCTTCTCGTCGGCGGCAATGTCGCGCCAAAGCAGATCATGAAGCCTATCCGCGGAGCCTCTCAGTTCGGGCAGCAGATCGTCAAGCTGCTCCGTGAGGATGAGCTGCCACGCTCGCCGATCCGTCTCAGCTCGAAGCCTTTTCATCAGCCCGCGTGCGCAAAGACCTGCAACCGCCTGGCCGATGGTCGCCGATTCCAGTTCCAGTTTCTTGGCGATTTCAGCCTGCGTAAGGGCAGGATCGCGAAGAAGTTGTCCGATGATCCTCCACTGTGTCTGATTGAGACCGATCCTGGCGACCCTCGCATCGTACACTCTGCGCGCGCCGCGACTGATCTCGTCCATAAGATAGAGAATGCGGTCATCATCGGTGATGACCTTCTGCCGACGCTGAGACCGTGACATGGTATCTGGTTTTTCATCCATAGCGCTGTGTAGTCGGATAGCCTCGGATGCCCAAATGCAAACTGCTAAATGCCTTTACTATCTGTCTCACGGCTCATAGGGCGCGAGACGCGTTCACCTTTTACTGAGGCTGCCGAAAGAGTCAGATGACCGATAACTCCAACCAACCGGAGCAGGAGGGCACAACCCCAACGAAACCGCAATCGCGGCGTAGCTTGCGCATCGTGCTAATCATCGTTGGTCTTGCCGTGCTGCTTGGCGGGATCTGGTGGTACTACCGGCACGTAACCTACGGACAGTACATGCAGTCGACCGATAACGCCTATGTCGCTGCCGACAGCGTCGTTATCTCTTCCAAGGTAGCGGGATACGTCGAAGAGGTCTTCGTAGGGGAGAACGAGCAAGTAGCTCGCGGCGGAGCCCTCGTACAACTGGATCTGCGGGATTATCAGGCGCAAGCGCAGCAGGCGCGCGCACAGATCGCTGCGACCCTGGCCGGTGCCGACACAATCCGTTCTCAGGTATCCGAACAGGATGCAGCCATTCGCCAGGCGCGGGCCCAACTCGCCGCCGCGAGCGCGGCACTGGACCTCGCGAACGACCAGGTGGCGCGATATCGGCCCCTTGCAGCGACAGGAGCCGAACCGCGGGAAAAGCTAGACCAGTATGAGGCGCAGGCGCGGCAGGCGCGGGCCGAATTCGCCGCTGCGCAGGCGGCGGTGGCTGCCGCGACCGCTCGCCGGGGGACCCTGTTCGAGCAGATCAGCCAGACCCAGGCGCAGGCGGACGCTGCTCGCGCTCAGCTGGAAACAGCCGACCTTACGGTTGAATCGACCTTGCTGCGCGCCAGCAAGGCCGGCCGCGTCGGCGATCTCTCGGTCAGGGTGGGCCAGTTCGTGCAACCGGGTCAACGTTTGATGACGGTGGTTCCGGTGAGCGCGATCTACGTGACCGCGAACTTCAAAGAAACGCAGGTCGGCCTCATCCGGGCCGGCCAGAGCGTCAGGCTCGAAGTTGACGCCCTGCCAGACCTTGAGATCGCGGGACGAGTGGACAGCATATCGCCGGGAACGGGCGCGGAATTTTCCATCCTCCCCCCCGAAAATGCCACCGGCAACTTTACCAAGATCGTTCAACGGATACCCGTCCGCATCGCTATCGATGCTCCCCCTGAAGTGCGGCGTCTGCTCGTTCCCGGCATGTCGGTAGTGGCTACGGTCGACACTCGGAATGCTGCCGGCGAATTGGAAGAGATCTCGAGTCGGACTCAATGACCGAGATACTGGCAGCGCAGGACACTTCGATCGGGCCGGCCGGGAGCCGAAAGAACGCAGACGTTACTGCCTGGGTCGCTGTGGCCGCGGGCGCGCTTGGCGCCATGCTCGCGACGCTGGACATATCAATCGTCAATTCCGCACTCCCCGTCATTCAGGGCGAGATCGGTGCCACAGGCGCCGAAGGCACCTGGATTGCTACGTCATTTCTCGTTGCTGAGATTGTCGTCATTCCGCTGAGCGCTTGGCTGGAACGGCTGTTCGGTCTGCGAACCCTCCTCATCATCGCGGTCAGCGCGTTCACCGCCTTTTCGGTGCTGTGCGGGATTGCAACCGACCTTACGACAATGATCATCGGCCGCACGGGTCAGGGCTTCACGGGCGGCGTGCTCATTCCGACGGCAATGACCATCGTGGCCAAAAGGCTGCCGCCACATCAGCAGCCCATCGGAATGGCCCTGTTCGGCATGACAGTGATCCTCGGCCCCGTGATGGGGCCTTTGATCGGGGGTTGGCTGACCGAGAATCTGAGCTGGCACTATGCCTTCTTTGTCAATGTGCCGGTCTGCGGCCTGCTGCTGCTCCTGCTGTTCGTTGGCTTGCCCCACGAAAAGCCAAAGTGGGATTATCTCACTGACGCGGATTGGGCGGGCATTGTCGGGCTCATCTTGGGGCTGGGCGGACTTACGGTCGTCCTTGAGGAGGGCCACCGCGAGGAATGGTTTGAATCCTCTCTCATTCGCTGGCTCACAATCATCACAGTCGTCGGATTTGCCTCGCTGATCTACGGACAGGTGAAGGCACGCAAGCCAGTCTTGAAGTTGCAGCTCTTGTTCAATCGACAGTTCGCCAGCGTCGCGATCATGGCGCTCGCCCTGGGTATGGTGATGTATGGTTCGACCTACGTCATCCCGCAGTTCCTCGCGATCATTTCTGATTATAACGCGCTTCAGACCGGGCTGGTGATCTTCTGGATGGGCGTCCCGGCCTTCCTGTTGATGCCTGTGCTTCCCTTGATGATCCGGAAGATCGACATTCGCATCGCCGTCGGCGCCGGCATGTTGCTGATGGCGGTCAGCTGCTTTGTCAGCACCAGCCTTACAGCAGAATCCGGTGGTGCCGTTTTTACCGAGAGCCAGCTCTTGCGCGGTGTCGGCATGATCTTGTCGATGATGTTCCTGAATCAGGCGACGGTGGCTTCGGTCGCCAAGGAGGATGCCGGCGACGCCTCGGGAATTTTCAACGCGGCGCGCAATCTCGGTGGCTCTTTCGCTCTTTCGGCTCTGGCATCGTTCCAAGACCAGCGGATCTGGCATCATAGCCGGCGGATGGAAGAGACCCTGAATGCGAACAGCGTTTCGCTACAGGACTATCTCGACGGGCTGGCGCGAAACTTCGGCGGCATGGAGGGGGCGATGGCCGTCTTGAGCCGCACCCTGCAACGCGAGGCGTTCATAATGACCTACAATGACGTGTTCCTGGTTATGGGGATTCTGACCCTCGCGACGGTTCCGCTGGTCCTCTTCCTGAGGCCGCTTCCAAAAAATGTCTCCCTTTCGATGCACTGAGCCCTATATGATGCGCCGTTCGATACCATCGCTTCTCCTCATCGCCTTGCTGGCTGGCTGTACGGCTGGGCCGGACTACGCAGGCCCTCCGGAAATATTGTCGGCGGATACCGGCCATCGGTTTGTCCGCGCTGGCGAGGATGTGGGCGTCATGGACCCGGCCCTTGCCGAATGGTGGGTGCTGCTCGACGATCCTGAACTGACCCGGCTGGTCGAAACTGCGTTGTCCGAAAATCCGTCGCTCCAGGCAGCGCAGGCGCGCATCGCGCAGGCCCGGGCATCGGTCAGGCAGGATCGGGCCGGCAGAATGCCGACACTCGGAACCCAGGCCACCACTATTCAGGGTCAGCTTCCCGGCCTTGAAATTCAGGAGGGGGCACCCCCGTCCTCACAGCAACCCGATCCGGAGGCGGGAAGCGACGATGCCCTCAGCTTTTACAATGTTGGTCTCAATGCCAACTGGGAGCTGGAGTTCGCGGGCGGCTCCCGGAGGCGTATCGAGGCCGGCAACGCGCAGGCTGCGGCAACGGTCGCCAATGCGGAGGACGCAAAGGTTCAGCTGACCGCCGAAGTTGCCAATAACTACGTCAACTTGCGGGAGGCCCAGTTCCGCGCCGACCAATACCGGACGCAGATCAAGCTGCAGGAAGAAGTCCTGGCCCTAACTTATCAGCGGTATCAGCAAGGCGCGCTGCCGCTGTTCCCGGTGGGCAATGCGAACGCGGAGCTGGAGGTGCTCAAATCCCAATTCGCCGAGGCGGAGGCCGATAAAGCCGTCCTGCTAGACGCGCTTGCGATCCTGTCGGGACGGATTCCTGGATCGACGGCCGAAGACCTTTCGACGCCGCGAGATATCCCTTTGCCCCCGGATGAGGTTACTGTCGGCGATCCGGCGAGTCTGATCGCGCGTCGGCCCGACATCAGGGCGGCTGAGCGCACTCTCGCCGCTGCAACGGCCAGGATCGGGGTGGCCGAAGCGGCAAGGTTCCCGAAGCTGTCCTTTATGGGGATTCTGGGCCTTGGCGGATCTTCCCCCGACGATATCTTCGATGTAGGCGAATTTTCGGCATTGGCGATACCCCGCCTGGAATGGAACTTCCTCGATTTTGGAAGGGTCGACGCGTCGGTCGATCGCGCCGGGGCGGTCCGCGACGAAGCTGTCGCCAACTATCGTCAAACCGTCCTCGCGGCGCTACGGGATGCCGAGCGCGCTCTGGCACGATTTGGCCAACAACGCGTCGCGCTGGCAGCCAGCGCGCAGATCAAGAGCCAGGCGGATAGCGCCGCCGATCTGAACCGCCAACGTTTTGCCGCAGGAGCGATCTCGAAGGCTGACCTCAACCGGGCCCTGCGAGAACAGCAGCAGGCCTCAGCAGACCTCGTCCGGGCAAAAGGCGCCCTTACGCTGGCGTGGATCGCGCTGCAGAAGTCGCTGGGCCTTGGGTGGCAAGAGCCTGTTCGAGATCAATAGTCCCGCCGCGATGATCAAGTGATCCGGTTGACGAGAAGTAGGCGCCCCTGCCGCTGGCGACCAACTTGCCGTCGGGCTCGAGAACCCGGGTTTCCGCCACCGAAATCTGTCGCCCGATCTTCACGATCTGTCCGTGAGCAGTGAGAGGTCCTGAGGTTGCAGGACGGTGGTAATCGACATGCAGATCGGCCGTCGCTCTCGCCGCGACGCCCCCGGCAAGCAGAGTATAAAGCCCGGTGAGGTCGACCAGTGAAGCCAGGACCCCTCCATGCGCCGACCCAATCATCGGGTTCGACACGATCTCTTCGCGCCATGGCATGGTGATCGCGATTCCCTGGTCGGAGCATGTTGCAATCTCCAGCCCAAGCCATCGATGAAACGGCGCGATATTCAGCATTTCCTGCAAGCGCTCTCGATCGATCATAGCTCCCTCGTCCCCTGTGGCTGAGCCGTATCGGATGAGTGATGGCGCCGTAGGAAATCGACGATAGCGGCGGAAAAGGCATCGTTCGCATCGCCCACGACCATGTGCGTGGCATCGGCAATATCGGTGTATTCTGCATGGGGGGCGAGTTGTCGCAGATGCAATACGGCCTCTTCGGAAACAAGATCGCTAGAGGCGCCTCGGATGAGGTGAAGCGGAAGCGTGAGATTCGCCGCAGCTTGGCTGAGCATTGCCGATTGACGTTCTTGGCTGTCTGGGTCGCCTTGTCTGGCTGACATTATATTACGGATAAGCACAGGGTCCCAGTGCCAATAGAAGCGCCCATCCGGCTTCTGCCGCAGATAGCTTTTCAGACCATCGCTCGCGCCCCGCCTGGGACGATGCGGCATGTAGCGAGCGATCACGTCGGCCGCCTCCTCTGGTGAGGCGAAGCCGCTATCGACATGCTCTTCCATAAAACCAACCACGCGCATTACACCGCTGGGCGCCATGCGCGGGGCAATGTCGACCAATGTGAGTGAAGCAAAGCTACCTGGAGCAAGCTCCCCTGCGGCAATCAGTCCAGCGAGCCCGCCCAGTGAAGCGCCGACCAGCGCTGGCTTCTGGTTCAGGCGCGACGCTGCAGCGACCAGATCCGCCGCGAAGTCGCGCATTTCATAAGCTCCGCATGGCGACCAATCGCTGTCTCCGTGACCGCGCATGTCGAAGGCGATTGCGCGAAAGCCGGCTTGAGCCAGCTCGCTGACCACCCTTCTCCACGCGCGCCGTGTCTGCCCGCCGCCGTGCGCAAGAAGGACGGGTATGGCGTAGGCATCCCCCTCAGCCTCGGCTGTAAGAGAAATCGCGCCTGCGCCCTCAATCGTAAAGGTTTCTCTCGCCATCTCTGGATGGTAGGAAAGGCGCGCTAAATAGTAAACCGATTTAGTTTGTGGCTCTCGGCTCCGTGTTGGCTGTCCTGCAGGGGCGTTTCAACGACGGCAAAAGTCTATGCCAAGAGGGGTTTCTCCAGACCATTCTCTAATGCACCGGCTTGCGATTCGGTCAGCAGTCGCTGTCCGCATAATCCGCTCAAAGATATAAAAGCTGCCTTTCCGCTTCCGGCCCAACTTCCGCCGTTCAATGAGGCGGTTGAGCTGCCAATTTTCGAAAATTAGTCGGCCGATCGCACCCTTGTAACGGTTTGGCGCAAATTCGGGATTCTGGGGGTATCGGTGGGGGTACTTTCCAAGAGTTGGGCGGAAAAAACGAGCAATGTCAGAACGTTATATGTTCGCTATATGTTCCTCCTCCGCTACCAATTTCCTGTTTGCCGAAGCGTGCGAACAGTTGAAAAAACCCCTGATTTCCGCTAGTTTAAGTGCAGTCGCTGGCTGTCAGTGATTGCTCTTGTCCGCCTGCAATCGCGGAAGATGGGGGCCTAATTTGGGGGCCTTGCGAGGCCCCCGCAGAATCGAGGCCCCCAATGGCGCTGACTGATACGGCCATCCGAAACGCCAAACCCAAGGAAAAGCCCTACAAAGTCGCAGACTCGCAGGGCCTGTATCTGTTGGTCAATCCAAGGGGCAGCAAGCTGTGGCGGGTTAAATACCGCATAAACGGCGCGGAACGGAAACTGGCGCTTGGGGCCTACCCGGAGATCACGCTTGCCGAAGCCCGCGCCGCGCGAGACGTTGCCCGCAGGCAACTTGCCCATGCGGTTGATCCAAATGTTGCCAAGCGACAGGCCCGGATTGAAGCGACCTTGCGGGCGGGCAACAGCTTCGCCAGCGTTGCCGAGGAATTGATTGCGAAGCGGGAGCAGGAAGGCGTGTCCCCGCGAACGCTCGAAAAATATACTTGGCTGCTTAAATTGCTTGGCCCGGAATTTGGCCGCAGGCCGGTCGCAGAGATCACCCCGGCAGAGTTGTTGCATGAGTTGAAGTATCAAGAGCGCAGGGGGCGGCTTGAAACGGCCAAGCGGATGCGTTCGTTTGCCAGTCGCGTATTCAGATATGCCGCCGCAACGACAAGAGCCGAACGTGACCCGGCGCAGTTGCTTTTGGGCGCGCTCATCCAGCCGAGGGTCAAGCACTTCGCTGCCATCACAGAGCCAGCGCAATTTGGGGGACTGCTTCGCGCTATTGTGGACTATTCCGGCGACCCGGCGGTGATGCATGCGCTCAAACTGACGCCTCATGTGTTCCAGCGTCCGGGCGAGCTGCGCCAAACGGAGTGGGCCGAGGTCAACTTCGAAAAAGCCGTCTGGACGCTTCCGGCTGATAAAATGAAAATGCGGCAACCCCATGCCGTGCCGCTGTCCACTCAGGCAGTCGCGATTTTGAAAAGCATGCAGGGCCTGACCGGCAAGGGGAAATATGTTTTCCCATCGGTCCGAACGCGCTCACGGCCAATCTCTGAAAATACGGTCACCGCCGCATTGCGTCGCATGGGCTTCACCAAGGAGCAGATGACTGCTCACGGCTTCCGCACGTCCGCATCATCGCTGTTGAACGAATCTGGCAAGTGGAATCCCGATGCCATTGAGCGGGCATTGGCACACATGGTGTCCGGTGAGATAAGGCGCATTTATAATCAGTCCGCCTATTGGTCCGAGCGTGTTGCAATGGCGCAATGGTGGAGCGATTATCTCGACGAGTTGCGGGAGGGCGGAAACAGATGACAAGCATCCCCGGTGAAGGATGGAAAGTCTTCGCAGACGGGGATGATTCCGAAAACGTGCCGCTTTGGCGGGCATTGGCGCAATTCACTTCGGATGATCTTGACGACGGCTTGAAGGCCAATGCCGCGACTATCAGTCAGGCAAAACCGCCATTCGCGCGATACTACAATGCAGCGTTCATTGTGAGCATGGCCTTCGGCTTCCTTTTTGTCATATTCCTGTTTGCCCTGCTGATTTCAGCCCCGTCCAAATCGGCAAACCTCTTTTCCTTTCTTACGCTAGCCACCCTTGCCGCATCGGCAGCTCCCCACGTCTGGCGGCAGATTTATCAGTACGGCGTGAAGTCCCCGGACGCCCCACTTGGTTTGCCACACTCGCCGGACCGGCATTTTGACGAGTTTCTGGGCTATCTTCAAAAGGCCTCCGGCCCACGCGCTTACTACATATCCCGCTTTGGCAAACGGCGGGTGTTCCTCAATCGTAGGCAGTTTTTCGGCAGGCTACGCTATTTCCTGTTCTCCGAACACAGCGCCGACCGGGCCTTGGTCATGCGCTTTCGCACCGGCCATTCGCTTCCCGGCGACATTTTCCTGCACCGCGATGACGTGGACAGAATTCTCGCTATGGCCAAGCCTAAGCGTAAAGGCGGGCCGTGCCGAAACAGCAAATACCGCTATGCCGAGGCAATCATCGCCCTGATCGGCGATCCACGGTTAGGCACTCTGGACCTGAATGACCGGACCGCCTCAATGCGTATGATCAAAGAGGGGCTAGCTGATTGGTTCGCCGACAACGCCGATGCATCTGGCGACGTGCCGCGAGGGGACCAATTGGCACCCTACGCGGAGAAAATTTTCGACCACCTGAAAAATTTGCCCGCCGCAAGGCAAGGCTGAACGGCCAATTTGTTTTTCGAGAGCAGCATCAGCATTCCGGACCAATGCCGCGCATTTCTGTTTCCAGCAACCAACGGCAGATTTCTGCGGCCTTACCATTGCTGGACGACCCGCTGGCAACCCTGTGCAACCTGACATGTCTCTCGTCGCGAGTCGGCATCCAAGGAGACGCACATGGAACTACTGGCAATCTCAATCAATGACACAGCCAAGGCGCTCGGCGTCGGGCGTTCGTCGGTTTACAGCTTGCTCAAATCCGGCAGGCTTGATGCGATCAAGATCGGCAGGCGAACCTTGCTGACCACTGAATCCATCAAACGGCTGGCGCAATCGCGAACTGACATCTGACCCGCAGGCGCTGCACGGCCCCAGCCTGATGGATGGGCGGGCCGTTCTGCACCTGTTCCCCCAATAAAAATGAACTGCCGCAATCGTGGTTTCACGAAAGGATGACCTATGCCTGTTTTACGCAAGGCCGTTGACCGGCTTGCCGACTTGCTGCGCCGTGATCGCAGGATCACTTACCGCGCGTGTATCGACGCCCGCACCGCGGCCTATGTCGTTCCGTTGCTCGACAAGATCGTTGCCGATGACGAGGACGGCGACACGTTCCGCAATTCCCTGATCCCGTGGCGGCGGGCGCAACGCCCGCCCATCGCTATCTATCGCGGCGATATTTCCACATGCCGGATTGACGGCCCGTGGCAGGTGGCTGACGATCATTGGTTTCCGCTGGGCGGCTTGATCCTCACCAGCGGCGTGACGGCGCATCTCAGCCCGTTCGACGCCGAGGCGCTGCACAAGCGGATGCAGAAGGCTATCGAGGATACGGTTTTCGCGTGGGCTTGCGAGCATGACCTCTATGCCCTTCGCCATGTCCCGGACCAGATCGACCGGGCAGTTGCCGACCCCGCCGCCAAGGCACTGATCGCGACTTGGGCATTGGGCGACAGGCGGGCGGAGGTGCCAGCGATGCAGCCCGCCGTTCCCGTCATGCCCGAATCTGGCGAACCCGTTCCTGCGCTTTGCGCCGTATGCAGGAAGGGGCTGGGTCATGCTTGAACCGAACCACCAAAAGGCAAAGTTGTGGGGCTGCGATGCTACGCATCGAGCCAACAATTCAGATACACACCTCACGCACGGGTGCATGGCGCATTTCCGCCAGTTTTCGAGAGTGCATCGAGAGTGCGCGGGCATCACCGCAATCATAGACCGCCCAATTGCGCCGTTTTTCGAGAGTGCGCCGCGCACTCTCAAGGAGGCAGTGGCATGAAACCCGTTCAGCACACCGTCCGCCTGCCCGTATCGCTCGACAAGGCGCTGAACGCGCTGGCCCAACGACAGGGCGTAAGCGTCTATGCGATGCTCCAACGCAGCGTCAAAGCCGGGATCGCGGCGCAGGCAAACCCGCCCGTGCGCGACACCGGCAATCGCGAAATCGTCACTGAGCTGGCATCGGTTAGCACGCGCATGGTGGATGTTGAGCGGATTCTGGACCGTGCATTGTTCACCGCTTGCGCCGCCTATTGCTATGCCCGCCATGCGGCGCTGGGCGCGCGCACGACCGATGAGGCGGTCACCGCCGAGATCAACGCGGCCTATGATCGCCAGAGGCGGCGTGCGCAAGAGGGGCGGGAATGAACCAGTCCCACGACCGGCGCGCTCATGCCGATGCCTTGCGCCGCCACAACCGCAACAATCAGGCCGCGCGCTTTCGGCGGCAGGCCGGTATCATGCTGGCATCCATCGCCATGGGCGCGGTCGCAGCGCCCTATGTGACGTTGGACCAGAAGGCGATGCAGGCAGCGGGCACATACGCCGTCGCCGAGGCAAAACTGTGGTTTGCCGCTGGCACGGCGGTCGATCCGGCAATCACGATCAGCCAGGATGGCCAAGCCTATGCCGTTCCGGCCCGCGCAGTTGCTGCGCATCCCTATTACGGCAACGCGGCGCGCGCCGTCTTTGCTTATGGGGTATGGGGCAGTTCGCTGGGTTTTGGCGGATGGCTGGCGAGCTTGTTCCTGTTGCGCGGAGCCATCGCCCAGCGGCGCGAGCGCGCGTTGCGTGACCGCGTTATCGCCGGAACGCTGGTGACGAGCGAGGCGGCGCTGGCGAAGCTGACCAGCACCGAGGCCGATGCCCGCGCGCTCACCATTGGCACCGTGCCCATACCGGGAAGGCTGGAAACCCGGCACATGGCGATGATCGGCACGACCGGCAGCGGCAAGACCACGGCGCTGCGCCAGTTGCTCGACGGGATCGCGTCGCGCGGCGAAGCCGCCTTGGTCTATGACACCAGCGGCGAGTTCGTCGCGCATTACTACCGGCCCGAACGCGGCGACGTGATCCTGAACCCGTTTGATGCCCGGTGCGCCTATTGGTCGCCCTTCGCCGAGATCGCGCACCCCGCCGACGCCGACCGGATCGCCCGTCAGCTCATCACCGAGACGGGGCAACATGACAGCGACGTGTGGCTCGACACCAGCCGCATCCTTGTCGCCAACATGATCCGGGCGCTCTGGCGCGAAGGCAACGCCACCTTGCCCGCTTTGCTCCACGCCTTGCAGGACCGGACCAAGGACGATCTGAAAACGTGGCTGGCAGGCAGTTCTTCGGCGCGCACCTTTGCCGACGACGCCGACCGGGCCACTGCCAGCGTGCTGTTCATGCTCGCCAAGGCCGCTGACCTTGTCCAGTTTCTGCGGGTTGATGGCAGCGGCGGCACGCCCTTTGCTTTCCGAGATTTCATCCACGAGCTGGACAAGCGGAACGGCGCAAAGCCTTGGATATTCGTCCCGCGCAAAGAGGATTATTTCGAGGCATCAAAGCCCTTGCTCGCCTGTTGGCTGGAATGCGCGGCCAGCGCAGTGATGGGCCTTCCCCCATCGCCCGACCGGCGCATCTGGTTTGTGCTCGACGAGCTGGCCGACTTGCCGCGCGTCGATAATCTGGCGCGGTTGCTCCCTGAAGGCCGCAAGTTTGGCGCGGCGGTTATTCTGACGTTTCAGGCGCTGGGCCAGATGCAGCACCGCTATGGCCCGAAGATCGCCGAAGCCATGCTGGGCTGCTGCAACACCAAGCTGTTCCTGCAAACCATCGACAGCGAAACCCGTGTCTGGACCAGTCAGACCATTGGCGAATGCGAGGTCGAAATCCAGACCATGACCGACGCGCTGCCAGATGGAGACGACAAGCCCAGAACCACACTTGGCAAAATTCGCAAAATGCGGCCTGCCATATTGGAGAGCGAATTGCGGCTGCCCAAGTTCGAGGGCTATCTGCTGTTCCCGGACGGCTTGCCGGTGGCGCGGATCAGGTTGACCGCCGATCATATCGCGCGGCGCGGGACCGCCCGTCAGCCGGGATTTGTGCCGGGCGATGTCAGGGCCACCCATTGGAAGCAGCCATCGGCCACCGAGCCAAAGGCTGTGCCGCCGCCGAAGCCATCGCCCACCAGCGAGGGGCCGGTCTGATGGTCGCATCCGTTTCCGCGCTGACAAGTTCAGGTCAGGCTGCGAGCTATTACGAATCCGCTGGCGAATATTATGCAGACGGTGGCGAGTCCCCATCGGAATGGCAGGGCAAAGGCGCGCAGGAGCTTGGCCTGTCCGGCGATGTTGACCGCGACCAGTTTCGCGAATTGCTGGACGGCAAGGTTGCCGACCAGCAGCTTGGCACCACGCGCGACGGCAAGCTGGAACATCGCCCCGGATGGGACGTGACCTTGAGCGCGCCCAAGTCCGTATCGATCATGGCCGAAGTTGCGGGCGACCGGCGATTGGTTGCAGCACATGGCGCAGCGGTGAAGACCGCGCTTGCCCATGTCGAGCAGCACATGGCCGCAACCCGCATCCGCGACGGTGGCGCAGTGAACCGTGAGGCCACCGGCAATCTTGTAGTCGCCAGCTTTCAGCACGGCACGAGCCGCGCCCAAGACCCGCAGCTTCACACCCACAATGTCATTCTCAATGCCACTAGGCACGAGGACGGCACATGGCGCAGCCTTGAACCGCGCGCGATCTACCAACTGCAAAAGCAAATTGGTGCGATCTACCGGCAGGAGCTGGCCTTGAAGGTGCGCGAGCTGGGCTATGAGATCGAAGTGGGCAAAGGCTCTATGTTCGAGATCAAGGGCGTTTCCCCTGAGGTCATGGCCGCGTTCAGCACCCGCAGCGCCGAGATCGAAGCCGCACTTACCGAACGCGGCACCTCCCGCGACGATGCCACCGCCGCCGAAAAGCAAGTTGCCGCTCTCGATACCCGGCAAGCCAAGGTTGCCGCCGATCCTGCGGCTCTTGTAGCGGAATGGCGTGATACCGCGAGCAAAGCTGGATTCGCCTCGGAGGCGAGGCTGGCAATGGTCAACGAGGCCGAGGCTATGGCCGAGAGCAGAGACCATCGCGCAACCATGGAATTGCAGGGAGACAGCGCCGCAAGCCGCGCCGTTGCACATGCCGCCGACAAGTTGGGCGAACGGCAATCGGTGTTTTCTGTTGCCGCCTTGCACGAGGAGGCTGGGCGCGTAGGGCTTGGCAAAGTCAGCTATGCTCAGATCGGGGAGGCCATTGCGGCGGCGACAAAGCAGGGCGAACTGATCGACCGCACCCACATCGACCGGCGAGGCGCGGAATTTGCCGGATTCGCCACTCGCGCCAATGTCGAGACCGAGGCCAAGTTATTGCGGATCGAGGCGGAAGGGCGCGGCGCGCTATCGGCCATCGCATCGCCATTGGCCGCTGCCAAGGCTGTCGCCAGTGCATCGGCGAAGGCCGAGCGGAGCGGCTTTGGCTGGAATACCGACCAGCGCACCGCCACCGAGCAGCTTTTGACCAGCCGCAACCGCATCACCGCGTTGCAAGGCTACGCTGGCACAGCCAAGACCACCACCGTTCTGGCGACCTTTGCCCGAGAAGCAGAGGCGCGGGGCGTCCCTGTCGTGGCACTCGCACCGACCGCATCAGCGGCGATGGTGCTGGGCGAGGCGCTGGGCGCGCGCAGCGATACCGTCGCACGGTATCTGCTATCACCCGAGCGTCCAAGTCAGGGCCAACCCGCTGCATGGATTGTAGACGAGGCGTCACTGTTGTCGGCGCGCGATACGGCCAGACTGTTCGACCTGGCGGAGAAGCATAACGCCCGCGTCATTCTTGTGGGCGACGTGAAGCAGCTTGGATCGGTCGAGGCAGGCGCGGCCTTTGCGCAATTGCAGGGCGCGGGAATGGAAACCGCGAAGCTGGGTGAGATCGTGCGGCAGACCAATACGGCAACCAAGGACGCCGTGCTGGCATCTATCGAAGGGGACGCTCGAAAGGCCCTTGCCGCGCTGGACCGGGGCGGAGGCCAGATCATCGAGAATGCCGACCGCTCGACACGCTTTGCAGCTATCGCCGAACAATATGCCAAGCTGGACAAGGCCAGCCGCGCCAGAACCCTTGTCATTGAGCCATCGCGCGAAGGGCGTGACACGCTGACCGCCGACATTCGGGCCGCGCTTACCAAATCCGGCGCGCTGACAGGACCCAGCGTGGCCATGCAAAGCCTTGCCAACAAGGGGTTGACCCGAGCCGAGGCCAGAGACCCATTGAGTTACGACAAGGGAGATGTTGTGCGGTTCACCCGCGACTATGCCGACAAGGGCGTTGCGCGCGGGGAGGCCTACCGCGTCGAGAGCATTGACCCGGCAAAAGCCGCCATCACCCTCAAATCAGAACAGGGCCGCGAGGTGGATTGGCGCTTGCGGCAATGGGGGGCGGGCAACAGCAAGACATTCTCGCCGCAATCGCTCGAACTCAGAACCGGCGACAGCATCCGGTTCACCCGCAATGACCGCGAGGCGGGGCGCATCAATGGCGCGCGCGGCGAAGTGACCGCGATTGACCAGCAGACCCGCACGGCGGAGGTTCGAAACCCGCGCGGCCAGACCCAGACGCTCAGCCTTGATGCTGCCCGCGACCAGCACATTGCCCATGCGTATGTCGAAACCGCCTTTGCCGCCCAAGGCCGCACAGCCGATCACGTCATGATCCATGCCGACAGCAAGGCCACCAACCTGATCGACCAAAAGTCGTTCTATGTTGGCATATCCCGCGCGAAGGATTCGGTCGCAGTTTACACCAATGACCGTGCCAAGCTGGTATCCGCCATCAGCGAACGGGCCGGTCAGGTGCAAACTGCCATGGCGTTGCCGGTGCCATCAGCAGTCAAGGCTCTGGGAGCGGGGTTGAGGTAGCCATACGACCAGAAGTGTGTTCCGTGAAAGCAAGCGGAAAAGGGCATTGATTCTCCAAAAAGACGTGACCCTCCCCTTGCTCTCCACTACTGGCATACCTCAATACATTCGCCGATTCAGTTCAAGTGGAGATGGAGCGTGGGACTTATAAAGGCTGCAATCGGAGCGCTTGGAGGCTCTCTGGCGGATCAGTGGAAAGATTTTCTGACCGTTCCGGCAAACATTGAACCAACGGCTGCGCTCTTCCCGGCAGTCAAAAATGGCACAAATGCTGGACGAGGTTCCAATATCAGCGCCTCTCAGTCGATAGTTACGAATGGTTCAAAGATCGTAGTGCCAGAGGGCTACGGACTTCTTCTATTTCAAGACGGAGAGCTCACAGGTTTTGCCGCCGAACCCGGTGGTTACATTTGGAATTCCGACGATCTGGACTCGAAGTCGATATTCGCCGGTGACAAAGTCATTACATCACTCGTGAATCAGTCGTGGGAGCGGTTTAAATTGGGCGGACGTCCAAATGCTCAACAGTTAGCCCTGTTTGTTAGCTTGAAAGAACTATCTAATAATAAATTCGGAACTCAGTCCGAAATATACTGGGATGATTCGTATCTCAATGCTCAAGTCGGCGCTACTACGCGAGGATCATACAGTTTAGTTATCGTTGATCCTATTGTTTTCGCAAAGAATTTTGTTCCGGCAACATATTTGCAAGGTCAAGATTATTTTGACTTCACCGATCGGGGGAACGCAGCCGCAAACCAGTTATTCTCAGAGGTCGTGGGCTCACTTGCTGCTGCTTTCAGCTTGTACACAAATGACGCGGCCAAAGGGAACCGGATCACCAAGATCCAACAAGACTCAGTGGGCTTTGCCTCGTCTCTGTCGGATGCAGTTGAGGCCGCTTACCAGTGGAAGAGCTCTCGCGGGCTGGCAATCTCGAAAGTAGCCATTCTTGGCATCGAATACGACGAGAGCACCAGAGAGTTGCTCAAGATTGTGCAGCGCGCAGATGCTCTAACTGGCGTGCGTGGGAATGCCAATCTCCAAGCGTCAGTTGCTGCGGGCATTGCTGCCGCTGGAGAGAATGACGGTGCTGGGGGTATTCTAGTGGATTGACCGGAACGAAAGAGTCCATTTAGGGATTCCCAGAGGCTTGCCGACGTGCGATTCAGGGAGGATGCGCGATGGTATCACTTTC
>NZ_JBEPQB010000014.1:0-88636 GCF_040547625.1 Porphyrobacter sp. MBR-155
AGAAAGTGATACCATCGCGCATCCTCCCTGAATCGCACGTCGGCAAGCCTCTGGGAATCCCTAAATGGACTCTTTCGTTCCGGTCAATCCACTAGCTTGGGTGAAATCGTAAAATTCAGGAGCAAAATCCCGTACATTTAATCTAAATCATGAAATAAATAAATATACTCTTTGAAAAAATCACAAAATTCATTATTTTGAGAGTGCCAAATAGGGTTTTATTATTTCTTTAACGAAATACTTTCCTCTGATGTTGGCTGCATGCAATCTATGATAGATTGATGTGAAATATAAAAGGAATATGTCGATGACGAATTACGGCAAGATTAAGAGCTATGACAGCAGCAAGGGTGCCGGAATGATTGCGCCCGAAAAGGGTGGTGAGCCCATGGCCTTCGCCAAGGCCGATCTGCAGCAGCAGGGCCAGGAACCCAAGGTCGACGAGCGCTACGGCTACGAAACCTCCAAGGGCGATGGCGGCAAGATGAAGGCCATCAATCTCCAGATGGAGCAGGGTCAGGCCGAGCAGACCGATCAGCAGCAGGGCTGATCCGGAAATCTGGCCGGGGGTGCTGAAATCAGGCGTCCCCGGCTGGCTCCCCGACCTTCACAAGCCGCCAAGCTAAAAGGCAGGAAGGGCCTTGGATCTTGATGAGTTGCCTTGCGCCCATCAAATGGCCGCCATCAAAGTGACCGCGCCACAAAGCGCCGCTGCCATGCGCGAAGTTTGTGCGTTGAAGGCCAAAGACTGCGCAGGCCCCCCCTCTCAATAAGGATCATCTTTTGCCCTTTGCCAACATAGATATCACGGAAATCAATGACCTGTTGGCGGCAACAGCCGATAACATCGATGGATATACCGAGGCGAAGGCCAAACCAAACACGGCCCGCTTCATGTCTGCGTTCAGTGAGCGCATTCTTGAGCGCCAATCGATCCGCACCGCGCTGCAAAGCGAGGTTCGCAGGCTCGGCGGCAAGCCGGAACAAGGCGGGACCTTGTTTGCAGGCGCACATCGCATAGTCGCCCATCTGAAATCGGCTTTTGGCAGCAGAGATGACAGAGCCGTCATCGATGCGATCGCGCGCGGCGAAGATCATCTGAAGGCGAAGTTCGAAACAGCGATGAACAACCCCGATCTTTCCTCGCAAGCCGCCCGGGTCATTCGTGATTGCTTTGTCACCATCAGGCAGGGTCATGATCGGATACGCGGCATCAAGCAGGCGATGGAGGGCGGCCGCTGATCTTTGCGCAAAGAAAAGCGGGACGGGGCAGGCTCAAAGCGTGGCCGTTTGGCGGCGCAAGGCCTCGCTTGTCTCCTCTCAGAAGGAACCCCCAATGAAGCGCCCCATGAGCCAAGAGGCAAGACTGGCAGGTGACGTAGCGATACAGGTTCGGGCCTTGGCTGCAGGCCGCTTGCACACTATCCTCACAGAACATTACACGAAAGCCCGGTGCGTTTTCCTGAGCTTAAGCGAAGGAGAGCGCCACAGGCTTGCCAATGCCTTTGCGACCAAGCTCGAACATATTGAGCCCGGCCCATCGCGTTTGCGCCTCATGGTTCATCTGGGGCAGATCCATGGCGACCTTGCCAGCGGGGTAGCGCGTTCTTTTGCCGCGCTCGCCGGAGCGAAAGCCCACGCCTGAATTCCCACACCGCAAGGCCAGGATTGCCAAACGCCGCATCGTCTCGCTGAGTTATGGCGCATCGGCGGCAAAGCTTTTGGACATGGCCATCAGCAGCCCCAGCGATTCATGCATCCGCGTGCTGGATTCGCCTGCGCGCTCGGCCACTTCGATCTTCACTTCGCAAGTGGTCTGGATCACCGAGAGCGCCGCTGCAAGTGACAGCGTTTTGGTCTCCACCAGCGCATGCAGAATGCTCTCGGCGAGCAGCAGCGCGGCCTGCCCATGAGCATCGGGTTCCTGCCGCTGGGCAGCGTTCTCGCTTTTGGGTGGGTAATGGTTCATAGAATGAGGCCGATCGAAAAATCAGGCTTGCATGCGATGTCGCAATCTGGCGCCGCGCGCCTGAATATGAGCTCCGCCAGAGCGGCCGTTATGGCCCCGCCAACAATGTCAGGCACAACCTAAGTTAATCTGGACGGCCGCCAATCCGATAAAGCTGCAGACGGAGTAAACATGTCCAACGCCTTTATCAAACACCTCAGCGGATATGGTCTTCTCGGCAGCGAGGAGATCATCCTGTTGGCAGAAGCATGCACCAATATCCGCGAGTTGCCCGCCAATTTTCACCTGATCCGCGAAGGCGATGAACCCGATCCGGTGTTCGTCATCCTCGAAGGCTGGGCCTGCGGTTACAAGATTCTGCCCGATGGCGGACGGCAGATCATGTCCTTCATGCTTCCGGGCGATTTCTGCGACATTCATATCGCCGTGCTTGAAGCGATTGATCACAACATCATGACGCTGACCAAGGCCAAGGTGGCTTCGCTGCCGCGCGTGCAGATGGAGGCGCTGGTGCAGGCGCGCCCGGCGCTGACGCAGGCGTTCTGGTGTGGTCGCAGCTGGTGGATCAAAGCATCCTGCGGGCCTGGATCGTCAGCATGGGACGGCGCAAGAGCGTTGAGCGCGTGGCGCATCTAATGTGCGAATTGTATATCCGGATGCGCAATATCGGCCTTGCCACCGATGACGAATGCCTCATGCCGCTGACCCAGCTGGTGCTGACCGATGCGCTGGGCTTGACCCCGGTGCACGTGAACAGGGTGCTGAAGGTTCTGAAGACAGCCCGCGTCATGGAACTGAGCCGCGGATCGCTGAAGATCATCGATTCGGGCAAGCTCGCCGAGATCGCCGGATTTGATGGCAACTACCTGCACGAGCGGATCAGAAAATACGCCTGATTGCCGCAGGATTGACCGGGCGATGCCGGGCTCCTCTCCCGAATATGCGATATGCCGATGCCGCCCTGTCGGGGCAGCATCGGCATAGGCAAGGGTCAGGCTTGAGACCTCAGAACCGGATGCGCAATCCAGCCCGTCCGCCAAAGGCATCAAATTCACTGCCCTTGGCACCATTGGCCTCGATGAACCCGCTGACCATGTTGGTCGCGCTGATGTTCACGCCGATCACGCCTTCGCCGTAATCGCCGCGCGCAGGATTGGCGATGCGGATCGTCTGACCGCCGCTGATGAAGTCGATATTGTCATCATCCCTGAATTCGTGGACGTAATTGCCGCCTGCATAAAGCACGACCGCATTCGCGCCCGAACCGGCAATGCTCGCCCCCAGCCTTGCGCCGAGCTTGCCGCGAAACCCATCGGCATTGCGGAAATCGATGACGGCATTCTGGACGTCGAGATCATTCAGATTGGTGCGGACATAGGCAATCGTTGCGATGGGTTCGACAAAGAACTTGTCAGATCCCAGCCGGAAACCGACTTCGGCCTGCGCGCCATAGGCATCGCCTTTCAGCTTGGCGGCATATTGGCCCGACTGGCTGGTGGAGTTGGCCTTGTAGTAATCATACTTGCCCAGCACGCTGACAAAGAGGCTGCCCGAATTGACCGTAGCATAGGCGCCGCCGTTGAAGGCATCGAACGACAGTCGATCCGTCACATCGGCGAAATTCACGCGGGAATTGATGTAGCCGCCGGTCACCCCGAAAGCGAAATTGCCATCATCCCCCGCGCGCCCACCGAAATCAAAGCCGGCCTGGCCGCCAAAGTAATCCTGCTGAAACCCGAGATCGAAACTGCGCGCGAGGCCGAAGTTGTTGACCGCGACCACGCTGTCGCGATTGTCGCGCGAAGCGTGCATCTGCACCCACAGCCCGCCGCCGGGCGAACCGGCACCGCTGCCCCAGGCCCCGTCACGCAGGGAGCGCATATGAGCCGACCAGGTATCGGCGGACTTGTACCAGAGATTGCGCGCCGCATCGCCAAATCCCGCCGCGCGGTAAACAGCGATGCTTGGCGCACCCACCAGCGCGAAGGTGTTTGATGCAGGATCAAACACCAGATCCGCCTCGATCAAGCCGAAATTGCGCGATCCGCCGTCCAGCGCGAAGGCGCCAGCCTGCGTTCCGGCACCGGCCTCGACCAGCACCACTCCCGGATTGAGTGTAGCAGGGCCGCTAACGTCGACCACCAGCGCGGTCGAACCTGTCGCTGCGCCGCCGATCACGAGGCGATCGGCAAGGCCAGCGCCCGAGAGATTGGCATCAAGGCCCACCGTGCTGTCGCCTGTGCCGGAGAATATTCCCGGCAAGGTCAGCACATCGCCAGCAATCCCGTTGCGCAGATCAATCAGTCCGCCGGTGTTGTTGAAGGTTTCCAGCCCGGTGAAGAT
The DNA here is from genome assembly GCF_040547625.1 of Porphyrobacter sp. MBR-155. Taxonomy (NCBI): domain Bacteria; kingdom Pseudomonadati; phylum Pseudomonadota; class Alphaproteobacteria; order Sphingomonadales; family Erythrobacteraceae; genus Porphyrobacter; species Porphyrobacter sp. MBR-155. Next base: position 4,313 of record NZ_JBEPQB010000014.1, read on the forward strand.
GCGGGAGACAGGGGTCGTCGCTCCGCCGAGGAAGCGCACCGTGCCGCTGTTGCCAAACACATCCGCGCCCGCGCCGAAATCGGGGTTGAGGCCGACCACGAAGGTGCCGGTATTGTTCACCACATCAGCCCCGCTGGTGAAGCGGATGTCACTGGTGAGGGTTCCGGTGTTGTTGATCCGCAGCGGGCCGCCAAAGGCTGCCACGGCAAAGCCGGAATTGTTGATCCCGATCACACCGTCATTGTTAAGAGTGCTGCCATTGGCTGAGGTTATCGTTATGCCATTGCCATCGGCTGCAGAGATAATCGTGTTGGCGCCGACAGTAACCGTGGCTAGATTCCCGCCTGTCACCACCACGGCATCCGCACCCGCACCGGTTGCCTGGATCTGGCCGGTCAACGTCGCCTGGGCATTGTCACCCGCAATCACGCTGACCGCGTTGGCCCCGGCACCGCTGGCGGTGATCGAGGAGGCTGATCCTCCCGCCATCGTGACGCCAGCGTCAGCGCCGCCGGTCACCTACACGGCCGAAACAGCAGGCGTGGCCGTGTCGACGATCACGCCGTTGTTCAGCACGACCGTCAAGTCGTCGGTCGGCGAAACATAGGTGATGCCGCCGGGATAGGAATTGCCAGCTGCGGTGCACACCACAGTGCCCCCGCCGAGCGTCGCGACCCCGCATTCGTTTTGCGCTGCAGCCATCGAAGGCATGGCCAGTGCAGCCAGAGCTATCGTTCCTACAGAAGCATTCGATCGCAATGTCGACAGCCTCTTACAACAAAAACTCATATAGATTGAATTGTTTTTGATAGACATAATGCTTCCTTGTCTAATTTGGGAATTTATTGATGCCTATTATATAAAATGTAATTCAAATTATATTGATGATTTAGATCAGTATTCATGAAAAAAACAGCATATATTATGAGCTAAAAATAGACTTTGAATTTTTTTTACAGACAAAATTCGGCGCTGATGAAAATGCAATACAGTGCCGAGCCGCACCCAAGCTAGCCAGCCTCTATCGCTGTGACCTTGACGAAAAAACTTACTGCTGCGCCCGCTAGTGCCAGTTTCACGAGCGCAGCAATAAGCCATTGGTGCCCTGCGCTCGGCGATGGCCTCAGCCGTCACCATGCGCAGGGCAGGAACTTCACGCCATCGACTGCTTCAGATCGCGCATCTGGTCATGGCCCTGCTTGATCGAGGCATAGCATTCGCGGATCGTGTGCAAGACTCCGGGTGACAGTTCGGTGTCGGCAATCGCATCTTCGAACCTGTCCTTGATGTGATCTTCGCCCTGCTCGACCTCGCTGATGATGGCTTTTTCGTCCCGGCCAGTGACCACCGATTTGAGGTTGAGGAACATGCGGTGGGCACCGCCAAGCACAGTGCCATCATCTTCTGGTTTGCCGCCCAGACGAGTGACTTCGCCGCGTAGCGTCGCAATGATGGACTCGCGTTCGACCGCGCGTGCATTAAACATGGCAGCAAAGCGATCACCCTGCGAATTCTTCCCTGCCTCCCTATAGCCCTCGACGCTGTCGAAGGTGGTCGCGATCAGGTTGTTCAGCGTTGATGTGTCGTGCGATGTCTGAGACATAAAGTTCTCCCGTTGAAGGTGTAGGCAGGCAGCCTTTCGGCCTCAAGACGGTCATTGCGCCGGAAGCTTGCTCCGCCGGGTAACCGCCATCAGGCCCATGATCGCGACAACCGCTGTGAGCGCAGCCGCCAGCGACGCCAGCGGGTGGGCCTCGACTTCATGCTTGGCAAAGCTTGCCGCATCCTTAGCGGCATTGACCGCATGGGTGCGCAGGCTTTCGGCCAGCTTGGTGATCTCGGTCGTCGCGGTGGCGAGCACCTCTCCGGCTTCCTCGGTGAATTCGTGCGTGCTGGATGCTGCGGTCTTCAGCGCTTCGGCGGCGGTATCGACGCTGTCTTTGAATTGACCGGACAAGCCTTCTGCGGGGGAGTTGAGCATGGTGAGATCCTTGTGGTGCCCGTCAAATCACGGGAGATCAGGGTGTTTGGCGCGGGGACGTGCCGGGGCGGACTAGATCTTGTCGCCGAGCGCGCCCTTGACTGCACCGGTGAAGCGCTGGGCCTTGCCCTTGCCCTGCTGGGCCAGGCCCTTGGCGACCAGTTCGGGGTTGTCGGTCGCGCGTCCGGCGGCAGACTTGGTCTTGCCGATCGCTTCGTTGGCGGCACCCTTGGCCTTGTCGGTGAATTCACCCATGGGAAGTCTCCTTTGATGCTTGCAGAACAGCTCTGCCTTGGTATCGTGCGCACTTCGTGTGACAGCGCGGTAATGCGGTCAGCGTCAGACGTTGATCCCGCTAAGCGAACCGAGAATGCCGAAGGCCTGCAAAAGCCACAGGATGACCGCGATCACGACCACCACATTGAGGATGGTCTTGATCTTCCCGTCCATCGGCAAATAGTTGTTGATCAGGAACAGGATGACCCCGACCACGATCAAAACGACGATAAGATTGATTAACGGCATTTGGTATGCTCCCGATTGGAGTTGAATTTAGGGATCATCGGCCAGTATTAGTTGGCTTTCGGGCTCATCACATTCACGACGAAGCCGAAAAGCGCGATGATGAGTAACAGGTGAACCAAGCCACCCATGGTGGTTGATGTGGCCAATCCCACCAGCCACAGCAGCACCAGAATTGCGATGATGGCATACAGCATTGCTTCTCTCCCCCCTGTGGCTCTGCTCTGCCTCAGCGGCACCGGACCTCACGGCTGCGATCAATGGCGCGGCCCGCTACGCCGCCGCCGATGGCTCCAAGAATCGTGCCGACAAGTTCCGAACCGCCGGGCGCGATGACATTGCCCAAAGCGCCGCCAGCGACCGCGCCGACAATCAGCCCGGTCGTCCCATCCGATCGACGGCAGTAATATCGTCCATCCTGACCACGATAGATCCGCTCGTCGCGCTTGAGCTGGCGTTCCCGATAGCGGCGCGGATCATCGCGGTGATATCGGTCGGCATAGTAATTGCCATAGGTCGGATCGGGCCGGTCATAATCGTAACGTGACCAGTCATTGCGATCCTTACCATATGGCATGTCGCTGACGCAGCCCGCCAGCAATGCTGCCGACACAAGTCCGAATGCAGGTTTCAACATGGCCCACCTTTCCTGAAAAAAAGCGGGCGTCCGGGAGGAACAACAGGGACTGACGTTTTTCCCGGACGCCCTAGTCGGGGTCGCGAGATTGGTGTGGGCCCATAAAGGGCCTTTCGGCAGACTCGGAATCTACGCAAACACAGGTTGTAAATGCAGCCGCAAGTTCAGGCAGGGCGTGCTGAAACGACCGCACGGACCAAATCTGGGATGGTGCGCACGCCCATGCGCCGCATGATGTGGGCGCGGTGGCTTTCGACGGTGCGCTGCGATATCCCGAGATCGGCCGCGATATTCTTGCTCGGCTGGCCTGCGATCACCAGATCGAGCACGGATTTCTGGCGCGGGGTCAAAGCCGCCATCCGGCTTTGAAACGCATCTGTGGCAGCACCGCGCCCAAGACCGGAAGACCTTTGCGAGAGCGCGCGTTCTATGCTGTCGAGCAAATCCCTGCGGCTGACCGGACGCTCAATAAAGTCGCTCGCGCCAGACCGCATGGCCTGCACGGCCATGGCAATGTCCCCGGTGCCGGTGATGAGGATTGCCGGAACAGGGTTTCCCTCGGCCCGCAACTGCTCAATCAACGCTATCCCGCTCATGGCAGGAAGATTGGTGTCGATGATCAGGCACTGATCGCGGTCGGCCTGCTCGGCGGCTAGAAATGTCTCCGCACTCGGATAGGTGATGACCGGCCAGTCTTCATGCTCAAGCACGCTGCGCATGGCGTTGCTGATGTCGGGGCTGTCCTCGACAATGCAGATGAGGTGCACCGGGCCCTGCCTCTCCGGCTGGCGCGGCGCGCGGTCAGGTGGGGATAAGGCGCGGATCGCGGCGTGCAGGTCATCGGCGGCCACGGGTTTGCTGAGCAGCATGCAATCGGCCAATTCGATCTCGGCCAGCGTATCCTGAGCGATATCGCCCGTCAGCACGATGCCAGGCACATCCTGCTTGAGCACGTTGCGCAGGCCCGCCAGCACTTCCAGGCCATTCATGCCGCCGGGGAGGTTGTAATCGGTCAGCACAAGATCGGGCACGATCGCTCCTTGCCCGACCAGCGCAAGCGCAGCATTGCCATCCCGCGCCGAAATGACGGTGTGCCCTGCCCGCGTGAGCAGATCTTGGAGAGCATCGCGGACATCCGGATCATCCTCGACCAACGCAATGGTGCACCCGGTTGAGAGTTCCGGCGCCGGCAAGGCAGACAGCCTGTTTGGCGGGTCACTCGGCAACCCGCGCGCGACCACCACCGCAAACTTTGAACCCTTGCCCAGGTGCGAGTGCACCGCGACCTCCAAGCCCAGCAATTGCCCCAATTCGCGAACAATCGTCAGCCCGAGGCCAAACCCGCGCTCGCGCTCGTGGACGGGGTTATCGACCTGATGGAATTCATCGAAGATCGGGTGCAACTGATCGGCCGCGATGCCGATCCCGGTGTCCCACACTTCAATGCGCAGCTGTTCGCCATGCAGGCGGCAACCCAGCAGAATGCGCCCGCCCGGCGCCGTGTATTTGACCGCATTGGCAAGCAGATTGCGGAGCATCACTTCCAGCAGGCGCGGATCGGTCAGGAGAATGGCGGTGCTGGGCATCACCCGCAGTTCCAGCGATTGCGCCTCGGCCAGCGGCTGGACCTCGGCCCGCAGCCGCTCGAACAGTTCAGCGACCGAGAACGCGGCGTTGCTGACTTGCAGCACGCCAGACTCGATCTGGTTGATGTCGAGCAGTGAATTGAGCATCCCCGACATGGCGTCCAGCAAGACGCCAGACCGCTCGACGAGTTCCTGTGCCCGAGGATCATCGACACTTTCCTGCAGCATGGTCTGGATCAGCCCGAGCGATTGCAAGGGCTGGCGCAGGTCATGGCTCGCAACGGCCAGAAACCGGGACTTGCCGCGATTTGACTGTTCCGCCGCTTTCCGGGCTTCGTCGAGCGCGGCCGCCGTCCGGCGGCGTTCGGTGATGTCGCTGAAGGTGATGACCACGCCCCCCACCCCGTCATCATGGGTGCGGTAAGGAAAGATGCGGCGCTGGAACCACGATTGCGCAGGTCCGCTGATCTCGCGCTCGATCGTTGTGCTGTCGTGCAGCACCACTGCGGCATCCGTCAGCAGGTCATCGTCATCAGCCAGCGATTGCAGATCAGCGAGAGGACGGCCGATATCGCCGGGAATGACGCTGAAAAAGGTCTTGGTGGCAGGCGTGAAAAAGCGAATTCGCAGTTTCTGATCAAGAAACAAGGTCGCCACATTGGTGCTGTAGAGAATGTTCTGCAAATCGTCCGATGCGATCCGCTGGCGATCCAAAGTCTCCTGAAGCTGGCTGTTGAGCGCGATCAGTTCTTCATTGAGCGATTGCAGTTCTTCCTTTGAAGTCAGCAGTTCTTCATTGGTGGACTGGAACTCCTCGTTGACCGACAGCGCCTCGTCATTGATCGCCCGCTGTTCCAGCACCAGCGCATCGCGGCTCTGGACCGCGCTGAGGAGATCGGCATGGGCAGCCTCCAGCGCTCGTTCCAGCTCGCGCACCTGCGCTGTGCTGTCTTCGCCGGCGAAGGCTGCGTTAACGGCCGGCAGGGCTGGTTGCTCGATGAAGCTGACCAATTGCAGGTCTTCGCCATCATTTGCGATGAAGCGAACCTGGATCGTGAAGGACACCGGCGCTCCGTCCACGCTGGTCTGGCACGGGCCAGTCTCGATCAGGGGCTGTGATGGGTTTGCGCGCGAAAGGGCATGCCGCAAGGTGCCGCGCAGTTCATCCGGTGCCAGCGCCAAGAGATCCAGCGTCGGCGGGCCGCTGGCAAAGCGCAGATAGCGGCTGACCGGGCCGATCGAATAGATGCACTGGCGCTGCGCGTTGATCAGCAGGCTGGCAGGCGCAAAGCCTTCGAGCACCGCATCGCGGCACAGATTGGCGAGCATCGCCTGCCGGGTCAGTTGCTGCTTGCTTTCAAAGGCGGTCAGCCTGGGGATGCTTTCGACAAAGCTGAGCGGAAAGCCCGGCTCGCCCGGCTTGCTTTTGGTAATGTGACGGTAGATGCGCTCGGGCTTGTGCAGCACGGCAAACCGGTCAGCCACATTGCCGGGGGTTTCTGCCATGCCGAGCAGCAGCACGCCGTTTTCGCGCAAGGCGAAGTGGAATAGGCCGATGACCTTGGCCTGCGCCTCGGGCTTCAGGTAAATCAGCAGATTGCGACAGGATACCAGATCCATCCGCGAAAAGGGCGGGTCGGTCAGCACGTCCTGCACGGTGAACACTACCGATCCGCGCAAGGCCGGGGTCACGCGGTAGCCGCCTTCTTCCTCAACAAAGTAGCGCGCCAGCCGGTCGGCCGAAATTTCATCCTTGATCGCGTGCGCGTACAGACCCTCACGCGCCACGGCGATGGCCTGTGCATCAATGTCGGAAGCGAAGACCTGCAGCTTGATATCGCGCCGCCCCGCCACGATCGCATCGCGCATAATCATCGCCAGCGAATAGGCTTCTTCTCCCGTGCTGCACCCCGCTACCCAGACACGCAGCGCCTGATCGGGGGCGAGGTTGGCGAGCAAATCGGGGATGACACTGCCCTCGAGCACATCGAAAACTGATGGATCGCGGAAAAAGCTGGTGACGTTGATCAGCAGGTCCTCGGCCAGCGCAAGGCATTCTTCGTGGTTGCGGGCCAGTTCGTCACGATACCGCGCAATCGCCCCTGCCGGCAGGCCGCTGAGGCCCATGCGTCGATGGATCCGCCGCTCAAGCGTGCCGCGCTTGTAGGCGCTGAAATCCTGCCCGACCTTGCCTTGCAGCAGCGCGATAATGGTCTGGATATCGCCGGCCTCATAGCCTGCGGGCTGCATCCTGCGAGCGGCCGCGTGGATGATCTGCTGTCCGATTTTTGCCAGAGCCTGCGGTATCCGGATAAGCGGCTCTACCGCATCAGCCAGCCCGGTCAGCACCGCGCTGCGCGGCATCCCGTCGTGCTCGGCCTCATCCGGGTCTTGTACGATGATATATCCGCCGCTGTCGTGCAGGGTCGGCAGCGCGCCGCTGCCATCATTGCCGGTGCCCGACAGGATAATGCAGACAGAACGCGGACCGCATTCCTCTCCCATCGAACGCACAAGGAAATCGATGGGAAGGCGGGTATGATCGCCTGCCAGAGGGCGCGACAGATGCAGCACACCGAACCGGATCGCCATGAACTGGCCCGGCGGGCAGACATAGATCGCATCGGCGAGGACCGCCATGCCTTCCGCCGCCTCGCAGATCGACATAGCCGTATGGGTGGCGAGCAGCTCCGCTAGCTGGCTGGGGTGGTGGGGATCAAGATGCTGCACAAGCAAGAAAGCCATACCCGTATCGGACGGCATCGCATCGAGCAGCCGGGCCATGGCATCCAGCCCTCCGGCCGATGCGCCGATGCCTACAATCGGAACCGGCGATATCGCCGTGCCGCCCGATTTGGTGGGTGCCCAAGCGATACGTTGTTCCGCCTTCCCGGTGTGCAAGACCTTCCCGACGAGCCTGTCGCCACCTGCTTGGGGAGGGCTTCTTTGCGGCATCAGGTCGCAGGCTTAGCAGCAATCCCACCGCCGTGCACGAAGCATTGCGTCCCGCCGCCCAACCTTCAGGCTGGATGCGCAGTGAATGTCGGCTTCTGGAGACATTAGTCGCAACCGCAAGTGACAGGAGTGAAGGCGCATTTGCGACCGTAAGCCCCGGACTGCCTTAGCGGCAGTTTGTGGCAGGGCCAGACGTTCAATCAGGCGATCGTGAACGACCGGATCTGTGAAGGGTTTCGGCCGCTTGCGTACGAAAGCCTCCAGTGCAGGAACCCGCGGTCCGCACGCGCTGGTCTATGGGTAAAGCGGCTTTGGGATTGTCTGGGGCGGCGGGCGCTCGTGATGCGGCAGTGTAGCCAATGGTCGGATCGGAGTGGTTTCGTAGGGTATCGGGTTGCAAACGGCATTGGATTTGCTGGCGACCACGCCCTGCGCCCGGGCTAATTCTGGGCCGGGCATGCGCGGGGGCATCGACCGGGTCCCCATGGATCTGACCGTCTTGCAGGGCGAGCCATGCCGGATCATGGCGTGTGTCTCCGGGCGGGGAGTGCTGGCGTAGGCGGTGCACGCGGTTGGTACGAACGGGCAAAGGCCTCGATGATGGTCATGTGCCCACCGCAGCATGGGCATGGCGGGCGGTGGTCGGGCGGTTCATCCGGTTCGGGCTCCTCGATTGGTGCAGCAATGCCCAGCAGCTTGCGGGCGAGCGCCATGGCGACCTTGTGCGTCGAACTGGCCAGCAGGCCGTAATGACGAATGCGGTGGAAGCCCCGCGGCAGGACATGGATCAGAAAGCGGCGGATGAACTCGTCGGTCGCCAGCGACATGACCTGCTGGCGTTCGGCCCCGTCACGGCGGTAATCCTTGTAACGGAACGTCACACCGCGCTCGTCGAAGGCAAGGAGCCGCTGGTTCGATATGGCGACGCGGTGGGTGTAGCGCGAGAGATAGGCCAGCACCGCCTGCGGTCCTGCAAAGGGCGCTTTGGCGTAGACCACCCAGCGTTTTTTGCGGACAGGTGAGAGATGACGCAATAATGCGCGCCGATCGGCGAGCTCAGCGAGCTGACCGAAGAAGGCCAGCTTGCCGGCATCGAACAATGCCAGCAGGCGAGTGAGGAACAGCCGGCGGAACAATGCGCCCAACACCCGCACCGGTAGCAGGAATGCCGGGCGTGACGAGATCCAGCGCGTGCCATCGAGCGCGATGCCGCCCCCTGGCACGATCATGTGCACATGCGGGTGGTGGGTCAGTGCCGATCCCCAGGTGTGCAATACGGCGGTGATGCCGACCCGCGCGCCGAGGTGCTTGGGATCGGCGGCGATGGTCAGCATCGTGTCCGCAGCCGCGCGGAACAGCAGATCATAGACCACCGCCTTGTTCTGCCACGCGATATCCGCGATCTCGGCCGGCAGCGTGAACACGACGTGGAAGTATCCCACTGGCAACAGATCGGCTTCGCGCGCGGCCAGCCAGGTGCGCGCCGCTGCACCCTGGCATTTAGGGCAATGCCGGTTACGGCAGGAGTTGTAGGCGATCCGCCAGTGCCCGCAGTCATCGCAGGCCTCGACGTGGCCGCCCAGCGCGGCGGTGCGGCAGTTCTCGATGGCCGCCATGACCTTGAGCTGGCCGAGGCTGAGATGCCCGGCATGGGCTGCGCGATACGCAAGCCCGGCACTCCGGAAGATGTCGGCGACCTCGATCGAGGTGCGCACCGGTTCAACCGGGCGGCGATACCGTTCGCTTCCGACCTTCCATCAAGCTGAAGATATGATCGAGCGGGCTCGCCACCGCCTGCATCGTTCTGGATGATACCTTGGTGTAAATGGCGGTGGTGTCGATCTTGGTATGGCCCAGCAGCACCTGGATCACGCGGATATCGACACCCTGCTCGAGCAGGTGAGTGGCAAACGAATGGCGCAATGTGTGTGGACTCACGCGCTTATGGATCCCGGCGAACTCGGCCGCCTCATGCACGGCGCGGTTCAACTGTCGCGCCGAGATCGGATCGGTGCAGCTGCGGCCTGGGAACAGCCAGCCATTGGGGAGCATCACCCCGCGGCGCTTGCCTTCGCGCCACCACTGACGAAGCAAATCCAGCAGGTGCGGGGAAAGCATGGCGTTACGGTCCTTGCGTCCCTTGCCCTGCTCGACACGGATGATCATACGCTCGCTGTCGATGTCTCCGATCTTGAGGTGGGTCACCTCGGACACGCGCAGGCCCGCGCCGTAGGCGACGCTGAATGCGGCCTTGTACTTGATGCCGGGCGCCGCCTCGATCAACCGTGCGGCCTCCTCGACGCTCAAGACCTCTCGGAGCTTGGGGGTGCAGCGAACGACGACCAGCCCCAGTGCCATCTCCGGTCGCTTGAGGGTAATACTGAATAGGAACCGCAGTGCCGATACGGCCCCGTTGATCGTTGCAGGGCTGATTGCGCGCTCATGCTGATCGATCTGAAAACGCCGGAGATCTTCAATCGTCGCCGTATCGGGAGGCCGGCCGAGAAACGCGGCAAATGATCGAACGTGCCGGATGTAGTCCTTCTGCGTGTGATCGCCAAAGCCACGCATCGTCATGTCTTGCAACATACGCTCGCGCAGGGAATTGCTCGGGACAGCGGTAGTGATGGTATCCATGATGAGTTCCTCTCCATTGAAGGAACTCCACCCTCACAAGCGACGTCGCCGCTCTCAAAGCCTCGACAATACCAGACGACCTCACACCAAGCGACCCTCCCGCGAAGCGGGTTCGTGCTCTGGGTCGAGAACTGCCGTCTTCGATTGGATGGTCGGGCTGCTGTCTTCCGCCCCGCACAATCATTCCTTTCGGCAAACTGCCAATGGCTGACATATTGTGTGCCGTTGAACCGCCAGAACCCGATCCAGGCTTTACAGTCCAGCCTGCCGGAAGCTCCGTTCTGGGCAAACGTCTAAAGGCGCCAAGCTGAAAGCGTCCGAGGCATTGAATCCGAACTGCGCAATTGAGGGACAGCGAGCACACCCTACCCCGCGAATTCGGGTTACATTCAACTGATATATCGAAGAAAATGCGGTTTGTGCACAAATGATCCGCCAGCGAGTTATGCGGGTTTGCGGCGAGCGGTGGGCAACTCTCTTAGGTATAAAAGGCTGAAACGACGTAGAAATTCTTTGATCGCTTACGTATCGTCGGCGAGTTGCAGTTTTTTTCGCCGATCACCGCTTCCCCGCCTTGATCGGCACGACTTCTGCCCCCTTCCGCAGCCCGTCAAGGTGGTCGCTCCACCATTGCGCCATGAACGCCCCAACCATAAGGAGAATGTGATGAGTGCAACAACGCCCGCCCAGCCCGCCAAAATTGTAGGGCGATACACGACCTTTCAGCCGGAGGCGTTCCGGCTCATGCAAGACCACGGTGCCGATGCACCCCCACAGACTGCCTGCGCGTCCTGCCCCGCATCAGTGTGGTTTCATCAGGACTACTGGCGGTGCTTCTGCACGGTCATGAAAGGGATGACGTGGCAGAGCGATGAGTCGCCGATTCAAGTCTGTAGCGCCCGGGAGTCAGCGGTCGTAAAGCTCGAGTTGGAAAGCCGAAAGGGTGGAAGCCAGTAGCGTTTGGTGTTCTGGTATTGAGCCTTTAGCTCAAGATGGGCCCGCGCTCCAAAGTGAGGCCGGTTGATTTCGTCGGTCAACGAGACGAAAAAATTCTGTAATACGTTGAAAATTTAGCTACTCGACTTCCAGATGTTACTTATGGGCAAACACCAAGATAAGGGAAGCAAGATGGTTGGAGGCGTTCATCATGAGAGCGGATGGAGTGAGGTCGGTCGCTTTGTGGGAATTCTTAGCATTATAGCAATCGCATCGCTCGGAATTTTTGTAATTGCCGAGCTCGTGACGAAGGGCCAACCGAAGTTCAATGAAGATGCTATCTTGGCTGAAATTAACGCCATACAGAACGATTGTCCTACTAATTTCCCTCTTAGTGTAAGCCTCACCAATGTATCGGATAAAGCAGCACTCAACGTTGGATTTGAATTAATCGTGATAGACTCTGGTTATTCGACTGAATACAATTCCCAGATCATCGGCTCGGACCGTATAATTCCACCTGGTCAAAGCTATCGAGATTGTTACGCCATTCCGGAGTTCTACCTCGAAAGCGATTACACCACAGCAATTGATGGCGTTCCTTATAATTTATCTAATCCTGAATACACTGCAGCAGTGACAGGTGTTAAACTTCGTGGAGATGATTAGGTGTATTGCCATCATCGACAACCAAGCTGCCGCTTAGATTGCCCTTAGCCCCCATTTTTACCAAATCTCCACCCAAATTCGCCCACCCATGCCGTTTCATTAGGAAAACCTCTGTCGGGGGCCTCGCCGCGCGAGGTCGGTAGGAGAAGGGAAAAGGCCCTTCGGCCGCCTCGCTATGACGAGGTAAAGCATGAACGGAATAACGAATACCGCAGGCGAAAGCGCCAATGGGACCTCCGACGCGGCGGTGCGCATTCTTCGTCCCATCGCTCGGCTGGATGACTGGCCGAAAATGGGGAACCCTGAAAATCCGGGGCCGACCATCGCAGTAGTCGATACCGAGACTGACGGACTTGATCCGGAAACGGATCAGGTGATCGAGATCGCGGCAGCGCTGGTGCAGACCGATAGCGAAGGGCGGATCACCGGCATCATAGAAAAAATCTATGGCCTGCAGGATCCCGGCCGGCCGCTGCCAGCCAAGATCAAGACGCTCAGCCGTGTGAGATGCTGTGTGAGAAGCTATGGGGGAATAGGTGCGCATGCCGCCTCCGGATTGGCGGTTTTCTGCGGCTTTTCGGGAATTGTGGAGCGGGTAGCGGGAATCGAACCCGCATAGCCAGCTTGGAAGGCTGGTGCTTTACCACTAAGCTATACCCGCCCGCTCGGCTGCGCCAATGCCATCAGGCAGGGGCGCGCGTCAACGCTGTTTTGGGATGTTAGGATTTAGTGGCGTGCTTGTCGCGCTACCGCTTCGCTACTTGAGCGCGGGCGAAACACCCATATTGTCGATCAGCCGCGTTCCGCCAATCCGCGCCGCCACCAACAGGCGGGCGGGGGTGTGGCCCAAGGCGGTCAGCGGCGCGAGCGTGGCGGCATCGGCCAGCACCGCATAATCAACGCTGGCAAACCCTGCGGCGATGATCGCGGCCTCCATCTCTGCCAGTGTCGCGGCGATATTCGCTCCGCCTTCGATCGCCGCAATCGCCGCCTGCATCACGCGCGGAAGCGCCGCCGCCGCCGCGCGGCTGTTTGGCGCAAGATAGCGGTTGCGGCTGCTCATCGCCAAACCATCTGCCTCACGCACGGTCGGCACGCCGATGATCGCGTCTGCGTGCGGGTGGGTCAGATCAAGATCGCGCGCCATCGCCCGGATCACCGCAAGCTGTTGAAAATCCTTCTCCCCGAACAGCGCGGCATCGGGTTGCACCTGGTTGAACAGCTTGCACACCACGGTTGCCACCCCGTCAAAATGGCCGGGCCGGGCGGCGCCGCACAGCCCTTCGCTGACACCGGAAACGCTGATATTGGTGACGAACCCTGTGGGATACATCACCTCCACCGTGGGTGCCCACAACAGTGCGCAGCCTTCGCCCGCCAGCATCGCGGCATCGGCAGCCAGTTGGCGCGGGTAGGCGTCCAGATCCTCGTTCGCGCCGAATTGTCTGGGGTTCACGAAGATCGAGGCGACGACGTGATCGGCAACCGCGCGCGCGCGGCGCACCAGCGTCAGGTGGCCTTCGTGCAGCGCGCCCATGGTCGGCACCAATGCGATACGTGCCCCACCTGCTCGCAACTGGCCCAGGGCAGTTCTCAACATTTCGAGCGTCTTGACCGTTTGCACCGCTTCGCCTCCAAGGATAGACCCCTACCAGAGCGCCCTAGCGGTGCTGGCCGCCCTATATCAAGCGGCTGACCCTGTGACCTGAAATGTGCCCTGCGATTGAAAGTAACCCGCCATGACACCCGCCGCTCCTGATCAACCGCTGGCACCGCGCAAGTTGCGGCCCGGACAGGCGCACCGCATTGTGTTTGCCAATGAAAAGGGCGGCACGGGCAAATCAACCACGGCGGTGCACGTCGCGGTGGCGCTGTCCTATCTGGGCGCGCGGGTGGCCGCGATTGATCTCGATCCGCGCCAGCGCACGATGCACCGCTATATCGAAAACCGGCTGGCCACGCTGGAAAAACGCGGATTGACGCTGCCAACCCCCGCATGCGACGTGTTTCGTGGTCAACATACCGGCGATCTGCTCGCCATGATCCGGCGGTTGGAGGCGAGCTGCGACTTTCTCGTCATCGACAATCCGGGCCGCGATGATGCCTATGCCCGGATCGCGGTGGAAAACGCCGACACGCTGGTAACACCGATGAATGACAGCTTCGTCGATTTCGATCTGATCGGGCAAGTCGATGCCGAGACGTTCAAGGTGAAAAAGCTGTCGTTCTTTGCCGAACTGATCTGGGAAGCGCGGATGAAGCGCAGCCGCATGACGATTGAACAGCAGCGCCCGGAAATGGACTGGATCGTGGTGCGCAACCGCACCGGACATGTCGAGGCGCGCAACCAGGCGCGTCTGCACAAGGCGCTGACCGAAATGGCCAAGCGGGTGGGCTTCCGGGTGACGCAGGGGCTTTCCGAACGCGTGATCTATCGCGAGCTGTTCCCATCTGGCCTGACCTTGCTCGACAAGGGCCATCTGGGCGAGCTGGGCACCAGCCATCTGGTCGCCCGGCAGGAATTGCGTTCGCTGGTCAAGGCGCTGAACCTGCCCGATTTCGCGCGCGCGCAGAGCGAGCTGGAGTTGGCCTGATGCTGCTGAAGGCGTTCATTGTCGCTATCGCGCTCAGCGTCGTTTGCCGCTGGGCGCTGGGGCGCTGGCCGTGGGACTATCTGCGTGGGGAAACCGCCCGCAGGGCAGCGCTGCGGCGCGCCCGCAGCCTGCTGGGAGTGGAGGCCGGGGCGAGCCGCGAAGAGGTGATCGCCGCGCACCGCCGCTTGACCGCGCTGGTGCATCCCGACCGGGGCGGCACCAATGCCGCGATGCAGGAAGCCAACGCCGCGCGCGATCTGCTGCTGGCCGAACTGCCCCTTCCGGGCCGTGACGAAGGCGGCTGATCCGCTCGCGCGGACGATCGCAGGATTGACACATTTGCCGTCCAGTCGCAGGCCAGACTGACGGAGCAATCAAGGGGCAATCTTCTCATGCAGCACCATTTTCACCCCACCATGCTGCGCGAATACGACATTCGCGGGATCATCGGTGAAACGCTGGGCGCGGATGATGCGCGCGCGATTGGGCGGGCATTTGGCACCATGCTGCGCGCAGAAGGCGGCAATACTGTCGCGGTGGGGTATGACGGGCGGGTAAGCTCACCAATGCTCGAACACGCGCTGGTCGAAGGCTTGACCGCGAGCGGATGTGACGTGGTGCGGATCGGCCTGAGCGCCACCCCGATGCTGTATTATGCCGAAGCCTCAGCCGAAGAAGTGGATGGCGGCATTCAGATAACTGGCAGCCACAATCCCCCCAATTATAATGGCTTCAAGATGGTATTTCTTGGCCGGCCGTTCTTCGGCGCCGATATCCAGAAGCTTGGGCAACTGGCCGCAAGCGGGGCGTTCGCCAGTGGCGCGGGCAACATCATCACGCGCGACGTCATGGGCGAGTATATCGAGCGCCTGCTCGAAGGATTGGCCGGAATCGATCCCGCTGCGCTCGCCGGGCTGCGCGTCGGCTGGGATGCGGGGAACGGCTCGGCCGGCCCCGCGCTCGAAGCGCTGGCGGCCCGGCTGCCGGGGGAACACCACCTGTTGTTTACCGAAGTTGACGGACATTTTCCCAATCACCATCCTGATCCGACTGTGGAGGCGAACCTTGCCGATTTGCGCGCGCTCGTCGCGGACAAGAACCTCGATTTCGGAGTAGCTTTTGACGGCGATGGCGACCGGATTGGCGCGATCGACGGCACAGGCCGGGTGATCTGGGGCGATCAGCTGTTGATGATCTATGCCGAAGACCTGCTCAAAACCCGTCCGAATGCGACCATTATCGCCGATGTGAAGGCCAGCCGCGCGCTGTTTGACCGGGTGGCTGAGCTTGGCGGAGAGCCGCTGATGTGGAAGACCGGCCATTCGCTGATTAAGTCCAAAATGAAGGAAACTGGCGCGCCGCTGGCTGGCGAGATGAGCGGGCATGTGTTCTTTGCCGATACCTATTACGGCTTTGACGATGCGCTTTACGCAGGGGTGCGGCTGCTGGCGGCATCAGCGCGGCTGGGCAAATCGGTGACCGAATTGCGCGGGGCGATCCCGGTAATGCTCAACACCCCCGAACTGCGGTTTCAGGTAGACGAGACGCGCAAATTCGCCGCGATGGCGGAAATTACCGCGCGCCTCACCACCAACCCCGGCCCGGCTGTTGAAAGTGTCAACGCGACCGACGGCGTGCGGGTCAACACCGCTGACGGGTGGTGGCTGCTGCGGGCATCGAACACGCAGGACGTGCTGGTCGCCCGCGCGGAGAGCGAGAGCGCAGAGGGGCTCGATCGGCTGCTGGCGCAGATTGACGAACAACTGGCGCTGTCGGGGCTGGAACGCGGGGACAGTGTCGGGCATTAGTTCCAGCGCGCTGAGATGCTGACGCATCACGCGCTGGGAATGCGCGGGGCACCGCACGGGCTTAACCAAAATTCGATGAATGATACGCATCGAGCTTTGGTATAAAGCGCTCGCAACACGGGAGATTGAATGATCATGCGTTCGCTGACCGCCGCCGCCGCAGGCTTGGCCCTGCTTGTCGCAACACCCGCGCTCGCTGCGCAGGATGCCGCGCCAAGCGCACCAAGCGAAGCGGATCAACTGGCCGCGATGACCGATATGTTCAGCGGGATGTTCACCGCCGAACCGCTGACCGCCGAACAGCAAGCGCGGCTTCCCGCAGCCGAGCAGTTGATCGCCAAGGTCATCCCCGAAGGCACCATGGCCGAGATGATGGACAAGGTGTACAATGGCGTGATGGGCCCGATGATGGCGGCAGCGCCCGATGGCGCGACCACTACGCTGGCAAGGCAGATCGGGCTTCCGCCCTACGCACTCGATCTTGGCGAGGATCAGGCGGCTGAACTCGCCAGCCTGTTTGACCCGGCATGGGCCGAACGCCAACAACGCGAAATGGCGATAATCCCGGCGATGATGAAGGATGTGATGACCCTGATGGAGCCGGGGATGCGCAAGGCGATGGCCGAGCTTTATGCGATCCGCTTTTCCGACAGCGACCTTGCGGAGATTGACGCATTCTTTTCCACCCCGGCCGGCGCGAAATATGCGCGCGAAAGCTTCCTGATGGCGAGCGATCCGCGCATCATGGCTGCCAGCATGGACGCCATGCCCGCGCTGATGGGGATGATGGGCGATATGGAAGCACGCATAGCCGAAAGCGTGGCCGATCTTCCGGCGGTGCGCAGCTTTGCCGATCTTTCGCCGGAAGAGCGCGCGCGGGTGGCGGAAATGACCGGCTACAGCGTCGAGGAAATCGAGGCCAATCTGAACCGCGATGAAGGCGATTCCGACTTCGAATGACGTGACCCCGCCCGATCCTGCCGCGCCCATCCCGCCAGAAATCGCCGCGTGGTTTGCGAAGGCCGGGTGGCGGGTGCGGCGGCATCAGGTGGAGATGCTGGCAAAGGCCCGCGCGGGTCGCGACGCGCTGCTCGTCGCCGATACGGGCGCGGGCAAGACGCTTGCCGGGTTTCTGCCGACTTTGTGCGACTTTGCCCCCTCTGCAGGCGCGGTGCCAGGCGATGGCCTCCACACGCTCTACGTCTCACCGCTGAAGGCGTTGGCGCAGGATGTGAAGCGCAATCTGCTCACCCCGATCGAGGACATCGGCCTGCCCATCCGGGTTGAAACCCGCAGCGGCGATACCCCATCGAACCGCAAGAAGCGCCAGCGGGAACGCCCGCCGCATGTGCTGTTGACCACGCCCGAAAGCCTGTCGCTGCTGCTGTCCTATCCCGAAAGCGCTGATCTGTTCGCCGGGCTGCGGCGGATCGTGATCGACGAAGTCCACGCCTTTGCCACCGACAAGCGCGGCGATCTGCTGGCGCTCAGCCTTGCACGATTGCACGCGCTCGCCCCGCAAGCGCAGCGCGCCGCGCTGTCAGCGACGCTGGCCAACCCGCGCGCCTTTCAGGAATGGCTCGCGCCCCAATCGGCTAGCGCAGAGGGCGAAATCGCAGCGGCTGATCTGGTGCTGGGCGAGGCTGGCGCTGCGCCAGAGGTGGAAATCCTGCTCCCCGTCGAAGAACGCGTGCCGTGGGGCGGGCATGCCGGACGCTGGGCGGTGCCGCAGCTTTACGAAGCCATAAAGGCCAATCGCACGACGCTGGTGTTCACCAATACGCGGTTTCTGGCCGAGTTCATCTTCCAGTGCCTGTGGGAGGAGAACGCCGATCACCTGCCCATCGGCATCCACCACGGCAGCCTCTCCACCGAGGCGCGCCGGAAGGTTGAAGAGGCGATGGCGCGCGGTGAATTGCGCGCGCTGGTGTGCACCGCCAGCCTCGATCTGGGGGTCGACTGGGGCGATATTGATTTGGTGGTTCAGATGGGCGCGCCCAAGGGTTCATCACGCCTGCTCCAGCGGATCGGACGCGCGGGCCACCGGCTCGATACGCCGAGCCGCGCGGTGCTGGTGCCGGGCAATCGGTTTGAGTTTCTCGAAGCGATGGCGGCCAAGGACGCGGTCGATCAGGGGCAGCGCGATGGCGCGACGTTTCGCCCCGGCGGGCTCGACGTACTCGCCCAGCACATCATGGCTTGCGCCTGCGCGGGGCCGTTCGATGAGGTCGCGTTGCTGGCGGAGGTTCGCTCTGCCCTCGCCTATAGCGGGCTGGATGACGCGACGTTTCGACGTGTGCTGCAGTTTGTTTCGAACGGCGGCTATGCGCTCAAGGCCTATGACCGGTTCCAGCGGATTGTGCGCGACAAATCAGGTGTGTGGCGGCTCGCCCACCCCAATCAGGCGCAGCGCCACCGGATGAATGCCGGGATCATCGTCGATTCCGAAATGTTGACCGTGCGCTTCAAGAACGGGCGCAGCCTGGGCAAGGTCGAGGAGCGCTTTGCCGCGCAGCTTTCCCCCGGCGATACCTTCTTCTTTGCAGGCGTGAGCCTTGAAGTGGAGAGCCTCAAGGACATGGACGTGGTGGTGCGCGCGGCCAAGAAAAGCGCGACTATTCCATCCTATGGCGGGCTGCGTCTGCCGCTCACCACGCATCTGGCAACGCGGGTGCAGGCGATGCTGGCTGACCGCGCGGGCTGGGGGCGGTTTCCCGATGATGTGCGCGAATGGCTGGAGATGCAGGATTACCGCAGCCGCCTGCCCGCACCGGGCGAATTGCTGGTCGAAAGCTTCCCCCACGCGGGCAAGCATTACGCCGCCTATTATACTTTTGCGGGCTGGAACGCGAACCAGTCACTGGGGATGCTGATCACCCGGCGGATGGAAGATCGCGGGCTGTTGCCGGGCGGGTTTGTCGCCAATGATTACTGTCTGGCGGTGTGGGGGCTGAGGCCGATCACCGACCCTGTGCCGCTGTTATCGTCCGATATTCTGACCGATGAATTCACCGCATGGGTGACAGAAAGCCACCTGTTGCGCCGCGCTTTCCGCGAGGTGGCGGTGATCAGCGGGCTGATCGAACGCCAGCATCCGGGCACGCGGAAGACGGGCAAGCAAGTGACCTTCTCGACCGATCTGATCTACGACGTGCTGCGAAAATATGAGCCCGATCACGTTCTGATCGAAGCGGCCTGGGCCGATGCGCGAGCGCGGATGACCGACGTGGGGCGGCTCGCGGATTTGCTTGAGCGGTCTGCGCGTGAACTGGTTCATGTGACGCTTGACCGGGTGTCCCCGCTGGCGGTGCCGGTGATGACCATGATCGGGCGCGAGGCGGTGCCGCAAGGCGCGGTGGATGATGAATTGCTGCTTGAGGCCGAGGGGTTGATTGCGGCGGCGATGCGCCCTGACTTGCAGCGCGAGGGGGATTGATTGGCGGCATTACCCCACAAATGTTTCACGTGAAACATTGGCCTGCGCGACGCAAAAAGGGCGCCGCGATCCCTCGCAGCGCCCCTCTAAGCCACCCCTAAGGGCACCCTAAGGCACCCCTAGACCCGGCAAACTTACTTGCCGAATTCGCGATACTTGTCGTTGCCGACAAACCCGAATTTGGTCACGCCCGACACCTTGATGTCTTGCAGCACACGCGCCGACAGGCTGTAGCTGGCCAGCGCCTCAGGCTCGAACTGCAGTTCGGGCTCAGGCGTCATCTTGGTCGATTCAGCGAGGATGGTGCGCAGCTGGCCTTCGGTGATCGCCGTGCCGTTCCACAGGATCTGATCCTGGGGTGTCAGCACCAGCTTGTTCTTGACCGGTTCGATTATCACCGGCGGCGGATTGGGATCCGGCTGCGGCAGATCGATGTCGACCGAGTGGGTCGCCACCGGAATTGTAATGATGAACATGATCAGCAGAACGAGCAGAACGTCGATCAGCGGCGTCATGTTCATGTCGAGCATTGGTTGGCCGTCGAGCTTACCTCCGGACATCCCCATGGCAGTTACTCCTTAGATTGCTTGACGGATCAGATACCCGGTTCGACCGGGTTCGAGATGAACCCGACGATCGGATAGCCAGCCATTTGAACATTGTAGATCGCGCCCGCCACGCATTTCCACGGTGCGTTTACGTCGCCGCGGATATGCACCTGCGGGATCTGATCGGGGTTTTCCATCAGGGCTTCAGGCCCACCCGCCCGCTTGACGATTGCATCGAGGCGGTCGAACGCCATCTTCTGCAATTCCTCGGACGAAACCGGGGTGATGTTGTTGAAATAGACCCGGCAGTCACCCTCACGCGAGGCACCGTTAAAGCCCGGTTCCCCGGCACTGCGGCCGCCCCCGTCGGTGGTGCTGACGGTGAGGAGCAGGTTTTCAACCTTGTCCTTCGATTCGATCGATTCGAACACCGGGATTTCCAGCTTTTCGATCGTCTGGATCGCCACCGGAACCGCGATGAGGAAGATGATCAGGAGCACCAGCATCACGTCCACCAGCGGCGTGGTGTTGATGTCGGACATTGGGGTATCGCCCCCGCCTCCCGTCGAAATCGCCATTGTGAATTCCTAGCCTGTCAAAATATTGACTTGAAGATTACGAACTGGCGGCGGTTCTTATCAGAATCCCCGCCCGGTAAAGCGACGGGAGCACCCGGAAAGGCACCCCCGCCGGTTTGCGACAATGGCAATCAGGCCTTGGTGCCCGACGCGACAGGCTTGGCAACAGGCTTGGCCGCCGGAGCGGCGGTTACCGCCGGCTTCACCGCGCCGTTCGAGTTGATGAAGGCCAGAATGTCGGTCGAGAAGCTGCTCAGCAGCTCGCCGATACGACGGTTGCGCGACTGCAGCCAGTTGAACGCAAGCACCGCAGGCACAGCGACCAGCAGACCGATGGCAGTCATGATCAGCGCTTCACCGACCGGGCCAGCGACCTTGTCGATCGAGGCCGACCCTGCGATCCCGATGTTGATGAGCGCGCGGTAAATCCCGATCACCGTGCCGAGCAGACCAACGAACGGCGCGGTCGCACCAACCGATGCAAGGAACGGCAGGCCGCCCGCGAGCACAGCGTTGATCGAATCTTCCGAACGCTGCAGCGAACCGTGCATGTAATCATGCGATTCGAGGCTGTCGGTCATCTTGCCATGCTCTTCCTGAGCCTTGACCGCATCGTCTGCGAGCTGGCGCCACGCGCTGTTCTTTTCCAGCTTGGCCGCGCCTTCCTTGAGGGTGCCAGCACGCCAGAAGCTCGACTGCACGGTCTTGTACTGACGCATGATCTTGCTCTGCTCGAACAGCTTGGTGAACAGAATGTAGAACGAGCCGATGCTCATGATCACCAGCACGGCAAGGATCGACCAGGCGACCGGGCCGCCCTGCTCCATGGCTTCGACGAAGCCGAACTTGTTTTCAGGCGCTGCTTCCGCGGCGGCCGCGGCGAGAAGGGTAAGGTTCATTGCGAAAAGTCCTCTTGAAAGAATTGTTCCAGTGGCAAGCGGTGGTGCCGCCAGCCGGATTGTCCGTCAGTTCAAACGATAGGTAATGCGAGTCGAATAGCTGCCCGTGGTCGGGTCGCCGGCATCATTCAGCGCAGGCTCGAAGCGTGCGTAACGCTCCATCCCGGTGCAGGCGGCCTGATCCAGAATGCTCGACCCGCTTGACGCAGTTACCGAACAGCCTGTCGCGCGACCGTCAACGGTGACAGTCACACGCACGCCCACAGTGCCTTCAACCTCTTCCCGCAAGGCGCGGGGCGGGTAGTTTTCCTGAATGCGGGCAGCCCAGCTACGTTCGTTCTTGGTGCGGGCACCGCGCGCTTTCGACGGCGGGGCCGGCGGCCCCGGAGGCGCCTCTACCACGCTTGGGCGGACGTTTGTCGGCTGCGGCGGTGGCGGAATCGGTATCGTTTCAATCTGCGGCGGATTCGGCGCAATATTGATCATCGGCGGCGGCGCCACAGGCGGCGGCGGCGACGTCGGTTCCGGAATGTTTTCTGGTGGTGGCGGTGGCTCGTCCGGTGGCGGCGGCTCTTCCTCAACGTTCACGGTGGTGACGCGTTCGACTATCTCTTTGACCGCGTCGACGGCAAGAAAGATCACCATACCTGCCCCGACGCCACCGACTATCGCGAGCGCGATAATCATTGCGACGAGCTTGGGGCCGGTCAATCCTTGTTGTTGGTCAGCGTAGGACATCCAGCGCTTTCTCTCCAATTACTCGCCGATCATGCGATCGGCACACTCCCCACTCTCCGGCCAATCAGGCCAGTGAGCAGATCCCGATTATTTTGGTCCTCCCATGCCGGAAGTAACAGAAAGAGCAATCGCCAATATCGCGCATCGCCCAAACCTCTCCCGACTGGCACGCCCTGAACGCAATCGCCCAAAGCGCAACCTGAGCTGTCCGTGTGGCAATGTCCCCAGTCCCACATGGTCAGCACTCAGGGCTTTAACGAGCATCCCCCAGTCGATCAAACGCTTTTGCGGTTCAGCGCCAATTCACTGCAAGCAATGTCCAACCGGGGCTGCTAGAATGCAGGTTCAAAGCCGATCAATGGATGCCACCATGAACCACTATGTTAACGGTAATTTAACACAATTTTTCAGACCTCTAAGGGCACTTACTTGGGTCGCAGCCAGCCTTGTAATGGTGCCCGGCGCGGCCCATGCACAGGGTGCAAGCGCGGTTGCGCCAACGGCAATAAATAGTCCGACTTATGCCGATTTGGCGACACTTTCGGACGCGGCTGACCTGGTTATTCGCGTCCAGATTCGCCGCCAGACCACGCTCAAGCCCGAACGTGCACCCGGTCTGGCACCGGGATTCGCCCGGCTTTTTATAGAAGCAAACACGCTGGCGGTGATCGCCGGACGCAGCGGTGCCGGGTCGGCGCTGGCCTATCTGGTTGACGTGCCGCTGGACGCGAAGGGCAAGGTGCCCAAGCTCAAGAACCGCGAAATGGTGCTGTTTGCCGACCCGGTGCCGGGTCGGCCAGGCGAAGTGCGGCTGATCGCGCCCAAGGCGCAATTGGACTACACGCCCGAACTGGAGGCCCGGCTGCGCCCGATCCTGACCGAGCTTTACGCCGCCGATCCAGTCCCGCGAATCACCGGGATCAGCGATGCGCTGGCGGTGGCAGGCACCCTGACCGGCGAATCGGAGACGCAGATCTTCCTCGCCACCGAAAGCCGCGCGCCGGTGTCGCTCACCATCCTGCGCCGTCCGGGCCAGCAGGTGCAGTGGGGCGTGTCTTGGGGCGAAATCATCGATGCGGCGGCGCGCCCGCCCGCGCCTGAAACGCTGCGCTGGTATCGCCTCGCCTGCGCCCTGCCCGCGCAACTGCCGAGCAGCACCAACCTCGCGCGGGATCCGTCCGAACGACGGCTTGCGGCGGCGGATTATGCCTTTGTCATCAGCCAGCTTGGAGCCTGCGAGCGGCGGATTACCTGAGCTGCCCTAGTCACCTCGCGGCTTGACCGCGCGCGGACGCAGGTTAAGCGGCGTTTCCGGTTAATCATGGAGGACCGCTTGCCCGATACCGCTGCCCCGCAACCCAAGCCTTTGCGCATTGCCATCGCCGGGCTCGGCACAGTGGGCGCGGGCGTTATCCGGCTGCTCGATACCAACGCCACGCTGATCGCGGCGCGCGCGGGGCGGGCGATCGAAGTGGTATCCGTCAGCGCGCGTGACCGGAGCAAGGATCGCGGCGTCGATATCGGCCGCTTTGCGTGGGAAGACGACATGACCGCGCTGGCGCGACGCGGTGATGTGGATGTGGTGGTGGAACTGGTCGGCGGGTCGGATGGCCCGGCGCTCGCCCTCTCGCGCGCGGCGCTGACGGCGGGCAAAGGCCTCGTCACCGCCAACAAGGCGATGGTGGCGCATCACGGGCTGGAATTGGCACAGCTTGCCGAGGCGGCGGGCGTTCCGCTGAAATTCGAAGCCGCAGTGGGCGGCGGCATTCCCGTGATCAAAGGCCTGCGCGAAGGCACATCGGCCAATGCGCTGACCAAGGTTTACGGCATCCTCAATGGCACCTGCAATTATATCCTGTCGACGATGGAGCGCACCGGCGCGGATTTCGCTGACGTGCTGGCCGAGGCGCAGCGGCTGGGCTTTGCCGAGGCTGATCCGGCCTTCGATATCGAGGGCGTGGACGCGGCGCACAAGCTGGCGATTCTCGCGGCGATCGGGTTCGGCACGCGGATCGATTTTGCCGGGGTGCGGGTCAATGGCATCACGCAGGTGCGCGCCGCTGATATTGCTCAGGCCGATGCGCTCGGTTTCGTCATCCGGTTGATCGGTGAGGCCGATGTCGAAGAAACCCCCGCAGGCCCGCGCCTGCTGCAGCGCGTGCGCCCGTGCCTCGTCGCCAAGGGCCACCCCTTAAGTGCGGTCGACGGCGCGACCAACGCGGTGGTGGCTGAGGGCAATTTTTCCGGGCGCCTGCTGTTTCAGGGCGCAGGCGCGGGCGACGGCCCGACCGCAAGCGCGGTGGCGGCTGACCTGATCGACATCGCCCGCGACGAAGTGGGCGCGCCGTTCTCGATCCCCGTCGCGCAGCTTGCCGCCATGCCGCCTGCCGAACCCGGCCACCGCACCGAACGCACCTATCTGCGCTTCATGGTCAAAGACCGGCCCGGCGTGCTGGCCGAAATCACCGCCGCGATGCGCGATGGCAATGTTTCGATCGAAAGCCTGATCCAGCAAGGCCGCGGCCATGATGCGGGTGAGGTGATGGTGGCGATGGTCACGCATGAAGGGCAGGAAGCCAACGTCACCGCTGCGCTCGCGCTGCTCGAAGGATCGGACAGCCTGACCGGCGATCCGCTGGTGCTGCCGATTTTGCCGTTGTAGCATTTATGAATCCCCGCGCAGGCGGGGATCTCAGGCGATATAGCCCCAAACCGATGGAGGCCCCCGCCTGCGCGGGGACTCGCAGCTATTTTGGTGGTGGAGCCTCGCCCACCTCCGGCAACCCCAACTCCGCTTCGAGTCGCCGCCGCGCCTCGTCCGATAGCGGGGCATCGTCCGATTCCAGCGGAGCCAGCCCCTGCGCCACCCGTTCCGCGTCAGACCCGGCAGGCGGAGGCGGGATCGCCTCCACATCTACGATCAGCGCGGGTGGATCGGGACAGGGCGGGAAAAAGCACAGCCCGCTGATCGTGGCAGGCCCGCGAAAGATGCCGGGGCCAGCCACGTCAGGCGGGGCAATCGTTCCCGCGCCTTGTGTGCGTTCGGCATAGTCTTTCAGCCACGCCTCACGGCTGCCGCTGTAGAGCTGCGAGGTGTCCACCTCCAGCGCGCGGCACACCACGATTTCCCCCGCGACCACGCCCGCGTCCTGCTGGTCCGCGCATTCCTTGATCAAGGCCGCATTGGCCGCTTCGGGCGCGGGCGGCGGTACGAGAATGTCGATCTGATCGGGCGGCGCGGCGCTCGGTTCCTCCGGCCCCAGATCGATCGGAATGCGTTCCGGCGCGGGCGCAGGCGTCGGCGAAGTCGAGCGGGGCGGAAGGCGCGACGCCGATGCGGGCGGCTGAAATGGAGGCGGCAACCGGGGCGGTGCGTTGGCCGCCAGCAGCATTGCGGCGCTTATGCCATGCCAGAACATTGCGGTGCCCTAACCGCCCTTCTTCTTCCCGCGCGGGGGAATCACCGTCCTGATCCCTGCCGCCTCACGCCGGGCCTTTTCCTCTTCCTCGGACAATTCGCGATCCTGATCCAGCGGCGGCAATCCGCGCGCGATCCGGTCTGCATCGGAACCGGCGGGAGCTTTGGGCAGCGCGGTGACATCGATCATCAGTGCGGGCGGCGGCACAGAGCCAAAGCCGATGGAATTGCCGTGGTTGGGAATCCCGAACGCCTCTGGTGCACGCGGCACATCCGCAAACGCGGTTTCTTCGGCGTAGCGTTTCTGCGCATTCTTGCGGCTGCCGCTCAAGGAATTGCTGCCATCATCGGCGATCTGGCGGCACACCACGATTTCGCCGCTGATCGTACCCGCATCGGCGCGGTCTTCGCATTCGATTGCCTGCGCCTGATTAACCTCACCGCGCGGCACGGTGACCAGCACATTGATGCGCGGGCGCGGCGGCGGGGCTGGTGGCGAAGGGGCCGGTGGCGGCGGCGTTTCAGCGGCGGGCGCTGTCGCGGCGGTGTCATCCTGTGCGGCCACAGGATCGCTGATCACCAGCGCCGCAGCTGAGAGGGCCAAAAACAGCATGACGTTACGGAAACCCGGCGCAACAGGAATGGCATTGCTCGACAAACCCGTCTCCATCAGCCTATGCGCGGGGGCATTCCCAAGGTTTTTGCAACCAAAGCGATAAAAGGCTGAATTGCGCATGAACTCGCCAACCACTACCGACCGCAACGCCGCCAATCAAGGCGTGGGGCAAGCCCCTGATGACAACGCCATCCAGCGCGTGCTGGTGCTTGAACTGGTGCGCGTCACCGAAGCAGCCGCGATTGCTGCGGCGCAATTGATCGGGCGCGGCGATGAAAAGGCTGCCGACGCCGCCGCGGTCGAAGCGATGCGCCGCGCGTTCGACAATCTTTATATGGATGGCACCGTGGTGATCGGCGAAGGCGAGCGTGACGAAGCGCCGATGCTGTTCATTGGCGAAAAGGTCGGGATCGGCAAAGGGCCGGAGATCGACATCGCGCTCGACCCGCTCGAAGGCACAACCATCACCGCCAAGGCCGGCCCGAATGCGCTGGCGGTGCTGGCGGCGGCGGAAAAGGGCTGTCTGCTCAACGCGCCTGACGTTTACATGGACAAGCTGGCGGTCGGCCCCGGCTACCCCGAAGGCATTATCGACCTCGCCAAATCCGCGACCGAAAATGTGATGGCGGTGGCGGCGGCCAAGGGGGTGAAGCCGTCCGACATCAATGTCTGCGTGCTTGATCGCCCGCGCCATTCCGAACTGATCGCGGAACTGCGCGGGATCGGCTGCGGGGTGGTGCTGATCGGCGATGGCGATGTCGCGGGCGTGATCGCGGTGACCGACGAGGAAACCACGATCGATATGTATATGGGCCAGGGCGGCGCGCCCGAGGGCGTGCTGGCAGCGGCGGCTTTGCGCTGCGTCGGCGGGCAGTTCAACGGGCGGCTGGTGTTCCGCAACGATGATGAAAAAGCCCGCGCGAAGAAGTGGGGGATCACGGATCTCAACCGCATCTACAAGCTGGAAGATCTGGCGAAAGGTGACTGCATCTTCGCAGCGACCGGCGTGACCTCAGGCTCGCTGCTCGACGGGGTAAAGCGCCGCCGCCGGCTGACGGGTGAGGTCTATATGACCACCGAAAGCGTGGTGATGCGCGCTAGTTCTGGCACGGTGCGGTGGATACGGGGCGAACATCGGATCGCGTGAGTCGTTGATAGGCGCAGGGTCGCCCCAAACGCGGCGGTCCTCCGCACCGTCTCACATAAACTTGCGGTGGATTAAAGGCGAGCATCGGATCGCGTGAGTGGTTGACGGGGGCAAGGGCCGCCCCAAACGCGGCGGCCCTCCGCGCAACGTCAGGCCAGAACTTCTCCGTGCGGCACCAGCATCCCGCGCTGCACGGCGGGGCGCGCACCCACCTGCTCCAGCCACCGGGCAATCGCAGGAAAGTCGGCCAGATCAACCCGCGCCCAATCGTGCACCGCAACCCAGGGATAGGCGGCGATATCGGCCAGTGAATAGGCATCCCCGGCCAGATAATCGTGGCGGGCAAGCTGCTGTTCCAGCACCGCGTAAGCCCGGCGCACCAGCGCGACGTGGTGTTGCATCGCGATATCCGATGGTTCGGGGGCAAGGCTGGTCCAGTGGTGGGCATTGCCGGTCATCGGGCCAAGCGATGTCATCGCCATCATCAGCCACACCAGCACCGCTTCGCGCGCCGCACCGCCGGGGGGCAGGATCGCCGGATCGCGCGCGCCGAAATGGAACAGGATCGCGCCGGACTCGGTCATCACATGCGCATCTCCCTGTTCGCGCCAGGTGACAATCGGCAGTTTGCCATAGGGATTGAGCGCAAGGATCGCGGGCGCAAATTGTTCGCGGGCGCGGATGTTGACCGGGTGGACCCGGTATTCCAGCCCCAGTTCTTCAAACAGGATCGATACCCGGCGCGAATTCGGCGTGGCCCATAAATAAGCTTCAAGCGTTTCGATCTGCATTACCGGGTGCCGTCCTCTGTCAATCTTCAACGCCCTATAATGCACGCCGATTGAGTTGTCCGAAAATACCCGATAGGACTGCGGCAATGGCGATTTTGGCTCTGATACTGATCGAAGATCGCCGGAACGCCGGGTGCCCCGCGCGCCATCTGACCGGTTTTGGCCATGCTTGAATATGTCCTGCGCCGGATCGTGGCGACCATCCCGGTGTTGTTGCTGGTGGCAATCATTGTGTTTTCGCTGCTTTACCTTGCCCCCGGCGATCCGGCGGCGGTGCTGGCAGGCGATCAGGCGAGCGCCGAGGAAATCGCCCGCATCCGTTCGTCGCTGGGGCTGGATCAGTCGTTCCTGCAACGGTTTTTGCAGTGGGGTGGCGGGGTTTTGCGGGGCGATCTGGGGCAATCGGTGTTTTCCGGCCGCCCTGTCACCAGCCTGATCGCGCAGCGGCTCGAACCGACCATCGCGCTTACCGTATTATCGCTGCTGGTGGCATTGCTGATCGCGATCCCGCTGGGCGTGCTGGCGGCGTGGAAGCCCGGAAGCTGGCTTGATCGCGGGGCGATGGGGTTTGCGGTGCTGGGCTTTTCAGTGCCAGTATTTGTGCTGTCCTACTGCCTGATCCTGCTGCTGGCGGTCGCGCTGCCGGTGTTGCCGGTGCAGGGATACAAGCCGTTGATGGACGGGATCGGCCCATTCCTCCGCCACATGATCCTGCCCGCCTTTGCGCTGGGCGTGCTGAACGCTGCGCTGATTGCGCGCACCACCCGCGCCGCGATGCTGGAGGTGCTGCGGCAGGATTACATCCGCACCGCGCAGGCCAAGGGATTGCCGGTGATGCGGGTGCTGATCGGCCATGCGCTGAAGAACGCGGCGATCCCGATTGTCACGATTATCGGCATCAGTTTCGCCATGCTGATCAGCGGGGTGGTGGTGACCGAAACCGTGTTCAACATCCCCGGCGTGGGGCGGCTGACAGTCGATGCGATCCTGCGCCGCGATTATCCGGTGATCCAGGGCGTGATCCTGCTATTTTCGGTCGCCTATGTGCTGCTCAATCTGCTGATCGATCTCAGCTACGGTCTGTTTGATCCGAGGATCAGGCTATGACCGCGGGGGTTGCGCAGGCCATGCGGCAGCATCGCGGTGCCGCAGTCGGAGCGGCGTTGCTGGCGGCGATGGCGCTGGCAGCGATCGCCGCGCCGTTGATCGCCCCGATCGATCCGCAGTTGATCGCGCCGTTTGACCGGTTGCAGGACCCCGATGCGCGGTACTGGTTCGGCACCGATCAGATCGGCCGCGATGTCTTCAGCCGCACGGTTTACGGCGCGCGGGTGTCGATGATGGTCGGCTGCGTGGTGGCGCTGACAGCGATCTTTTCCGGCCTGCTGCTGGGACTGCTGGCGGGCTTCATCCGCTGGGTCGATGGCATTTTGATGCGGGTGATGGATGGCCTGATGGCAATCCCGTCGATCCTGCTGGCGATCGCGCTGGTGGCGATTTCCGGGCCGAGCATCCGCAGCATCGTGATCGCCATCACTATCGCCGAAGTGCCGCGTGTGACGCGATTGGTGCGCGGGCAGGTGATCGCACTGCGCGGGCAATTGTTCATCGAAGCGGCCACCACCGCAGGCACATCGGTGCCGGTGATCCTCTATCGGCATATCGTACCCAACCTGCTCGCCCCGCTGCTGGTGCAGGCCAGTTACGTGTTCGCCGCAGCCGTGATGACCGAGGCTGTGCTGAGCTTCATCGGCGCAGGCGTCCCGCCCGAAACGCCAAGCTGGGGGAACATCATTTCCGAAGGCCGCACCGTGTTCCAGCTGGCGCCGCATATCGTGCTGTTTCCCAGTCTGGTGCTGTCGGTGATGGTGTTGTCGGTCAATATTCTGGGCGACGGACTCCGCGATGCCTTCGATCCGCGTTTCACGGGGCAGCCATGAGCGCGCGGCAACCCCTGTTGGTGATTGACCATCTGGCGGTCGAATTTCGCGGGCGCGATGGCACCACGCGCGCGGTGGACGATGTCAGCCTGACCCTTCATGCTGGCGAGATTCTGGCGCTGGTGGGCGAATCCGGTTCGGGCAAAAGCGTCACCTCGCTCGCCGCGCTGCGGCTGATTCCCGATCCTCCGGGCAAGATTGTTGCAGGCACCATCCGGCTCGACGGGATCGACCTCGCCTCGCTCGATGATCGTGCCTTGCGGCGGGTGCGCGGCAAGGATCTGGCGATGATCTTTCAGGATCCGATGAGCTCGCTCAACCCGGTGCTGACCATCGGCCAGCAAATTGGCGAGGCGATCCGTCTGCATGAAGGCGGTAGCGACGAAGCCGTGCGCGCCCGCATCATCGAAGTGCTGGAACTGGTGAGGATTCCGCAGGCCGATATGCGGATCGATCAATATCCGCACCAGCTTTCGGGCGGGATGCGGCAGCGGGTGATGATCGCGATGGCGCTGTCGTGCGGGCCGCGCGTGCTGATCGCGGATGAACCGACCACCGCGCTCGACGTGACGATACAGGCGCAAATCCTCGCACTGCTGCGCGATCTGCGCGAACGGCTAGGCATGGCGATCCTGCTGATCACGCATGATCTGGGCGTGGTTGCCGAAAATGCCGACCGGGTGATCGTGCTGTATGGCGGGCGCAAGGTCGAAGAAGGCCCGGTCGATGCGCTTATCCGCAATCCGCGCCATCCCTATACGCGCGGCCTGCTGGGATCGATGCCGCATCTCGATAGCGCGATCAGCGATGATGCGCACGCGCGGCTGGTCGAAATACCCGGTGCGGTGCCGCACAATGCCGGCAGCCTGCCCGGCTGCGGGTTCGCCGCAAGATGCCCGCTGGCAGACGACCATTGCCGCACCAACCGCCCGCCGCTGACCGCGGTTGGCGCTGACCGGCTGAGCGCGTGCTGGAAACATGATCAACTGGCCGGGGGTGCGGCATGACTGCGCTGCTAGAGGTGACCGGACTGATCAAACGCTTTGCGCACCCGCGCAGCCTGATCGATCAGCTGCGCGGCAAACCCGCAGGCGCGGTGCAGGCGGTGAGCGGGGTCAGCCTGACCATCGCCGCCAACGAAACGCTGGGTCTGGTGGGTGAAAGCGGCTGCGGCAAATCGACCGTGGGGCGCTGCATCCTGCGGCTGGAACAGCCCGATGGCGGCACCATCCGGCTGGATGGCGAGGACATTTCGCAATTGCCCGAAGCCCGCCTCAGGCCGCTGCGGCGGCGGCTGCAGGTGGTGTTTCAGGATCCCTTCGCATCGCTCAACCCGCGCCGCAGCGTGGGTGAGGCGGTGGCCGAACCCTTGCGCAATTTCACCGATCTGCGCGGGGGGGCGCTGCGCGAAGAAGTGGCACGCCTGTTCGAACGGGTGGGCCTGCGGCGCGATCAGATTGACCGCTTTCCGCACGAATTTTCGGGCGGACAACGCCAGCGCATCGGCATTGCCCGCGCCATCGGGCCGCGCCCCGATCTGATCATTCTGGACGAGCCGGTATCGGCGCTGGACGTGTCGATTCAAGCACAGGTGGTCAATCTGCTGATGGATCTGCAGGACGAATTCCGCCTGTCCTATCTGTTCATCGCCCATGATCTGGCGGTGGTGCGCCATATCAGCACGCGGGTGGCGGTGATGTATCTGGGCGAGATCGTCGAGACGGGGCCGCGCGATGCGGTGTTCGCCCGCCCGCGCCATCCCTATACCGCAGCCTTGCTGTCAGCCGCGCCGATCCTTGACCCGGCCAAGCGCGATGCGGCCGAACGGATCATCCTGACCGGCGATCTGCCCAGCCCCAGCAATCTGCCGTCGGGTTGCCGGTTCCACACGCGCTGTCCGTTTGCGCAAGGCGTGTGTTCCACCACCGCCCCGCCACCAGTCGACGCGGGCGGGGGGCATATTGCTGCGTGCCATTTCCCGCTGTCATCGCCTGCGTAAGTCAGGCGCGGTTGGCCGGCGCCTTGGTGATATTCCAGAACACGCTGCTGCCCGGCACGCTCAGCACGCCTTGCAGGTTGTTGCGATAGGCGATCGGATTGTACCACAGGCCAATCGGAACATAGGGCAACAGCCGATATGCACTGGCCTGAATCTGGTCGGCCAGCGCCTGACGTTCGGCATCGGACTGGGCATAGGCATAGCGGTCGATCAAGGCCTGATGCGCCGGATCGCACGGCCAGCCCGGCCACGCCGCATCGCAATTGGCCTGCATCGGCGAATTGGCGACCGGGTCTGACACATCGACGCCGGGCCAATAGGTCAGCCCGATATGCCAGCCTCCGTCTTCCGGCGCAGCACGATTGGCGCGGCGGGATGACATCGCGCCAAAATCCATCGCCTGCAAATCTACCTTCGCCCCGATCGAGCGCAAATCATCGGCCAGCACCAGCGTGGCAAGGTTCATGAACTGGATATCGGTGGGGTGCAGGATCACCAGCGGACGGCCATCATAGCCCGATTGGGCCAGCAATTGCCGTGCCTTTTCCCGGTCTGGTGCGAAGCCTTCGGGGATGCCCGCCGTGCTGCCGAGTTGCGAGCCACACACGAAGAATTCGTTGCAGGCCTGCGTCATGTCGGGGTTGCCGAACATCGCCTGCAGATAGCGCCGCTGATCGATCAGATAGAGCAGTGCCTGCCGCGCGAGCGGATTGTCGAACGGTGGATGCAGGTGGTTCATCCGCAGCATTCCCTGCGTGCCCAGCGGATCGTTGCGCACGATGGTAACATCCTCACCGCGCAGCATCGGCAGGAATTCGGCGGTCGGGTTTTCGACGTAATCCACCTCGCCCGCGGCCAACGCCAGCACGGCGGACTGCGGGTCGCGGATATTGTGCCATTCGACCCGGTCAACCAGCACGTGCTTGCCCCCCGCAGCTCCGCTGGCCGGTTCAGCGCGCGGGACATATTGGTCGTTGCGGGCATAGACAGCCACGCCGCCCGGTATCCATTCGGCATCGACAAACCGGAACGGGCCTGATCCGGTGGTGTCGCGGATTGGCGCTGTCACGCTGGTTTCAGCCAGCCGCCGCGGCATGATCGCCGGAACCGGCCCGCCGGTCTTGGACAGGGCCTGCAACATCAATCCGTAAGGCCGGTCAAGCTGCCAACGCACCGTGCGGGCATCATCGCTGGCAATCCGCGAGGTGACAGCAAATATCTGCCGGCCATAGGCATCACGCGCGCTCCACCGCCGCAGCGATGCGATCACATCATCCGCCGTGACCGGCGCGCCGTCATGGAAGAACAGCCCTTCGCGCAGGCGGAATGTCCACGTCAGCCCATCGGCGCTGCGATCCCAGCTTTCGACCATTTGCGGCTGAACCATGCCGCCAGCATCGCGGGCAAACAGGAAATCATACACCATCATCGCGTGGCGTTGGACAATGCCGATGGTGGTGACGATCGGATCGAGCGCCTGCAGATCGGCATAGGGCACGATCCGCAAGGTGTTGCGCGTATCGACCCTGGTGCACGAAACGCTCAATCCAGCCAGCGCCACGGCGCTGGCGGATCGACCGACAAACTGGCGTCTGCTTAACATTCCCGCCAGTCCTGCCGATCGATCCGGTTCATGTGCCGATGCAATCAGAACTTGGCCGAAACGCCGACGAAGAACTCCGTCCCGATGGCGTCATAGGTGTCCGGCCAGGTGTTGTTGCGTTCCTGCCGGGTGCCGAGCAGCGGCGGGCCATTGTCCAACACGTTGTTGACCCCGCCCCACAGATTGATCGCCTCGTTCAGGTCGTAGGTGAACGACAGATCGACATAATTCTGCGCCGTGATCCGCTGCACCGCCACAGTCGAAGGGGCAGGAGACGTCCCGCCCCGCCGATTGGCAAGCTGCAGGTCTTCAACCGTGACTGCATCGATCCAGCGGTGACGCACGCTGAGCGACAGACGATCGGTCGACCATGTCGCGCGGCTGGTGGTCTTGAACTCGAATTTTGGTTCGCCGCAGGTCGGCCCGAACAGACCGATGCAGAAATTCTGGTTGTCTGCCAGATCCTGAACCGGCGTGATGGTGAATTCGTCCACCCAGCCACCGGCGACATTCAGATCCAGACGGCTACCGCCACCGGTTTCGATGCGGTAATTGACCTGGACGTCAATGCCGGATGTTTCCAGCCGTCCGATATTTTCATTCAGCGCAAAGACGGGAAACTGGGTGTCGATGATACCGCTGGTCGGATTGCGGGAAACCGCCTGACACGCCACGCTATCGGGATTGCGGATCTGATTGAAACACAGATCAAGGATGCTGTTGACGCCGCCTGCCAGCGGGCTGATCGCGCCTTTGAGCGAAATATCATAATAATCAATCGACAACCGCAGCCGGGGAATGAAGGACGGCGTTACGATCACCCCAAAGGTATAAGTGTCTGATTTTTCTTCGCGCAGGTTGGCGTTGCCGCCCAGCACACCGGGAATCTGGTCATTCGGCTGCACCGCCGCATTGCCCACCAGTGCGGCCGGAACCCCATTGGCGATGCACAGATCGCGCAAGATTGTATCAGTGGCCGCTGCCGCCCGTGCGCACGGATCGGTCGCCGCAACCGGGAAGGTGCGATTGCCGCCGAAGGCTTCGCCGACATTGGGCGCACGAATGGCGCGCTGATACTGCCCGCCAAAGGCAAGATCCGAAGACACCTGCCAATCAAGCCCGCCCTGATAGGTCCACACCCCGCCGACCTGTTCAAGGTCATAGTCCGAATAACGGAAGGCCGCATTGACCGCCAACTCGCGGGCGAAGGCGACATCGGTCAGCAACGGCACGCGAACTTCGCCAAACAATTCCCACACATCGATGCTGCCTTTGGTGGCAGTGATCGGGTTGAACCCGGCGATGTCCCCTGCCGCCAGCAAGGCATCGGGCCGGAAATTGGCTGAGCTTGAACGGTATTCGCCGCCCACCGAAAAGCCGACCGGGCCAGCGGGCAGACTGAACAGCGTACCGCTCAGGTTGCCTGCGACGACGTGCAGATCGGTGATGTCGATATTGGTCGATTCCACGCTGATGAAATCAATCCCCGCCTGCGAGATATTCGGCCCGAACGGATTGACCAGCGGAGCAGCGCCGCCGGGGCCGGAAAGAATGCCTTCGCGGAATTTCGACAGCGAGACATTGCCCATCTGCAATTGCGTGTTCTTTGACCGGGCATAGGAATAATAGGCTTCCCAGCGCAGATCGCTGAAGGCGTTCTCCCCCCCAGCGATCTCGCCGCGCAATCCGCCCAGCACACGCCAGGCATCGCGGTCATCGAAATTGCGGCGTGGCCCGACTTCCTGCAAGCGGCGATTAATCGTCAGGTTCACCAGCCCGTCATTCGCCGCCGCACCCGTCTGATTCTGGTCAATCACCTGCAAGACATTGGCCAGCGGCGCACCGATAAAGGGGTTGTTGACCTCAATCGGCATGGATGCGTTGATAAAGCTCGATGCGAAACCCAGCACCGTCTTGTTGTTGGTAAAGGCTCCCTCGACGAAGGCGGTTACCCCATCGGTCAGATCATAATGGGCAAGCGCGGTAACGCCCCACCGTTCTTGCGGGAAACGCAGGAAATTGTTTTCAAGGAAGTTGAAAGCGTCGTTGGCACCGGCAGCATTTGGCCCGATGTAGGGGCGGACATTCAATCCGCTGTCGTCAGGAATGAACCCGTTGGCACCAATTCCGGTGAGCCCGGCGGCAGCATAAGCCGCTGCCAGCCCGGGGATGGCAGCAATCGCCGCGGTTGTTGAAGGCAGACCGGAAAACCGCCCGTTGGGCACAAAGCTGGAACCGCCCGGGCCAAGCTGATCGACCCCGTTCACCGCAATATCGGTCAGAACCTGGCGCGAAAACGCACGGTCTTCGGTGCCGATCGCCTTGCGGTCGGCGTAATTGGCCGAAACCGTGATGTTGCCGCGATCACCGCCAAAATTGGTGCCTGCGGTCAGCGTCACGTCAACGATGCCGCCGTCCCCCCGGCTGTCGAGATTATATTGCCCGCGCGCTTCGACCCCTTCGAAATCATCGCGCAGGATGTAATTGACCACCCCGGCAATCGCATCCGAACCATACACCGCCGAAGCCCCGCCGGTGACCACTTCGACCCGCTCGATCAGTGCCGCCGGGATCGCATTGATGTTGGTGACCTGGGTGGCATCGAAAAAGACATAGCGCCGCCCGTTGACCAGCACCAGATTGCGGCTGGCACCCAACCCGCGCAGGTCAAGCGTGGCCGCGCCCGTTCCGGTGGCACTGGCAAGCGAATTGGAACCTGACGTGGTGGCCGGCACAAATTGCGGCAGGGTATTGAGCAGGTCTTCGGAATTGATTGTGCCCGCCAATTGCAGGTCTTGCGCCTGCACGCTGACAATCGGCACCGACGCCGATTGCCGTTCACGCCCGATGCGTGAACCTGTCACCATGATGACATTGGTGGACTCCTCGGCGGCCTGTTCGCCCGCGTCTTGCGCCATTGCCGGTTGCGCCGCGAAGGCTACTGCCAGCGCAATTGTCGAACTTCCAACCCACTTTTTCATCTCTATACCCCCGATAAATAACCCTGAGCCGACGTCGCATTAAGCGATCACGGCGCTACCAAAATTTGTTGACCCGCCCCAACGCCAGTCCCCATTTCCGAACTGCGTATGATCGCCGTAGCAGTGGCGCAACAATCAAAAAATCATACTCTACTTAATAGGTCAGCTTTACTCCGGGGTTCAATCCCCACATGAATGCCCTCCGGTCGATCCAAGGGCGTAGCCCAGCGGCAGGCACGCTCCTTCTTTAAGCGTTTCCATCGCGACATGGCCGGAAATTTCGAGCGGTTCAATCGTGCGAACGAGGCGCTTGTAGACCGAGTCATATGCGTCAATATCCGGCAATGCCAATTTCATGATGTAATCGAACGAGCCTGCCAGCCGATGGGCCTCCTGCACTTCAGGTATTGTCGCGATCAGGTTCTTGAACCGCTCGATCCATTCTTCGGCGTGGCGACCAGCCTTGACCAGCACGAACACCGTCATCGGAACGCCCAGCAGTTTGCGATCAAGAATGGCGACATTGGCCTTGATAAAACCATCCGCCCGCAACTGCGCAATGCGCCGCGAACAGGCCGAAATCGACATGTTCACCTTGCCCGCAACCTCGCCAACCGGGGTGTCAGCATCGGCTTGCAGCAAGGCAAGAATGGCAAGATTGCGTTCGTCGAGCACCATATTCTCTTGCTGAAATGTTGCAATAATTGCGTATATTTTGCAAGATTGAAGCGCAATAGAGCAAATGTCTAGAAATTTCGGTTCACAAAATCGATTTTCTCGGTTCTTTTGCGCGCCGTGTTTTGGCCTGTGGCCGCCTTGATGGAGGATTTGCAGTTTGTGCCGCTTTCTTGCGTTTATCGGTGAACCGATCCTGCTCGATGATGTGATGACTGATCAGTCGCACTCATTGGTGTCGCAATCGATGGCCGCGCGTGAAGCAAAAACCGATGTGAATGCCGATGGATGCGGGCTCGGCTGGTATGGCGAACGCGCAAGCCCGGGCATTTATCGCAGCATTCTGCCGGCCTGGTCCGATCCCAACTTGCTGGGTTTGCTCGGCCAGATCCGTTCCCGATTGTTCATGGCGCATGTGCGATCAGCCACGTCGGGCGGCGTGTCCTATACCAACTGCCATCCGTTCACGCATGATAACCTGCTGTTCATGCACAACGGCATGATCAGCAATTACCGCAAGCTGCGGGCGCGGGTCGAAGCGTTGATCGATGAAGTCCTGTATGAAAACATCCACGGCACAACCGACAGCGAAGCGATGTTTCACATTGCCCTGTCACGCGGATTGCCAGCAGACCCGCACGCCGCGATCATTCGCTCCCTGTCCGAAGTGGTGGCGATCACATCGGCCTATGATCGGCCGGAACGGGTCAGGTTCGCCGCCGCGCTGAGCGACGGTGAGGCTTTATGGGGTTTCCGCTGGGCCAGCGATGATCACCCGCCCACGCTTTATTACCGCGCAGTCGACAGAGGCACAGTCCTCGCCTCCGAACCCTTTGACGAAGACGCCGACGCATGGAGCGCCGTTGCGCCGAACACGGCCGTGCGGATCGCGAAGGATGGCAGGGTGGACCATCTGCCAATCGATCTGAGTGCTCGCGCAGCCGTATGACCGGCCGGGAGTGGGTGGGGACGTTAGTCAAACTCTGACAGAGCCAAGCGCCGCGAATGGCGCGCGCCTGCAAAAGCAATCGGCGCTCGCCCATGGACGGGCCTGTGCCAAGAGATTGCTGGTGCTGCTGGGGAGGATTGAACTCCCGGAACCCAGATCGCCATGATGGCTCAGGCCCAAAGCCACGCCACGCTGGAGACGCTCGCCAAACTGCGTCAGCTGCGCAAGCAATCGATGCGGTTGACACAGGGCGGACAGCCAAACAGCTTGCAGATTTGTTCCTTATATGTTCTCTGGTCCGCCTCCCCTTGATTCGGCACACACCATGCGCAAACCCACAACCATTGAGCACCTGTATCTCGACTTCGACGGTTTCTTTGCCTCTGTCGAGCAGCAGCTAAACCCGCGTTTGCGCAACCGTCCTGTCGGCGTCATTCCCTATGAGGGCGGCGGCAAGACTTGCATCATCGCCGCGTCGCGGGAAGCGAAGGCGGCGGGCGTCAAGAATATAATGATGGTAGATGAGGCGCGGCAAATCTGCCCGGACCTTGTTCTGGTGCCCCAGCAACCCGCAATGTATCGGCGCGCCCACAACGCATTGGTGGCCGAGATTGACAGCATCGCCCCCGTGGACGTGGTGAAGTCGATTGATGAACTGGCTTGCCTGTTGGACGACGCACAACGGCGTGATCCCGAGGCGACGGCAGCGGCGATCAAGCGCGGTATCGCCAGCAACATCGGCCCCTTCATCACATGCTCGATAGGCTTTGCCGCCAATCGGCACCTGGCCAAGATCGCCTGCAAAGTGAACAAGCCTGATGGACTGACAATCTGGCATCCCGATTCCATGCCCGAACCGCTGTTCGCATTGCCGCTGGAGGACATTCCCGGCGTCGGCAAGCGGATGGTGCGGCGACTGGCGCAGGCAAGAATAGGCAGCACTCGCCATCTTTACGAAACCCAGCCCAAGCAAATGCGGGCGCTCTGGCGAAACGTTACCGGAGAGCGGCTCTGGTATGCCCTCCATGGTTACAGCATCACTGCGCCGGGAACGGGCAGGGGGATGTTCGGGCATGCCCGCGTGCTGCCCCCTGACCAGCGCCGCCTCGACGATGCCGAGCTAATCTCGCGCTTGCTTATGACCAAGGCCGCGCGCCGGATGCGCCGGGCCGGTTTCTACTGTGCAGGCATTTGGCTTTGGGTCCGCTCTTACGATCACGGCTGGAGCGAACAGCGCCGCCTTGCCATCGTGAACGATGATTGCGCGCTATTGCGGGGCTTATCCGACTTGTGGCGCTGCCTGCGCTCCAAGGTGCCAGCATCAATGCGCATCATGCGCGTTGGCGTGACTCTATTTGATTTGTCGCCAGCTTCGCAGCGCCAGTTGGATTGGCTGGAAAGCGACGATGCCGACCGGCAGCGGTGGGAGCGTGTAGGAGTGGCAATCGACGCGCTCAACACCCGCTTTGCCTCAACCGTTGTGAGCATCGGGCCATGGCAACCGCCCAAGGGAGGTAATGTTGGCGGCAAGATCGCGTTCACCAGGATTCCGTCTGCCGAGGACTTCTGGTGATGAACTGGAAAACCGATCTTCGCGCCGCCGATCTTGGGAATGACGTGCGGCTGGAACTGACATGCAAGCGATGTGGAGCCGTGCGGTTCTTGTCCCCCGACGTGATACTTGCCCATCACAGTGGTAGGCACCTCTATCTCGATCAAGTGGAAGTGCGGGCGCGTTGCAAGCAGCGCGGGTGCAACGGACCCATGCGCATGGCATTGGTCCGCAAGAGAGAAGCGAGCGGATTTGTCGGGGGCATCGCCTGACTTGGAGCCAAGTACATCAATCGGAACCGGAAGTGCATCGCTTTGAATTGAGATAAGCTTGTCGCATCCCGCCGCTGCAACCTATATGCTTCCACTCAGTACGAGCCCGTCTGCTGTTTGTGAGGAAGGTTCCGACAAGGTCCTTGGGAACCGTGCGCCGGAAATAGTAGGTCGAACCGACTTGATCGAGGTAGGAACACATGGGTTGGTCTCCGTTACAGATGTAACAGCCGACTGTCAAAAACCATTGTTTTCCAGATGTTTCCTAGGATTTCCTAGGGATACATGGTGCTGCTGGGGAGGATTGAACTCCCGACCTCACCCTTACCAAGGGTGCGCTCTACCACTGAGCTACAGCAGCGCCGGATCAGGCGCGCGCTATTGTCGTGCTCCCCTGCAATGTCAAGCGGGGGTTGATGGTGAGGCCAACTAACGGCAATGGGTTGCGCATGAGTGAAGACCCTCGCAAGAATATGTCCCGAGAGGCGCGTCTCGCCGCCAAACTGCGCGAAAACCTGCGGCGCAGGAAGGCGCAAGCGCGCGCGGTTGAAGGTGCCGGGGACGATTCGGACTTTGCGCCGATAGAAACCCTTCCCAATCGCGCTGACGAAAGCTAACCCCCGCGCTGTATTCTGATTAAAGGAGTGGGCGGCTCGGAACCCCTCGGAGAAAAAATGCACAAGCTCATCCTTGTCCGCCACGGCCAGAGCCAGTGGAACCTTGAAAACCGCTTCACCGGCTGGTGGGACGTTGACCTGACCGATCAGGGCGTGGCCGAGGCGAAAGCCGCAGGCGTGCTGCTGAAAGCCAAGGGCGTGCTGCCGACCCGCGCCTTCACCTCGGTGCAGACCCGCGCGATCCGCACCTTGCATCTGGCGCTGGAACAGGCCGGGCGGCTGTGGATCCCCGAGGTGAAAGACTGGCGGCTGAACGAACGCCACTACGGCGGGCTGACCGGGCTCGACAAGCAGGAAACGCGCGAGAAACACGGCGACGAACAGGTGCATATCTGGCGCCGCAGTTTCGATGTGCCGCCGCCGCCGCTGGAACCGGGCAGCGCCTATGATCTCGCGGCTGACCCGCGCTATGCCGGGATCGCGATCCCCAACACCGAAAGCCTGAAGCTGACGATTGAGCGCGTGCTGCCCTATTGGGAGGCTGCGATCCTGCCCGTGCTCGCCAGCGGCGAAACGGTGATTATCTCGGCCCACGGCAATTCGCTGCGCGCGCTGGTCAAGCATCTGTCGGGCATTTCGGATGACGATATCACCGGGCTGGAAATTCCCACCGGCCAGCCGATCATCTATGATTTTGATGCCGATATGGTGCCGGGGACGCGCTACTATCTGAAGGACGCGTGATGGAAATGACCGGGGGACGTGTCGCCATCGTGATGGGCAGCCAGTCAGACTGGCCAACAATGAAGGCTGCCGCCGAAGTGCTGGACGAGCTTGAAGTGTCTTATGAGGCGCGGATCACCTCAGCCCACCGCACGCCTGACCGGATGGCCGCCTTTGCGAAAGGCGCCGAGGGCGAAGGCTTCGATGTCATCATCGCGGGCGCGGGCGGCGCGGCGCATCTGCCCGGCATGATCGCCAGCATGACGCACCTGCCGGTGCTGGGCGTGCCGGTGCAGTCCAAGGCTTTGAGCGGCATGGATAGCCTGCTGTCGATCGTGCAGATGCCCGCCGGGGTGCCCGTCGGCACGCTGGCGATTGGTGAGGCGGGCGCGAAAAACGCCGGGCTGCTGGCTGCCGCGATCCTCGCGCTGGCTGATGAGGGCCTGTCCGAACGCCTGCAGGATTGGCGCGCCGCCAAAAGCGCCG
This sequence comes from Porphyrobacter sp. MBR-155, assembly GCF_040547625.1. Taxonomy (NCBI): domain Bacteria; kingdom Pseudomonadati; phylum Pseudomonadota; class Alphaproteobacteria; order Sphingomonadales; family Erythrobacteraceae; genus Porphyrobacter; species Porphyrobacter sp. MBR-155. The sequence continues at coordinate 46,606 of NZ_JBEPQB010000014.1, forward strand.
CCGTGGCCGAGGTGCCGGTGGATTGACGACAGCAATCGTCCGGGCTGAACTTGTCGAGGCCCGGCATTTTTCTTTATGCCCCGCGTCGCAGAAGGTCAGCCCTTCGACAGGCTCTGGGCGAACGGGGTAAACAGTTTGGCGCTTGCAGCAGGCTCCACCATCGGCATTCTCGGCGGCGGCCAATTGGGCCGGATGCTGGCTGTGGCCGCCTTGCAGCTGGGGTATCGGGTAATCGGCTACGCGCCCGAAGGCGATAATGTCGCTGCCGATGCCTGCAGCGCCTTCATCACCGCCGATTGGGACGATGCCGCAGCGCTCGCCGATTTCGCCGACCGCTGCGATGTGGTGACGTGGGAGTTTGAAAACGTCCCACTCGCCGCTGTAGCTGCCATCCCCGAGCCATTGCTCGCCTGCCCGCCGCGCGCGCTGGAAGTGGCGCAGGATCGGCTTGCTGAAAAACGCTTCGTCGCTGATCTTGGCGCTATACCAGCCCCCTATGCACGGGTTGAAAGCGCGGAAGATTTCGCCGCCGCGATCACCGCTGTCGGCACCCCCGGCATCCTCAAGACCGCACGCGATGGCTATGACGGCAAGGGCCAATGGCGGGTGCGATCAGCGTTGGAAGCAAGCGGGGTAAGGTTCCCCGGAGTCCCCTGCGTCTACGAAGGCTTCGTCACTTACGAAACCGAATTTTCGGTGATTCTGGTGCGTGGGCGCGATGGCGCCATCCGGTTTTGGGATTCGACCGCGAACCTGCACGATGGCGGCATGTTGACCCGCGCGATCCTGCCCGCTGGCGCACTGGTCGAAGCGCAGGTGCCCGCCGCGCGCGAACTCGCCGCCAAGACCGCCAATGCTTTGGGTTATGTCGGGGTGCTGACGCTGGAGTTTTTCGCCACAAGGGACGGGCCGATCTTCAACGAAATGGCCCCAAGGGTGCATAATTCGGGCCACTGGACCATCGAAGGGGCGGCCACCAGCCAGTTTGAAAACCACATCCGCGCGATCTGCGGGCTGCCGCTGGGCGGCACCGTCACCCGCTTTGCCGCGATCGAATTGCGCAATATTGTCGGCGATGCGGCGCTGACAGCCCACCAGATTCTGGCCGAACCGGGCGAACCGCACCTGCACCTTTATGGCAAGCGTGAAGCGCGCGATGGACGCAAGATGGGCCATGTCACCCGCGTCGGACACGCCCTGAAATGACGCTGGGCAAATGAAACCGGAAATCGTCCTGATCTATGCCCGCGCCGCCAATGGCGCGATTGGCAATAACGGCACCCTGCCGTGGCGGCTGCCCGCCGATCTGAAACGGTTCAAGGCGCTGACCACTGGCAAGCCGATGGTGATGGGGCGCAAGACCTTTGAAAGCCTGCCCGGCCTGCTGCCCGGTCGCCGCCATATCGTGCTGTCGCGCCGCGATGGCTTTGCCGCTGAGGGCGCAGAGCTGGCCGGATCGGTCGAACAGGCGCTGGTGCTGGCGGCCCAAGGCAATGACAGCGGCGAAATCGCGGTGATCGGCGGGGCGGCGATCTATGATCTGTTCATGCCGATGGCCCACCGGATCGAACTCACCCAAATTCACGCGGGTTACCCCGGCGATACCTTCATGGCCGAACCGGGGCGCGGATGGGTATTGACCGCGCGTGAGGATCATGCGGCGGACGGCGCGCAGCCCGCGTTCTCGTTCCTGACCTTGCGCAGAGGACGTGCCTGATGCGCTGGCTCGATCACCGTGACCCTGTCCCCGATGCCCTGCACGGCGCTGTGATTGCGCTCGGCAATTTTGACGGGTTCCATCGCGGCCATCAGGCAGTGGCGGGCGCCGCGATCCGTTGGGCGCAGGCAGAGGGCCGCCCCAGCATCATCGCCACCTTCGATCCGCACCCGGTCGAGTTTTTCCGCCCCGATGTGCCGCCGTTCCGCCTCACCACCTTGGAACAGCGGCAGGAATTGTACCTGGCTGCGGGCGCGACCGCGATGCTGGTGTTCCATTTCGATGCCGAATTGGCCGGAACCAGCGCCGAGGATTTCATCACCCGCATCCTGATCGACCGTTTCGGCGCACACGGCGTGGTGACGGGGGGCGATTTCACCTTTGGCAGGCAAGCGAAGGGCGATGTCGCGCTGCTGCGCAGGCTTGGCGGCGAATTGGGCCTCACGTCGCGGGTGGTCGATCCGGTGGAGGATGGCGGAGAGGTGGTTTCCTCCAGCAATATCCGCGCGGCGCTGCGCGATGGTGATCCGCAATTGGCGGCTTCGCTGCTGACCCGGCCGTTCGCGATTCGCGGGATTGTCGAACACGGCGACAAGCGCGGGCGCACCATCGGCTATCCCACAGCCAACCTCGCCATTGATAGCTATCTGCGACCCAAATACGGCATTTACGCCGTAACAGGCCGGATTCTGGCAACCGGCGAGGTGCTGAAAGGCGCGGCTAATATCGGCATCCGCCCACAATTCACCCCGCCCAAGGAGCTGTTGGAGCCCTATTTCTTCGATTTCTCCGGCGATCTCTATGGGCAGGAAATCGAGGTCGCCTTCCACCACTTCCTGCGCGGCGAAGCGAAGTTTGACAGCCTTGAGGCGCTGATGGCGCAGATGGACAAGGATTGCGAACGGGCGCGGCGGTTGCTTGGTTAGCGGGTTCTCGCAGAGACCGCAGAGGAGCAGAGAACGCGGAGAGATGGTTTTGCGCCGCAGGCCCTTTGCCCCCGCTCCGGAAATGACGAAGCGGCTGCACCGCAGCGCAACCCCTCTGCGGTCTCTGCGCGAAACACCTTTTCCCAAGACAAATTGCGCAAAGCCCACGCGCCCGCTAAGGCCCGCCGCACCATGAGCGACGACACAGCAAACCGCGCCAAAGAAGCGAAAGACTACCGGGATACCGTCTTCCTGCCGAAGACCGATTTCCCGATGAAGGCCGGCCTCCCCCAGAAGGAGCCGGGCATTGCCGCGCGCTGGGAGCAGATCGGGCTGTATAACGCCCTGCGCGACGCAAGGCGCGGGCGCGAGAAGTTCATCCTCCACGATGGCCCGCCCTATGCCAATGGCGATATGCATATCGGCCATGCGCTCAACCATATCCTGAAAGACATGGTCTGCCGCACCCAGAACCTGCTGGGCAAGGACGCGCCTTACGTGCCGGGCTGGGATTGCCACGGGTTGCCGATCGAGTGGAAGGTTGAGGAGCAATACCGCAAGAAAAAGCTGAATAAGGACGAAGTCCCCGCAAAGGAATTCCGCGCCGAATGCCGCGCCTATGCGCAACACTGGGTCGATACGCAGCGCGAACAGCTCAAACGGCTCGGCGTCATGGGTGATTGGGACAATCCCTATCTCACCATGGACGCAGCTGCCGAAGGCACGATTGTTGCCGAACTGCTGAAGTTTGCCGAGGCCGGCAATGTCTATCGCGGGTCCAAGCCGGTGATGTGGTCGCCGGTGGAAAAGACCGCTTTGGCCGAGGCGGAGGTCGAATACGAGGACATCACCTCGACCCAGATCGATGTGGCGTTCGAGATTATCGAGTGCCCCAACGCCCCCGAACTGGTCGGCGCGCACGCGGTGATCTGGACGACGACGCCGTGGACGATCCCGGTGAATCAGGCTTTGGCCTATGGGCCTGAGGTTGATTACTCGCTGTTCGAGATCAAGACCGGGGAAATCGACGACAACCCTGCGCTGGAAGCATGGCGAGGCAAGCGCCTACTGGTCGCTACTGCATTGGTTCCTTCGTTCCTCAAGCGCATCGGCTGCGCATTCGACAATAGCGATTACGTTCATACCTTCTTCAAAGGTGGGACTCAATTCGCCGGCACCCTCGCCCGCCACCCGATCTACAATCTCCTCAAATCCCGTCACCCCGGCCCCCGAGCCGGGGTCCCGCTGCCTTCTGGCGGCGCGGACGAAACAAGCGGGACCCCGGATCAAGTCCGGGGCGACGTCGAGGGAGATGTTGGGGGGTGGGAAAAGGCGCTCGCATTTTATGCCACCCCGCGCCCGCTGCTGCCCGGCGACTTCGTCACCACCGATAGCGGCACCGGCCTCGTCCACATGGCACCCGATCATGGCGAGGACGATTTCGATCTGTGCAAACGCGCCAAAGACTTCGGACTTAAAGACCCCATCAACCCCGTCTTCGCGGTGATGGACGACGGGCGTTATCGCGACGACTGGCCATGGCTGGGCGGCGAAGACGAGCGGCGCATGAGCGTCATCAACCCCAAGTTCAACGCGCCCGAAGGCCCGATTTGCACCGACCTGCGCGAAGCGGGCGCGCTGCTCGCGGCCAGCGCGGACTACGCGCATTCCTATCCGCATTCGTGGCGTTCCAAGGCCAAGGTGATCTTCCGCTGCACGCCCCAGTGGTTCGTGCCGATGGACCGCACGATGGACTGGATCGAGCCCAAGACCCGCGCGGAAAAGGGCTGGGAGAACGAAGGCGGCGCGATCGACCCTTCCGAGGAAACCCTCTGCGCCTCCCCAACGCTGCGCGAACGCGCGATGGAGGAAATCGCGCGCGTCACCTTCATCCCCGAAAAGGGCCGCAACCGCATCGGCGCGATGGTCGAAGGGCGGCCCGACTGGGTGCTTTCCCGCCAGCGCGCATGGGGCGTGCCGATCACGCTGTTCGTGCGGCCCGATGGCACCTATTTGGCCGACCCAGAGGTAAATCACCGCATCATTGCTGCCGTCATGCAGGAAGGTGTCGATGCGTGGGAGGAAGCACGCAAGGCGGAGTATCTCGGCAGCGCGCACAACCCCGACGATTACGAGATGGTCACAGACATTCTCGACGTGTGGTTCGATAGCGGCTGCACTCATGCCTTCGTGCTGGAAAGCGGGCGCTGGCCCGATCTCACATGGCCCGCCAACCTCTACCTTGAAGGCAGCGACCAGCATCGCGGCTGGTTCCAGTCCTCGCTGCTGCAATCCTGCGCCACGCGCGGCCGCGCGCCTTACGATCAGGTGCTGACCCACGGCTTCACGATGGATGCCAAGGGCCGCAAAATGTCCAAGAGCGAAGGCAACACCATCAGCCCGGTGACGGTGATGGAACAGACCGGCGCGGACATCATCCGCCTGTGGGCGCTGTCGGTCGATTTCACCGAGGATCACCGCATCGGCGATGAAATCCTCAAAGGCGTCGGCGACCAGTACCGCAAGCTGCGCAACACCTTCCGCTACCTGCTCGGCGCGCTGGACGGGTTTGTGGGGGACATGAGCGATGCGGGCGCATTGCCCGAACTGGAAGTCTATATCCTCGCGCTGCTGGCGGAGCTGGACGCGAAGCTGAAAGCGGCGGCGGAAGATTACGACTTCAACCTCTACACCCGGTTGCTGGTCGATTTCTGCAACGAGGATTTGAGCGCGTTCTACTTCGATATCCGCAAGGATTCGCTCTATTGCGACGGGCCTGACAGCACCACGCGCAACGCCTATCGCACCGTGCTCGACCTGCTGTTCCACGCGCTGATCCGCTATGCCGCGCCGGTGCTGGTGTTCACCGCGGAAGAAGTGTGGATGACGCGCTATCCGCAAGACGGCGAGGCGGATGAGGACGGCCAGCGCGGTTCTGTCCACCTTCTCGAATGGCCGAGTGTTCCGGGCGTGGTGGTCGACACCGCCAAGTGGGACGCGCTGCGAGCCCTGCGCGATGCGGTCAACGAAGCGATCGAGCCGCTGCGGCGTGACAAGACCATCCGCTCCAGCCTCGAAGCCGAAGTGGTGGTGCCTGCTGGCGCGGTGCCCGAAGGCGTGTCTGACGAACAGCTCGCCGAATTGTTCATCACCGCGACAGTCTCACGCTGGCAGGGGGACGGCGTGATCGTGACCAAGACAACCCACCACAAATGCGGCCGCTGCTGGCGGCTGCTTCCCGACGTTGCCGAAGAGGCCGCGCTATGCAGCCGCTGCGATGCCGTGGTCGCAACATTGGACGGTGCCGCATGAGCGCGCTGTTCACCCGCAACCGTGTGATCGGGCTGGCGCTGGCCGCCTTCATCGCGGTAATCGATCAGGCGGTGAAATGGTATGTGATCGGCCCGCTGGCGCTGCGGCAGGTCGGCAATATTGATCTGCTGCCGTTCTTCGATCTCACCTACACCGAAAATCGCGGCATCTCGCTGGGGCTGCTGCAGGCGACCAGCATGGAAATGCGCTGGCTGCTGGTGCTGCTGACCGGCGTGATCGCGGTGGTGGTGCTGGTGTGGATGATGCGCGAAAAGGTGCTCGGCGATATTGCCGCGCTCGCCATGATCCTTGGCGGGGCGGTGGGCAATATCCGTGATCGCTATGATCTGGGCTATGTCATCGACTATGCCGATTTTCACATCGGGGATTTCCGCCCCTTCCTGATCTTCAACATCGCCGACGCCGCAATCACCATCGGCGTTGTCATTATCCTTGCCCGCAGCCTGCTGGTGCGCGACAAGGACGAAACCGAACCAAGCGCGCCGCCATTGGTGAATGCCGATGGCGCGCAAAGTGACGAGCCTCGTGGAGAGCCCAAAGATGCGTAAGTATGCTTGCCTAATTCTGCTGGCCGGGGCTTCGGCCATGCTGGCTGCCTGTGGCGGCGGCGGTGGTAACGGGGTGTTCAACCGTGAACGGCCCGATGAATTCGCTGTGCAGCGGCAGGCCCCGTTGGTGGTGCCGCCCGATTTCACCCTCACCCCGCCCACTCCCGGTGCCCCGCGCCCAAGTGAAGGCGCGGCGTCAGAGCAAGCGCTCGAAGCGCTGTTCGGCGGCCCTGCGCCGCGCAGCGGGATCGAAACCACCGCGCTTGACCGCGCCGGCAGCGCCGCGCCGAGCATCCGCAGCCAAGTGGGCGACACCGCCACCAACACCGTCGCCAAGGGCCGCGTGACGCGCGACATCATCGCCGCCCCCGAAGGCGACGGCGCATCGGCGCGGACGGTTATACCTTCTTGATTGTTCCGCACGCCGTCCGGCGTGCGAAATCCTCGCGGTTTTTTGTTTTGGCCCTCAGGCGCCGGGCGCGGGCCGTCCGGCCCGCTTGGCTTCGCGGCATAAGCCGCGGCGCGCGGTCGCGCTTGCGGTCGCGGTGCGGCCGTTGGGGGCTATTCTTCGTTAGTGCTGTTCTCGCGGCTCACCAGCAACTTGTCGATCCGGCGGCCATCCATGTCGACCACTTCAAACCGCCAGCCCTGATCGGTGAAAAACTCGCCCTCAGCCGGGAGTTTTTTCATCACCGACAAGGCATAGCCTGCCGCCGTGCCAAATTCGCGGTCCTCCGCGTAATCCAGCCCCAACCGGTCAGCCATCGCGTCAGCGGACAGCGAGCCTGATACCAGCAACGAACCATCCTCACGCTCAACCACCGAAGGCAGGTCGCCATCATCACTGTCGCTGGCGAAATTGCCGACGATCGCGGTCAGCAGGTCAACCGGGGTCACGATCCCTTCGAAATGGCCATATTCGTCGGTCACTGCCGCCATCGCCACTTCGGCTGATTGCAGCACCCGCAGCGCATCCATCGCATCAAGCTGATCGGGCACCACTTCAATCTTGCGCATCATCGCCCGGATTGACACCGGGCTGCCCGCGACCAGCGCGCCCAGCACTTCGCGCACCTTGACCACGCCGAGGATTGTGTCGGGCGAACCTTCGGCCACCAGCAGCAGCGAATGCGAGCTTTCCTCGATCGTCTCACGGATTTCCCCCGCCTCGGCGTCGGCCTCAATCCAGTCGACTTCGGTGCGCGGGGTCATCATTTCGCGCACCGGGCGTTCGGCCAGCCGCACCACCCCGGTCAGGATCTGGCGCTGTTCATCCTCGATCACACCAGACCGGGTCGCCTCGGCAAAGATCATCTGCAACTCTTCCGCCGTAACCGACGCTTCGCCCTTGGCGCGAATGCCGAACAGCCGGATAATCGCCGCCGAGCTTGAATCGAGCAACCACACCAGCGGGGCGGCAAAGCGCGAAAGCAACGCCATCGGCCGCGCCATGATCAGCGACAACGGCACCGCATTGCGCAGCGCCAGCTGCTTGGGCACCAGCTCGCCCACCACCACGCTGAGATAGGTGGTCAGCGCGATCACCACCGCAAACCCGGCTTCGTCGGTGAATTGCGGCGGCACACCCAGCGCACCCAGCCGTTCGCCCATTGGTCCGCCCAGGCTTGCCCCCGAATAGGCCCCGGCGATGATACCGATCAGAGTGATGCCGATCTGGACAGTCGAAAGAAACTTGCCGGGATCAGCAGCCAGATTGATCGCAGTCCGCGCGCTGGTTGATCCGGCCTCGGCACGGGCTTCGAGCGCGCTGGTCTTGGCCGATACAATCGCAAGTTCGGACATCGCAAACACGCCGTTGAGCACGACGAGCCCAAGAATGATCAACAGGTCGGCAAAGGGAAAGGGTGTCACGCCTGATGCGCTAGCACAAACTGGCGCGGTTGCCAGCAGGGCAATCGCGCGCGCGATCCACAGCCAGGCTGGCCCGACACCATTATTGTTCAACTCAGGTCAAGGCTGGCCCGCGCAATGGCGGCTACGACACGGCTTGCCGCAGCCTTGCCGCCGCACGGGCGGCGTGGCATTGTCGGCATTCGTTACTGGGAGGACAAGTCATGACATTTTCACGTATTTTACTATCAGGCACCGCCGCTCTGGCGCTGATTGGCACCAGCGCCTGCGTTACTGACCCGAATACCGGCGAAAAGAAGGTTTCGCGCACAGCCATCGGCGCTGGGCTGGGCGGCACGCTCGGTTATCTGCTTGGCGGCGTGGTTGGCGGCGATACCGCGCGCATTATCGGCGCAGGGATTGGCGGTTCGGCCGGCGCAGTGATTGGCAAGCAGTTTGATGATCAAATCAAGGAACTGAAGGAACAGACAGCTGGCACCGGCGTCGATGTCGAAGAAGTCGGCAATCAGGACGCCATCCTTGTCCGCTTGCCCGACGGTGTGACCTTCGCCACGGGATCAGCCGCGATCAACCCGGGCTTTCTCGATACGCTCAACAATGTCGCGGAAAGCCTGATCACCTATCCCAATAGCCTGATCGACGTTTACGGCTTCACCGATACCACTGGCTCGACTGCGCTGAACCAGCGCCTGTCCGAACAGCGTGCGCAGGCAGTGGCCGATTACCTCGCCGCGCGCGGGGTGGCCCGGGCGCGCATCGCGACGCAGGGATATGGTGAGCAGTATGATTATCTGCGCGTCAAAACCGGCGACAACATCAACGAACCGCTCAACCGCCGGGTGGAAATCAAGATCACCCCGATCAGCGAGGAAGACGTGGCTGCGGCGCGCAACCAATAATGGGTTGGGGCACGAGCGCGGCCGCGCTCGTGCCTCATCATTTCCCCCTCAGGCACCAGTTAGGATTGGGGGCTTTAACCCCTATCGCAGCGCCTTGGCCCGCTCAGCCAGCCGCTCCACCGCCGCAGCGTGGATCGCGGGCGAGCACACCAACACCCCGAAATCGCGCGGATCGTGCTTGTTGTAATCAAGCGGGCGTCCGAACGCGTCGCTCACCTGAGCGCCCGCCTCACGCGCGATCAGGGTCGCAGCGGCGATGTCCCATTCGAACCCCCAGCGCAATGTCGCGACCAGATCGGCGCGGTTATCAGCCACCATCGCAATCCTGAGCGCAATCGAATTGGGCTGTTCGACCGCCACCAGATCAGCGTCTTCTTTCGGCAAGCTGACCGTTGGCACCCGCGCTCCGGCAAATTGCGTGCGGGTGCTGGCGCGGATCGGCGCGTCATTCAACGTCGCGCCTTGCCCGGCCACCGCCACCCATTCCTCGCCCCGCGCCGGGGCCGCCAGCATCCCGATCAGCGGGCGTCCCGCGCTCACCAGCGCCACCGACACAGTCCAGCCGCTGCGCCCGGCGACAAAATCGCGGGTGCCGTCAATCGGATCGACCAGCCAGATCAACCCGCTATCGGTGCGCGCCTTGTCGTCGGCGGTTTCCTCCGACAGCCACGCCGCTGACGGCAGCAGCCGCAGCAATTCGCGCTTGAGAAAGCGGTCAACCGCCAGATCGGCGTCGCTCACCGGATTGCCGGGGGTCTTGTCCCAGCTCGCCAATGCGTGGCCCGCCCCCGGCCAGCGCGAATGGGCAATCCGGCCCGCCTCGCGGACGATTGCAAGAAGGCGATCACGGTCTATCATTTTTGGCAATCATGCTAGTGGCGCTGTTGCGCTTGCACAGAGCACTTTTCAAGAGGGCCGATCCGTGCTTAGGCCCCGCGCAACATCACCTCTCCCCCGGATCAGCATTAAAGGGATCGATACGCCATGAATGTCCACGAATATCAGGCCAAGGAACTGCTCAAGGAACACGGGATCGCGGTTCCGGCTGGCCATGCCGCACTCAGCGTCGCCGAAGCCGTCGAAGCCGCGAAGCAGCTGCCGGGGCCGCTGTATGTGGTCAAGGCGCAGATCCACGCGGGCGGGCGCGGCAAGGGCAAGTTCAAGGAATTGAGCGCGGACGCCAAGGGCGGCGTGCGGCTCGCCAAGAGCCTCGATGAGGTTGAGGCCCACGCCAAGGAAATGCTCGGCAATACGCTGGTAACGATCCAGACCGGCGATGCGGGCAAGCAGGTCAATCGCCTCTACGTTACCGATGGGGTCGACATCGCCAAGGAATATTACCTGTCGCTGCTGGTTGACCGCGCCACGGGCCGCGTCGCCTTTGTGGTTTCAACCGAAGGCGGGATGGATATCGAAGCGGTCGCGCATGACACGCCCGAACTGATCACCACCTTCACCATCGACCCGGCGCAGGGCTTCCTGCCGCACCACGGGCGCGCGGTGGCCTTTGCGCTTAAACTGACCGGCGATCTCAACAAGCAGGCGCAAAAGCTGGCGAAGCAGCTTTATGATGCCTTCATGGCGACCGATTGCGCGATGCTGGAAATCAATCCGCTGGTCGAAAGCGAGCCCTCTGGTGATTCTGGGGCAAATCTGCTGGTGCTCGACGCCAAGATGAGCTTCGATTCCAACGCGCTGTACCGTCACCCCGCGATCGAAGCCCTGCGCGACGAGACCGAGGAAGACCCGGCCGAAGTCGAAGCATCGCAATATGACCTCGCCTACATCAAGCTGGATGGCAATATCGGCTGCATGGTCAATGGCGCAGGCCTCGCCATGGCGACGATGGACATCATCAAGCTGAACGGGGCCTTCCCGGCCAACTTCCTCGACGTGGGCGGCGGCGCCACCACCGAAAAGGTGACGGCGGCGTTCAAGATCATCCTCAAAGACCCGGCGGTCGAAGGCATTCTGGTCAACATCTTCGGCGGGATCATGAAGTGCGACGTGATCGCCAACGGCATCGTGCAGGCAGCCAAGGACGTGAACCTGCAAGTGCCGCTGGTGGTGCGCCTGGAAGGCACCAACGTCAACGAAGGCAAGGCGATCCTGAACAATTCGGGCCTCGCCATCGTCAGCGCGGATGATCTGGGCGATGCCGCGCGCAAGATCGTTGCCGAAGTGAAGAAGGCCGCCTGATTCAAGCGCGCGCCCAACTTGACGTTTACGTAAACGCAAGTTAGGCGGGCGACCAATGCGTAACCAGTGATTCTTTGAGAGGAAGGAACGCCCCATGAAGATCCTCGTCCCCGTCAAGCGGGTGATCGATTACAACGTCAAACCGCGGGTCAAGGCCGACGGCAGCGGCGTTGATCTTGCCAACGTCAAGATGAGCATGAACCCGTTCGACGAAATCGCGATCGAGGAAGCCATCCGCCTCAAGGAAAAGGGCGCGGCCACCGAAATCGTCGCCGTGTCCGTCGGCCCGGCCAAGGCGCAGGAAACGCTGCGCACCGCGCTCGCCATGGGTGCAGACCGCGCGATCCTGGTGGAAAGCGACGAAGAGGTTGAACCGCTCGCCGTTGCCAAGATCCTCAAAGCCATCGCCGATGAAGAAGCCCCCGGCCTCATCATCCTTGGCAAGCAGTCGATCAGCGACGATTCGAACCAGACCGGCCAGATGCTCGCAGCGCTGATGGGCCGTCCGCAAGGCACCTTCGCCAACACCGTTGAGGTGGACGGCGATTCCGTGACGGTGAAGCGCGAAGTCGATGGCGGCTTGCAGACCGTGAAGTTGGCGATGCCCGCGATCGTCACCACCGATTTGCGCCTGAACGAGCCGCGCTATGCCTCGCTGCCGAACATCATGAAGGCGAAGCAAAAGCCGCTCGCGAACAAGACCGCTGCCGATTACGGCGTCGATCTGACCCCTCGCCTCACCACGCTCAAGGTCGCAGAACCGCCGGTGCGTCAGGCGGGCGAAAAGGTCGCCGACGTTGCCGCGCTGGTTGAGAAGATCAAGGCACTCGGCATCGCGTAAGCGCGCCAGCCCTCAGGAAAAGGAACGGATCGACATGAAAACCCTCGTTCTCGTCGAACATGACAACGCCAAGCTGCACGACGCGACCCTCGCGGTCGTCACCGCTGCATCGAAGCTGGGCGAAGTGCACCTGCTGATCGCGGGCCACAATTGCGGCGGCGTGGCAGAGGCTGCCGCGAAGATCGCTGGCGTGGCCAAGGTGCACGTCGCAGATGACGCCGCCTATGCCAACGGGCTGGCCGAAAACGTCGCCCCGCTCGCCGCGGCGCTGATGGAACATCACGACGCCTTCCTCGCGCCGGCCACCACCAGCGGCAAGAACATCGCCCCGCGCGTTGCCGCGCATCTCGATGTGATGCAGGTATCGGAAATTCTCTCGGTCGAGGGGCCGAAGACCTTCACCCGCCCGATTTACGCGGGCAATGCCATCGCCACGGTCGAATCGACCGATGCCAAGCTGGTGATCACCGTGCGCGGCACTGCGTTTGACAAAGCGGCGACCGAGGGCGGTTCGGGCACCATCGAAGCCGTGAGCAGCGCAGGCGATGCGGGCATTTCCAGCTTCGTCAGCTCGGAAATCGCCAAGAGTGAACGCCCCGAACTGACCAGCGCCAAGATCATCGTATCGGGTGGCCGCGCGTTGAAGGATGCCGAAACGTTCGAAAGCATCATCACGCCGCTGGCGGACAAGCTTGGCGCAGCCATCGGCGCGAGCCGCGCGGCGGTCGACGCGGGCTATGTCCCCAACGACTATCAGGTCGGCCAGACCGGCAAGATCGTTGCCCCGCAGGCATATTTCGCCATCGGCATTTCGGGCGCGATCCAGCACTTGGCCGGGATGAAGGATTCCAAGGTCATCATCGCCATCAACAAGGACGAAGACGCCCCGATCTTCCAGGTCGCGGATATCGGGCTGGTCGCGGATTTGTATGCCGCCGTGCCGGAGTTGACGAGCGCATTATAACTAAGAGTTATTTTGCGACTTAATCCGAGACCCAACGTATTCGGAGCCCGCGAGTCCAAGACTCGCGGGCTTTTTTTATGAGTCAAGTCCCGGACACATATTTTCGGTGAATCATTTAGGTGATTGGCTCAGCGGAGCTTATTGCATCAACAGATTGAGTCAGCCCTCGCGGCGACCTCCTGCCTGACGAGCACAAAGCGCGCTAATTCGTGCGTAACAAAATGACTTGCAGCGAGATTAACTATTGCGCGGACGGCGAAGCCTGCTATGTAGGGGCATGGAAGAAATCCTACCGTCAGATATTGGCTCGCGCTTTGGTGATCTTGATGATTTACCCGAAGCGCTGTTGCGTCAGATTCCCGCCACTCGGATTGATGAAACCGAGCAGGAGATTATCGATCTAATCAAGGGCGTGTTTGATGGAATTGCCTCAGTGGATGAGGTGCTGGTCGGCCTGTATCGACAGACCGGCGTAGTCCACGAACGCAAAAAGCTTGCGAGCAAGCTTTACCGAATGGTCAACTCGAAGCCCCCGCTACTTGAGGCGGTGCCGAAAAAGAGGGGGGTCTATCGAGTGACATGAAGTTTGGGGCCGCCGGTTGCTGCCGACGACCCCAAACGAGGTGGACACGCCACGCTCATGCTTTCTACAAGCCCGAGCACTTTAGTGGCCCTCACCTTTTTCCGCAAGCCCCGCGTGTCCTCGACGGCTTGCAACATGAAAGGTGTTCTCAAATGAACATCCACTCAAGGGCTCGTGCGCCCATCGGCACGACCGCACGGACCGGTTCTCGTTGTCCGGAATCCGGAGTCTGGCAGTCTCAGACTTCGCCCTCGACCACCGCACCCATTGCCCAGAGCAATGTCATGCCTCCGTATCGGGGCAACGCGGTCACGTGGAAGCTCGTGCGTTACGCATGAAACTGGCGGCGCGGTCTTCGGACCGCGCCGTTTTGCGTTGAAGGACACATCATGGATATCAACAATCGCTCCCGCGAGGAGCATATTGCTCGTGCAGTTGAAGATTTTCTTCGCCATGTCGGCGGGTCTGCCACCATTTCCCAAATCAGGCGTGTGTTGCCGCAACATGCAGCCCTCACTCCGCAAGATCGCAGGCCATCCACTACCCGTCCGGGCGAGGAATTATGGGAACAGCAGGTTCGCAACATTGCCTGTCACCGGGACAGCGAAGGGAACTTCGTCAAGGAAGGTCGAATTCGCTGGTCGCCAGGCAGACTGTCGCTTCCAGGCTATGGGCAGATCGGCCTGTTCAACTAATCCGCTGAGGGGGTGTCGTGAGACACCCCCTCACAGCACCGTCGTAATAAAATGCAGCGTCATTCCCACCAGCCCGCCGACCAGCGTGCCGTTGATGCGGATGAACTGGAGGTCGCGGCCCACGGCGCTTTCGATCCGGCCGGTAATCGTCACCGCGTCCCAGCGCTTGACCGTTTCTGACACCAGCGTGACGATCTGCCCGCCGTAACGGGTGGAGACGCCCACCATCGTGCGGCGGGCGAAGCGGTTGATCTGGTGTTGCAGCCGCGCGTCGGCTTGCAGCGCCTCGCCCAATTCGCCGAGCATCACGCGCATTTCCTCGCCCATCCCACTTTCGGGATCGCGCGCGCGGGTGATCAGTGACCGGCGGATACGCTCCCACACGCCGGTCCACCACACCGCCACCGCCGGATTGGCGATCAAATCGCGCTTCATTTCTTCCACCTTGGCGCGGGTTTCGGGGTCGTGCTGCAAATCCTGGCCGAGCTTTTGCAGCCCTTCCTCGATCTTGGCGCGCAGTGGGTGGTGCGGATCGATCAGCACCTCGGCGAGCAATTTATAGAGCCCGTCGAGCACGCTGGAGGAAATCGTCTTGTCGAGGCCCGTCCAGCGCAGCACGCCTGCCACGCGCTGATGGATGATCTCGCGCAGCGTATCCTCGTTATCCTCGATAGTGAGGCCCGCCCAGCGCACGAAACCATCGATCAGCGGCTGGTGGCGCTTGTCCGCCATCGTCGTTTCGATCATCCGCCCGGCGAGCGGGGCGATGTCGAGCTTGGCCAATTGCCCCGCCAGCCCGCTGCGCACCTGATTGCCGAGCCGGTCGGGATCGAGCGATTCGAGCACCTCGGCCAGCAATTCCGCCGCGCCGCTGGTGATGCGTGAACGTTCGTCAATGCTGCCATCCGCGCCGCGTTCGGGCGAGGCGGCCAGAAACTCGCCCGCCGCCTTGGCGATGTTCATTCCCGCCATCCGCCGCGCGACCACCGAGGGGGTGAGGAAGTTTTCGCGCAGGAATTGCGCCATCGTGTCGGCAATGCGGTCTTTGTTGTCAGGGATGATCGCGGTGTGCGGGATCGGCAGGCCCAGCGGATGGCGGAACAGCGCGGTCACCGCGAACCAATCGGCCAGCCCGCCGACCATTGCGGCTTCGGCAAAGGCGTTGACATAGCCCCACGCCGGATGCGCCGCCTCCAGCCCGTGGGTGGCGATGAACACCACCGCCATTGCGGCCAGCATCCCGGTGGCCGTCCAGCGCATGCGCCGCGCGCGGTCTGCGGTCAGCGGCTCTCCGCCGAAGGTCAGGGGCCTCAGGGAACGTGTCGCCATGGGCCGTCTTTAGCCCGGTTCCGGCCTGTCAGTCACGTCTTTAGCGATCACGCCCTTAACGCTCACTCGGCCGGTTCTGCCCCCGGCGGCGCGCGCCGCGCAGGGGCCGGCTTGGCACCGCCGGGCAGGCCGGGGAACGGTTGATCAGGCGCGAGCTGCGGGCGGGTGTCATCGCCCGGCTTGTAAGTCAGCAATCGCGACCGCAGCCATGGCCCGATGCGCTTTTCAAACCCGTCAGCCAGACTGAAGCCCGCCGGCACGATCAGCAGCGTCAGCAGCGTTGAGAGCACCAGCCCGCCGATCACCACGATACCCATCGGCTGGCGCCACGCCCCGTCACCGCTCAGCGACAGCGCCACCGGCACCATCCCGGCGGTCATCGCCACGGTGGTCATCACGATCGGCTGCGCGCGCTTGTGGCCTGCATCAATGATCGCCTCAAGCTTGGGAACGCCCTTGTTCATCTCCTCGATCGCGAAGTCGATCAGCAGAATCGAGTTCTTCGACACGATGCCGAGCAGCAACAGGATGCCGATATAGACCGGCATTGATTGCGCCTGACCCGTCAGCCAGATCAACAGCACACCCCCGAGCGGCGCGAGCGCCAGTGAGGTCATGTTGACCAGCGGGCTCATCAAACGCTTGTAGAGCAGCACCAGCACTGCGAACACCAGCAACACGCCCGAAACGATCGCTATGACCAGATTGGTGAGCAGTTCGGCCAGGAATTCTTCTTCGCCCACCACGTCACGGATGACGCCCACGGGCAGGTCTTGCAGCACCGGCAATGCATCGATCTGCGCCTGCGCTTCGCCCTTGAGCACGCCCGCAGCAAGGTCTGCGCCGACCAGAACACGGCGGTTCTGGTTATAACGCTGGATCGCGGTCGGCCCGGAACCGAAGGTTATTTCCGCCACCCGGCTCAGCGGAACCGATCCGCCATTGGCGGTGGGTACCGGCAGGTTTTCGATGGTGCGAAAATCGGTGCGGGCTTCTTCGGACAGGCGCACTACGATCGGGATCTGGCGGTCCGAGAGTGAGAAACGCGCCGCGTTCTGTTCAATCTCCCCCAAGGTCGCGATGCGGATCGTCTGCGACAGCGCGGCGGTGGTGACACCGAGTTCGGCAGCGATCTTGTCACGCGGGGTGATGATGATTTCGGGGCGGTTCAGATCGGCGCTGATGCGCGGGGCGACCAGCGAACGCAGGCCTTTCATCTCCTCAACCAGCCGGGTCGCGGTCTGTTCGAGCAGCACCGGATCGGAGCCTGCGAGCATCACTGTCATATCGCGACCTGCACCAAATCCGCGTGACTGCGATTGAAACCGCACACGGGCATCGGGAATCTTGGCGAGTTCGGGGGCGAGCTCGCGTTCGAACGCGATCGAAGTGCGTGCGCGATCTTCCTTGAGCCTGATGAAAATCGAGGAAGTTTCGCCCTGTCGGATGCGTTCCAGCAGGAGCTCAACCTCGGGCTCCTGCCGCAATCGCTTGGCCACGCCATTGACGACCCGCTTGGTCTCGGCAAGCGTGGTGCCCGGCACCATCTCGATTTCGACCCGGCTGTTCTCGGTGTCGATGCTGGGCTGAAATTGCGGCGGAGACTGTCCGAACAGCACAATCGTGATCAGGAACGAAAACCAGCCAACCGCCAGCATCCACACGCGGTGATCATAGAACCGCGCGGTCATCCAGCGCACGCCCTGTGCAAACCGGCCAGAACCGCCAGCGGGCAGCTCAATCGCCTTGAACGCCAGCCACCCGGACAGGAATGACAGGCCCGAGACCAGCAGCACGATCACGATCTCGAAGATCTTGGCGACCAGCTTGTACACGAAACCATTGGTATCGCTCGAAACGGCGGTGGCGATCTGCTTGTGCACGTCAAGCCCGATCAACCCCTTCCACAGCGGGGCCGCACCAGCGGAGTCTGCGATCAATCCGCTCACCGAACCGCTGAACATTTCAAACATGGTGAGGGCGGGCACGATCAGCAGGGCGATCACGGTCAGCAACAGGGCAAACATGTAAAATGTCCGGTGGCGCGGGCCATCAAGCCCGGCGCGGCGCGCGGCCATTTTACCGGTGTCGAGCGTCCAGGTCAGCACCTGCATATAGCGGTCGATCCAGCGCCCCTTGCCGTGGTCGGCATGGCCTTTGGCGTTGAGAAAATAGGCCGCCATCAACGGCGTAATCATCCGTGCCACGGCAAGGCTCATCAGCACCGCGATCACCACCGTGATCCCGAAATTCTGGAAGAACTGGCCGGAAATCCCCGGCATCAGGCCGACCGGCAAAAATACCGCCACGATGGAGAAACTGGTGGCGACCACCGGCAGGCCGATTTCGTCGGCCGCATCGATGCTGGCCTGATAGGCGGTTTTGCCCATGCGCATATGGCGCACGATATTCTCGATCTCCACGATCGCATCATCGACCAGCACGCCTGCCACCAACGCCAGCGCCAACAGCGACAGGAAGTTGAGGTTGAAGCCCAGCAGGTCCATGAACCAGAAGGTCGGGATCGCCGATAGCGGGATCGCCACCGCGCTGATGAAGGTCGCGCGCCAATCGCGCAGGAACAGGAACACCACCACGACCGCCAGAACCGCGCCTTCGACCAGCGCCCAGATCGAGGTGTTGTACTGGGCGCGGGTGTAGGTGGTGCTGGTTGCCAGTTTGATGAACTTCACGCCATCATTCTCGGCCTCGATCTTGTCCATCTCGGCCAGCGCGGCATCATAGACGGTAAGATCAGACGCGCCGCGCGCGCGGCTCATGGCGAAATTGACAACTTCCTTGCCGCCCACTTCGCTGATCGAATTGCGTTCGGAATAGCCGTCGCGAACTGTCGCTACATCGGCCAGCCGCACGGTGCGACCACCGCCGAGCTGGATCTGGGCCTGCGACAGTGCAAAGGCACTGTCCGAATTGCCGAGCACGCGCAGCGACTGGCGTGTGCCGCCAATTTCGGCAAGGCCGCCCGCCGCATCGATGTTGGTCTGGCGCAGCACAGCGTTGATCTGTGACGCAGTGACCCCAAGCGACTGCATCCGCGCCGGATCGAGGATCACCTCGATCTCGCGGTCAACCCCGCCAAAGCGCGACACTTCGGCCATGCCCTCGATTTTCAGAAGCCGCTTGGCAATGGTGTCGTCGATGAACCAGCTGAGCTGTTCAATCGTCATGTCATTGGCTTCGACCGCAACATAGCCAATCGGCTGGCCCACCACGTTGATCTTGCTCACGCGCGGCTCAAGGATGCCGTCGGGCAGGCTGCCGCGCACGCCGTCAATTGCGGTTTCAACCTCGTTGACCGCTTCGATCAGGTTTGTGCCGATCTCGAATTCGACGAAGGTATTGGAACTGCCTTCGCGCGCGGTCGACTGGATCGAATTGACCCCGTTGATCGCACGCAGCGCGCTTTCAACACGCTGGGTGATCTGGTTTTCGATCTCGGTCGGAGAAGCGCCGGGTTGAACAATCGTGACATTGACCGCCGGGAATTCGACATCCGGGTTATCAGTCACATCCATCCGTAGAAAACTGACGATCCCGGCAAACAGCAGGCCGGTGAACAACACCAGCGGAATCACCGGGTTGCGGATCGACCAAGCCGAGATGTCGCGTAAAGCCATGATGTTCTTGCCTGTGTTGCGCGGTTCTTGCGTATCAGTCAGTCAGTTACGCGGGCCAGCCGCGCGGGGACGAAAATTTTACTTCTTGAGCGGTTGGGGGTTGACCGTTTCACCGGGGTTGAGAAACCCGCCGGCGCGCAGCACGACGCGTTCGTTACCCGAGAGGCCTGCGGTAATAGCGATTCCGTTTTTGGTCACCGCGCCGGTTTTGACGCTGCGCCGCTCCGCCTTGTTATCTTCGCCGACGATATAGACAAAGCTGCCGTCGTCATCGGCCAGTACTGCACTTTCAGGCAATAGCGTGGCAGTGAAGCTGCCGCTATTGATGCGCGCCGTGGCAAAGCCGCCGGGACGCAATGCCGATGCGAAGGGCAGTGCGATCCGTGCAATGCCCTGCCGGGTCGCCTGATCAATTACCGGAGAAAGCTGCCACACCTGTCCTGTAAAGGTCTGTTCTGATCCGGTCGGGGTCACGCTGGCAATTGTGCCTACCGACAAGCTTGCGAGCTGTTCTTCGCTGAGCTGAGCGAGCATTTCCATCTCCCCGCCGCTGGCAATGGTGAACAGCGCGCCGGTGCCTGGGCTGACCGTCTGCCCGGGCTCGACTTCGCGCGCCAGCACATAGCCCGTCGCGGGGGCAACAATATTCAACCGCTGGTTGCGGGCGCGCAGTTCGCGCAGCTGCGCTTCGGCGACCCTGACCCGCGCTGCCGCAGCATCACGGGTGGCGGTCAACCGGTCGACATCGGCCTTGGACACAAACCCGCGTTCAACCAGTTGCAGCGAGCGATCAAGATTAGCCTGCGCGATATTGGCATCAGCCCGGGCGACTTCGACCTGGGCCGCCTGCGCTTCGGCCTGCTCCACCTGCACGCTGCGATCGATCACCGCCAGCACTTGCCCTGCCTGCACCCAATCGCCAGCATCAACGGTAACGCGCAGCACTTGCCCGCCTTCACCGACCACGCCCACCGGCATCGGCCGCCGCGCGGCGAGCGTGCCGGGTGCTTCGATTTCGCCCGATATGCTGGTCTTGCCGGGAGTGATGACTGTGACCGAGGGGGCCTGTGAATTATCATCGCCAACTGCCACCGGCTCTCCTCCGGCAATGGCGAAATAGGCCGCAATCGCCAGCAATAGCCCAAACAGGCCCAGCCCACCGATCAGCAGCCAGCGCGGGATCACAGGTGCCGACAGCGTGCGCGAACCGCTGAAATCGGTGCTCACGCCGTCGGCCGCCTCAGCCGTGATCGTCGTCTCGTAATTCATCGCCGTTCCCTCACTCAGACCGATCCCCCGGAGGGTTCCGCACGTCCTGGAGTGTATTACCTCTATAAGTCACCAAGCGCAACGCCTGATAGAACGTCGCGCTGTTTCGGGCAATGCACGCATCGACCGGTGACTTTCAGCCTAGACGAAGGGCGCGCAGGCAGGTTCCCCGCGCGAAATCAGCGATGAAGCGGTTTCAGCGCACCTTGCCGCGTCGAATCAGGTTGACGATGCCGAGCAGCACAACGGCGCCAAGCACGGCGATGAGCAGGCCAGTGATCGAAAATTCCTGAACGCTTCCGCTGATCCCGAGTAACGGGCCGGCAATCAGATTGCCAATGACCGAGCCGACGCAGCCAACCACGATGTTTGCGAAAATACCCATCGACGCATCGCGATTCATGACCAGACTGGCGAGCCAACCAGCGACACCGCCGACAATTATTGCGATGATCCAACCCATAGCATCTCTCCCTGTTTGGCGGGGCCGAAGTTGGCTTGGCCGCCATCAGGCAATGCTAGCGGGTTTTGGCCGCGAATATCAATACAAGGATAGCGTTACGCTGGATTCAATATTTCAGCTGGCGTTCGTAAAGGTCGCGGTAATGCTGGATTCTGGTGACCCTGAGGCCATGCATCCCCGAACGATCAACCGCGCGCTGCCACGAGGCAAATTCCTCAAGCGTCAGGCCATAGCGCGCCAGCGCTTCGTCGAGCGTCAGCAGGCCGCCATTCACCGCCGCGACCACTTCGGCCTTGCGCCGCACCACCCAGCGCCGGGTGTCGGGAGAAGGCAGGTCGGCAAGGGTCAGCGGCTCGCCGAGCGGGCCGATTACCTGTGCGGGGCGGATGTCCTGGTTCTCAATCATTGCATTTCTTTCGCATCGCCTGAACGGTTTGCATCATTGGAGTCGAGCATGTCATCCAAGGCTTTAGATTGCTCTAAAGCATCATGGTTAACGTCGGGTTCGTTATCTTCGAGCAGTGCAAAATAACTGGCGGCGGCATCGCCAAAGCTCGCGGCGCTACCTTCGATCAGGGCTTGCACTTCGTTGCGCAGCAGCAGCCTGAGGTCACGTGCGGCATTGAGCCGGGCGGTGATTTCGCTCCATTCGACCGCGCGCAACGCATCGCCTGCGCGCCGGGGCCCGCGCGATTCGAATCGCGCTGCCGACATCGCCTGCACAACGCGGTGCACGCGTGCACCTTCATCAGCCCGAACGCCGCCCGCAAACGCGCGGTAGGGGGTGGAAATGGAGTTTGCTTTCTCGAACATCACCGCCCTGCATAAGGCCAGTGCGTCAAGATCGGGTAAAGCCGCCATTTACCTGGCCTTAGGAATAGTGCTGGCCTGTGCGGCAACCCTGCCGCCTGTTCACACCTCTGGCGAAGATCGCAGGAGGTCGCTATATGGCCCGTCATCTCCATGATCATGCCCGCGCTCCTCGAAGCCGGCCCGCTGACCGGGCCTGATGCTGCCGCCCTGTTCGACCTGCCCCGCGCCGCCGCCGATTGCCGGATCGTTGTCGCGATGAGCGGCGGGGTCGATTCGTCGGTGGTCGCCGCGCTTGCCGCTGCCAGCGGGGCGGAAGTGATCGGAATTACGCTCCAGCTGTATGATTATGGCGCGGCCACCGGGCGCAAGGGCGCGTGCTGCGCAGGCGACGATATCCGCGATGCCCGCGCGGTGGCGGATCGACTTGGCATTGCGCATTACGTGTTCGACCATGAAAGCGCCTTTCGCGAAGAGGTGGTCGAACAATTCGCTGACGAATATCTCGCGGGGCGCACCCCGGTGCCTTGCATCCGCTGCAACATGGGGCCGAAATTCACCGACCTGTTCCGCATGGCGCGCGAATTGGGCGCGGATTGCCTTGCGACGGGGCATTATGTCCGTCGGGTGATGACCGCACAAGGCCCGCAACTGCACCGCGCCTTCGATCCGGCGCGCGACCAGTCGTATTTTCTTTATGGCACCACCGAAGCACAGCTCGATTACCTGCGCTTCCCCCTAGGCGGGATGCCCAAGCCGCAGGTGCGCGAACTCGCCGAAGCGGCAGGATTGCGCAACGCGGCCAAGCCTGACAGCCAGGACATCTGCTTTGTGCCCGATGGCAATTACGCCAAGATCGTCACCAAGGTGCGGCCCGAAGGCGCGGCGCCGGGAGCGATCGTCCACGCTGCCACCGGGGAGACCTTGGGGACGCACAAAGGCATCGTCCATTTCACCGTCGGCCAGCGCAAGGGGCTGGAGATCGGCGGCCAGCCCGAACCGCTTTATGTCATCGGGCTGGATGCAACAGCACGCGAAGTGCGCGTCGGGCCAAAGCGGATGTTGGCGGTCAATGCCGCACGGGTGACTGAAACCAACCGCATCGGGCCGCTGGGTGATGAACCACTGACGGCAAAAGTGCGTAGCCTCGCCAAACCGGTGCCGATCGTGCTTGATGGCTCACTGGGCGATGGCGGCGCGGTCACAATCCGCTTCGCCGCCCCCGAATATGGCGTCGCGCCGGGGCAGGCTGCCGTGATCTATGCCGGAGAGCGGGTAATCGGCGGCGGCTGGATCGATTCGACCGAGAAGGTTCCGGCCTGATTTTCGCAAAGTTCCGGGCAAAGATGGCAGTGGAAAATCGAGTACCCGACACGTATAGGGTAATCATGGCAACGCCGATCTACGAATTTGCGCACACCCCGCGAGCTGAATCTGCCTCCACCGCAAAGGCGCGCGCACTGCCGGTTCGCGATACGCGGCAGGCACCATCCGTTGGCGTGATCTACAACCCGCGCAGTTATCGCAACCAGGGCGCGGATTTCGATTGCGGCCTATGCCCCCACGTCCATATTGCCCAGCCCAGCGCCCGTGCGCAATTGCCCGAAGCGCTGGCTGAATTCGCAGCGCGCGGGATCGATTTGCTGGTAATCAACGGCGGCGATGGCACCGTGCGCGACGTGCTGACCTGCGGACAGGCGATTTTCGGGGACAATTGGCCTGCGATTGCGGTGCTGCCCAAAGGCAAAACCAATGCATTGACGGTCGATCTGGGCGTTCCCCATGACTGGACGTTGCAGGATGCGATTGATGCGCTTGATCATGGCAGCCACGCTTGGCGGCGCCCAATGATCGTATCCTCGAAGGAGGATGGCGGCAGGGCTGCCGATACACCGAAGGTTGCAGGCTTTATTCTGGGTGCCGGTTCGTTCACAAAAGCAATCCAGGCCGGGCAAGACGCGCATAAGCTGGGCGCGTTCAATAGCATGGTGGTGGCTGTCACGGGGTTGTGGGCGCTATTTCAATCGCTGTTTGCGAGCCGCAAAAACCCATGGCGCAAGGGTGCGCCAATGCGCATTGGTCTGGGTGCTGCCGAAGCGCCGATGGCGCATAGCGGGCATGGCGATCCGGAAATGCGGCAATTGCTGTTTGCCTCCACGCTTGAACGTCTTCCGGCTGGCATCCGCCCGTTCGGACCCTTGCGCAAGGGATTGAAACTGGTTGCGGTTGACCAGATTTCGCGGCGCGCCACGGCGTTGGTCCCGTTGGTCCTGATGGGCAAGCTGAGCCACGGGCTGCGTGAACGCGGCATCCACCAGATCACAGCAACCCAGTTCAGCCTGTCGATCGGTGATCAATTCATTATGGATGGCGAGGCTTTTCCCGCCGGCGATTACCTGGTCGAACAAGGGCCGGAGCTCGCTTTCGTCACGCCATGAATACCAACCCCGGCCCCTTGGCCGAACGGATCGCCGCCCGCCTTGCCACACCGGTCGATCCTGCGGTTGCAACCTTTGCCGAGGCGCTGGCGCAGCAGGCGGGCGCGCGGGCGGTGTTGTTCTATGGATCGAACCTCAGAACCGGCTCGCTTGACGGGGTGCTGGATTTCTACATCCTGCTGCCCGGCACGCAGGAAGCGGCGATCTGGCCGACGGTCAGCTATCACGAACGCGCGCATGACGGCGTTACGCTGCGCGCCAAGGTCGCAACCATGCGGCTGGCCACCTTCGCCCGCGCGGCCACTGGCGAGCTGACCGATACCACAATCTGGGCGCGTTTCGTTCAGCCGAGCGCCTTGGTCTGGACCGCAGACGATACCGCGCGCGGCGAAGTGATCGCCGCGATTGATGCCGCTTGCATCACGGCTGCGCGACTGGCTGCGGCGCTCGGCCCCAAAAGCGGCACGGCGGAAGAGTATTGGCGCGCCCTGTTCCGCGCCACCTACAAGGCTGAATTCCGGGTCGAAAAGCAGGGGCGGGAAAACGACATTCTCTCGGTCAACGCCGATCATTTCAGCGGCCTGCTCCCGCTGGCACTCAACGCTGCGGGAATCGCGACCGATCAACAGGGCGCAATCTTCACCCCGCGCCTTGCCCCAAATGAACGGCGCGCGATCCTGGGCTGGTGGAAACGGCGACGGCGGCTGGGCAAGCCGCTCAACTTTATCCGGCTGGTCAAGGCCAGCACAACCTTTGACGGCGCAGCGCGCTATGCCGCGTGGAAGATTGAACGCCATACCGGCATGGCAGTAGCGCTGACCCCGTTTCGCGAACGCTTCCCGCTGCTCGCCGCGCCGCAAGTGTTGTGGAATCTATGGCGGCATCGCTGCCGCCAGCGATCAATCCACGATCAAGCCTAGGGCGGACTGCGTTAAATCTGACGCAGGTCGTCCGCTCAAGCCTTTGTTGTCGCATCGTGAAAAGCTGAAAACCGGTTCCCGCTTTTCAGCACGATGCTCTAAAGGTATCTTATTGCAATCGCCATCCGGGTAACGCCCTCGCCCGCAGTAAAGCGCACCTTTTCCAGCGCAGGCGGTCGCGGGATGCCGAGGAACGTCGAGATCGTCGGATTGTTCGACATTCCCGCCCCATCGGTCGAAAAATCTGTTTTGCGATTGCCGTTGATATCGTGCTGGATCGCAATCGCATAATCGCCTGCCGATGGCAGCGGCACGCACACAGCGACGCCGCCTTCGTTCGGGGTGGCCTCAACCTTCATGATATAACGCTTGCTCTTCAGCCAGTCGTGTTTGTTGGCGGGATAGGTCCGCACGAACAGGTGGCCGGTTGACGATTTCATACCGCTCACCGTGATCCGCACCGCCGGGCCTTTGCCGGGCGCGCAAAGGCTCATGTCGTTGGGGCCGACGCGCGCATAGGTATGGGCCTGCGCGGCAAGCGGCGCGCTGACTCCGACGCCAGCCAGCGCCAACCCCGCCACCGCAATCGGCAACATCGTTCTGCCCACAATATGCGGCAGATCAGGCAGTCGATAAGGAAAAGCATAACCGGTCATGGGCGTCTCAATAAAATGGGAAGGGAGCAACTCACTAACAGCGGTTCGTCAACTGAGCAGTCAGTCGTTACATCTTTGTTGCAAGGCGCGCCTGAATTGGGGCTTAATTGATACGCGTTGCGGTTTTTGGGAAAGAAACACCACCGTGGAAAAGGTGTGATTTGCGCTTGTCCGTCGATTCGCGGCTCCCGTATGGCACATAATGCCTCAGAAAGGGCCTGCGCCGCGCCATGCCAGCACCATTGATCTCGCCTTCGATCCTTTCGGCCGATTTTGCACGGCTGGGCGAAGAGGTGCGCGCCGTGGACGCAGCAGGGGCGGACTGGATCCATATTGATGTGATGGACGGGCATTTCGTGCCCAACATCACCATCGGGCCGGACGTGGTCAAGGCGCTGCGCCCGCATACCGACAGGCCATTCGACGTGCATCTGATGATCGCCCCGGTCGATCCCTATCTTGAGGCATTCGCCAACGCCGGTGCGGATATTATCACCGTCCACCCCGAAGCGGGGCCGCATATCCACCGCACGCTGCAGGCGATCAAGGCGCTGGGTAAGAAAGCGGGTGTGGTGATCAACCCCGGTACCCCGGTCGAAGTGCTCGACAATCTGATGGACCTGGCTGACCTTGTTCTGGTGATGAGCGTCAACCCCGGTTTCGGTGGGCAGAGCTTCATCCCCTCGCAGCTCGACAAGATCGCGCGCATCCGCTCAATGATCACCCGTTCGGGCCGGACGATTCATCTTGAGGTCGATGGCGGGGTCAATGCCGAAACCGCGCGGATGTGCGTGGAGGCCGGGGCCGATGTGCTGGTCGCAGGCTCTGCCACGTTCAAGGGCGGGCCGGATCATTACGCCGCCAATATTGCCGCGCTCAAGGGAGGGCGATGATGGCGACGCTGCTGCGCACGCCCGCTGGCCGCCGCGCCGATGCGCTGGTTGAACGGGTGGCGGATAATCCGGTGCTGGGCCTGGCTAACGGGGCCGAGCCGGGGACGATCCAGCGCCCACAGCTTGCGCCCGAACCGCAGCCCGAAGAACCCTCGCGCGCGCTCGCGCTCAGTGACATGATCGCTGTGCAGGCCGGGCCGGGCGAGGCGCTGATCCGGCTGGCCTACCGCATCGGCGTGCCGGGACACGCGCTGGCCGCGCCGTTCCGCCGCCCGCCGCCGCTGCGCGTGCTGGCGACGGTGGAAAGCCCCAATCGCGGTGATCGCGCGGCGGGCACGGCGCTGCGCGCAGGACATTTCCTGATCCACGGCGCGCGCCTGCCGATTGCCAATCTCGATTTCGCACCCGCTGCGCGCCATGCGCCGGGGATAGAGCGGGCGCTGCACAGTTTCAGCTGGCTTTCCGACCTCGCTGCCAGCGCCCCGCGCGCCGATTGCATCGTGGTGGCCGAACGGATCACCACCCAATGGCTCCACGCCAATCGCGCACCGGGCAAGGGGCCAGCGTGGGAGGTTGAACACGCCGGGCTGCGGCTGGTCGCGTGGCTGGTGCATGCCCCGCTGGTGCTGGCGGGCCATGACAAGACGCTGAAATCGCGCCTGCTGTCCGCGATTGCCGAAACCGCCGCGTGGCTCGACAAGAAGGCTCCGCGCGCGGGCGCGGGCTTCGGACAGGTCGCCGGCTGGGCCGGGATCGTTGCCGCAGGGCTGCTGCTGCCTCACGGCAAGCCGCGGCGGCTGTTTGGCGAAGCGGGTCTGGTAAAAGCGCTTGGCGACATGGTGGGTGAAGATGGCGGCGTGCTGTCGCGCTGTCCGGCGGCGCAGCTGGACGCGATCCGGCTGCTGACCGACCTTCTCGCCTGTTACGAAGCGGTCGACGTCTCGCCGCCTCCCGCGCTCGATGTGATGCGTGAATTGCTGGTGCCGCCGCTGCTGGCCTTGCGGCACGGGGACGGCGCGCTTGGCAGTTGGCAGGGGCAAGGCGCAATTCCGGCCGACCGCGTGGCCGCCGTGATCGAAGCCTCGGGCATACGTACCCGCCCGCTGACCAACACCGCCAACTGGGGCTATCACCGCATCCGCGCGGGCGATACGCTGCTGCAATTCGACACTGCCCCGCCGCCGCGCTCACGCCATGCGCGGGTCGGCTGTGCTTCGACGCTGGCGTTTGAATTGTCGGATGGCCCGGCGCGGATTATCGTCAACTGCGGCGGCGCGGCGCTGGCAGGAGGGCAGGTGCCCGCGCGCATCGGGCAGGGGCTGCGCGCCACCGCTGCCTTTTCGACGCTGGTGCTCGACAATGCCAATTCGACCGCGGTGCTGCTCCACGGCCAGCTTGGCAAGGGCGTCGAAACGGTCGCG
Organism: Porphyrobacter sp. MBR-155; assembly: GCF_040547625.1. Lineage (NCBI taxonomy): Bacteria > Pseudomonadati > Pseudomonadota > Alphaproteobacteria > Sphingomonadales > Erythrobacteraceae > Porphyrobacter > Porphyrobacter sp. MBR-155. The sequence continues at coordinate 75,020 of NZ_JBEPQB010000014.1, forward strand.
GTTGAGCGGCGGATGGTGGCGGGGCGCGGGCGTGAGGCGACCCGGATCGAAGCCGCGCATGATGGCTATGCCGCGCGCTTCGGCCTGACCCATCAGCGCATTCTCACCCTCAGCGGCGATGGCACCGAACTGGCGGGTGAGGATATCCTGATCCCCAGCGCCAAAAACGGCAAGCGCGGCAAGATCGCCTTTGCATTGCGGTTCCATCTCGGACGCGGGGTTGAGGTGCAGTTATCGGGCGACAAGCGCGGGGCGAGCCTGCTGCTGCCCGATGGACGCCTGTGGCAATTCCGCCTGCGCGGCGATAGGGCGGGCGCGGGCGCGATCACCCTCGCTGCCGAGGATAGCCTGTGGGTTGATGGCGATGGCCGCCCGCACGCCACCGAACAGCTGGTGATCGAAGGACTGGCATTGCGCAGCGGCGGGCAATTCTCGTGGCTGCTGAGGAAAACAGGGTAGATTTTCGACCATGACCAACAAGGCGATCAAGCGGGCGCTGCTGTCAGTGTCCGACAAGACGGGTTTGGCTGAACTGGGCACGGCATTGGCGGCGCGCGGCGTTGAACTGGTCAGCACCGGCGGCACTGCCAAGGCGCTGCGCGACGTAGGGCTTACCGTGCGCGACGTGTCCGACCTCACCGGCTTTCCCGAAATGATGGATGGGCGGGTCAAGACGCTCCACCCGGCTGTGCATGGCGGGCTGCTGGCGCTGCGCGACAATGGCGAACACGTCGCCGCGATGGAGGCGCATGGGATTGGCGAAATCGATCTGGTGGTGGTCAACCTCTACCCGTTCGAAGCGACAGTGGCCAAGGGCGCTGACCGGGCCGAGATCATCGAGAATATCGACATCGGCGGGCCTTCGATGGTGCGATCAGCCGCCAAGAACCACGGGTTTGTGACGATCCTGACCGATCCGGCGGATTACCCAGCGCTGCTGGAGGAATTGGCGGCGCACAATGGCGCGACGTCAGACGCATTCCGCATCCGCATGGCGGGCAAGGCCTATGCCCGCACCGCATCCTATGACGCAGCGATTGCCAATTGGTTCGCCTTCTCGCCCACCGCGAGCGACGAACCGACGCTGTTCCCTGCAACCCTGCCGCTCGCCTTCAAGCGCGCAGACACGCTGCGTTATGGCGAAAACCCGCACCAATCCGCCGCGATCTATGTCCCGCTAATGGTGGGCGCGCGCGGTGTGCCGCAGGCGGCGCAATTGCAGGGTAAGGAGCTCAGCTACAACAACCTCAACGACGCCGATGCCGCATTGGAACTGGCGGCGGAGTTTGCAGGCGGCGCGCCCGCTGTCGTTATCGTCAAACACGCCAACCCCTGCGGCGTGGCGCAAGGCGGCTCGCTGCTGGAGGCTTGGGAAGCGGCGCTGGCGTGTGACAGCGTTTCGGCATTTGGCGGGATTGTCGCGGTCAATACCGAGCTCGACGGCGCGACCGCCGAAGCGATTGCGGGGATATTCACTGAAGTGGTGATCGCTCCTTCTGTGAGCGCCGAGGCACGCGAAATCTTCGCCAGAAAGAAGAACCTGCGCCTGCTCGAATGCGGCACGTTGCCCGATCCCCGGCGCGGCGGGCTTGCGATGAAGACCATCGCAGGCGGGGTGCTGATCCAGTCGCGTGATGGCGGCGCGGTTTCGCTGGACGGTCTCAAGGTCGTCACCAAACGCGCACCCACCGATCAGGAATTGCAGGACTGTCTGTTCGCCTGGACGGTGGCGCGGCACGTCAAATCCAATGCCATCGTCTATGCCAAGGACGGCGCAACCGCCGGGATCGGTGCGGGCCAGATGAACCGCCGCGATTCGGCGCGGATCGCCGCGATCAAGGCGCAGGAAGCCGCCGAAACCCATGGTTGGCCCGCCCCTCGCACCATCGGCAGTGCGGTTGCATCCGACGCGTTCTTCCCCTTTGCCGACGGCTTGATTTCCGCTGCCGAGGCTGGCGCGACTGCGGTGATCCAGCCGGGCGGATCGATCCGCGATGACGAAGTGATCGCTGCCGCCGACGCCGCAGGCCTTGCGATGGTGTTCACCGGGATGCGGCATTTCCGGCATTGATTTGTTGCCCTACCGCTGCCCCTCTTGAGGGCGTTGCTTGCTTTGCGCTTCACCGCATACTGCGAGCGGTTCGGCTGATATGGGCGGCATCGTAACTTTTTCTCAGACCATTCGTAACCAAAACGGCTTTCCAACAGAATTACTTTATGAATCCTGTGTTCATCCCGGGGCAATTCAGCATCGGGCAGAGGCCGGGGCAACATTCATTCGAATCACGAGCTATCCCATGCGCCTGTTTGCTACCGACCTGTTTCGCAATTTTGCCATCGGCTTTGTCGGCGGTGCATTGCTGGTCGCCGGAGCCAATGCCGATAGCTGGGGCAGCAAGCTGTCCTCACCCGCGCAGGCCGCCGAAACGCTCAAAGCGCCCGCTCCCTCTGCCGAATTCGTGATCGCCCGCTAACGCGCTTTTCACCGATTATCGGACAGACTTTCACCGCAACGCCATCTGATCGCCCGAACCGCTTGGCGAAAGCTGTCCGCATCGCCTATATCCGGCCTATGGGACAGCACGCCATCAGCCATTCGCACCATGAACACAGCGGTCACGACCTGATCGCCGAGGCTGCACGCGCTCTGACGGCGGCGGGCGAACAGTGGACATCGATGCGCGAGGCAGTGTTTGCCGAACTCGCCCGGCACGAACGCCCGGTCTCAGCCTACGACATTGCCGACAATCTCTCCGCCGCGCGCGGCAAGCGGGTGGCGCCCAACAGCGTCTATCGCATTCTTGACGTGTTCGTGGCGAACAACCTCGCGATGCGGGTGGAAAGCGCCAACGCCTACCTCGCCAATACCCATCCCGGCTGCGCGCATGATTGCATATTTCTGGTATGCGATGAATGCGGGGAAGCCGCCCATGTCGATGACGAGGATGTCAGCCGCGCAGTGCGCGCCATTGCCGCCGCGCGCCAGTTCACGGCGCAGCGCGCGGTGCTGGAAATTCGCGGGCTGTGCAAAGCCTGCGCCTGATCGGCGCGCATTGACCTCGATCAAGCGTTCAATCGACAGGCCCCAATTCGAAGTGTAAGGCCTTGGGCTATGACGCAACTGCCGCACACACCCCCAAACACCCCACTGCTGGATCTGGTCGACACTCCCGACGATCTGCGCCGCCTGAAGCCCGATCAACTTCGCCAACTCGCCGATGAACTGCGCAGCGAGATGATCGATGCGGTCAGCACCTCGGGCGGGCATTTGGGATCGGGGCTGGGCGTGGTCGAACTGACCGTGGCGATCCACTATGTGTTCAACACCCCGGATGACAAGCTGGTGTGGGACGTGGGCCACCAATGCTACCCGCATAAGATCATCACCGGGCGGCGTGACCGTATCCGCACGCTGCGGCAGGGCGGCGGGCTGAGCGGTTTTACCAAGCGCAGCGAGAGCGAATATGACCCGTTCGGAGCGGCGCATTCCTCCACCTCGATTTCTGCGGCGCTGGGGTTTGCCATCGCCAACAAGCTGAAAGGCCGGCCGGGACGCGGCATCGCGGTAATCGGCGATGGTTCGATGAGCGCGGGCATGGCCTATGAAGCGATGAACAACGCCGCACAGGCAGGCAATCGGCTGGTGGTGATCCTCAACGATAATGACATGTCGATTGCGCCGCCGGTAGGCGGGCTTTCGGCCTATCTGGCGCGGATGGTGTCATCATCCGAATATCTCGGCCTCCGCAGCTTGGCTTCCCGCGTGATCCAGAAGATGAGCCGCCGGATGCACGACACCATCGGCAAGGCGGAGGAATTCACCCGCGGCATGGTGACCGGCGGGACTTTGTTCGAAGAACTGGGCTTTTACTATGTCGGCCCGATTGACGGGCACAATCTCGATCACCTGCTCCCGGTGCTGGAAAACGTGCGCGACACATCGGAAGGCCCGGTGCTGATCCACGTCGTCACCGAAAAGGGCAAGGGCTACGCACCGGCCGAAAACAGCGCTGACAAGTATCACGGCGTTCCCAAGTTCAACGTCATCACCGGCGAAAAGAGCAAGAGTGCAGCAGGCCCGCCCGCCTATCAGGACGTGTTCGGCCTGACGCTGGCGAAGCTGGCTGAAACTGACGACCGCATCTGCGCGATCACCGCCGCCATGCCTTCGGGCACCGGGGTGGACAAATTTGCCAAGGCGCACCCGACCCGCACGTTTGATGTCGGCATTGCCGAACAGCACGCCGTGACCTTTGCGGCGGGTCTGGCGGCAGAAGGAATGCGGCCCTTCGCGGCGATTTATTCCACCTTCCTCCAGCGCGCCTATGATCAGGTGGTGCACGATGTGTGCATCCAGAATCTGCCGGTGCGCTTTGCGATTGACCGCGCCGGGCTGGTCGGCGCGGACGGGGCAACCCATGCCGGATCGTTCGACGTGACCTATCTTGCCACCCTGCCCAACATGGTGGTGATGGCCGCCGCTGACGAGGCCGAGCTGGTGCACATGACCTACACCGCCGCCGAATATGACGATGGCCCCATCGCCTTCCGTTACCCGCGCGGCAATGGCACCGGGGTGCCGCTGCCAGACGTTCCGGTGAAGCTGGAAATCGGCAAGGGCCGGCTGGTGCGAGAGGGCACCAAGGTCGCGATACTCTCATTGGGCGCGCGCTTGGCCGAGGCGCTGAAAGCCGCCGACGTGCTGGAGGCCAAGGGGCTTTCCACCACGGTCGCCGATATGCGCTTTGCCAAGCCGCTGGATCACGATCTGATCGCCCGCTTGATGCGCACCCACGAAGTTGTGGTGACGGTGGAAGAAGGATCAATCGGCGGGTTGGGCGCGCATGTCCTGACCTTTGCCAGCGATGAAGGCCTGACCGATGGCGACAGCGGCAACGGCGCGCTGAAAGTGCGCACGCTGCGCCTGCCCGATAGTTTCATCGATCATAATGATCCCGCCAAGCAATATGATCAGGCGGGCCTTAACGCGCCGCAGATTGTCGATGCGGTGCTGAAGGCGCTAAAGCACAACAGCGCCGGGATCACCGCCGATTCTGCCGAGGGCGCGCGGGCGTGACCTAACGTCCGGCGGGCGCGGTGCTGGCGGTGATTTGCACGCGTTCGGTCAGCGTGGGGTTACTCTGCGGGGCCGTGTTATTGGTGATTTCAGGGGCGTTTTCGGGTGCAGTTTCGGGGTTTGCCTCCAGCTCCGGCTCGGTTTGCAATTCAAGTTCCGGCTCGGGTTCAGGGATCACTTCACCCTTCAGCGCCGCGATTTCGCGTTCGCGCCGGGCAAGGTAGGTATCGCGCCGCATTCCGTAAGGATCCTCGGACTCGCGGATTTCCGCCAGCTCGGCATCGAATTCAAGCCGCGAATCCAGACCGTTGACCACGAAATAGGTCGCCGCGAATTCGATCTTGCTGAACGGCTTGCCAACCACAAACGGCAGCAGCGCCTGATCCAGCAGGCCGCCCGCCGTGTCGCGCACCGTCGTCGCGCCGGTGATCGGCAGATAGAGATACGGCCCCGACCCACCCCCGTAATAGCCAAAAGTATTGGCGAACCCATTGCGGCGATAAGGCAGGCCGATGCCGGGCTTGCCAGCAATATCAATCAGCCCGCCTAATCCGAAGGTTGAATTGATCGCCAGCCGCCCAAGCGTTTCAAACGCCTTGCCAACCTTGCCTTGCAGCAGGAAATTGAGCGCATTGCTCGGCTCGGCAAGATTGCGCACGACGTTGCCCAACCCATCGCGGATTGGCTCGGGCAAGCCATCGCGATAGGCATAGGCCAGCGGTTCAACCAGCGCCTGATCAACCGCCTGCGTGATGCGATAGCTTTCAGCATTGAACCGCTCGACCGGGTCGTTTGCAGGCGGGCCATAGGTGCCTTCGATGATGATTTCATTGCCCTGCGCATCATCATCCTGTTCCTCGCTTGGCGCCGTGGCGGGGTCAGCATCGGCAGGCGGGGCACTATCCTGCACAGCTGCCAGACTCCACATGATCGGGGTCACGGGCAGGTATGTTTGGGGCGGCGTCGCGGGCACCGGCCCGGCCGCTGACAGAGCAGCGCCAAACAACGCAGGTGGTGCGGAAATCAGCAAAAGGCCCGGCATTATAACTCTCCGCTTTCCCTTTGCGCATAGGCGATGGGCATCATGACACTTGTTGCTCTTTATCCACCCTCGCTATACCTCCGCTTAACCGTCTATCGCATTTGTGCAAGGTTTCCATGTCGCTGATCCAGATCACCCGCGAAGGCCCCGTCACCATTCTCACGCTCAACCGGGCGGAAACGATGAACCCGCTCGGCGCGCCGGGCGACGGGGATGCGTTTGTGGCGGTCGTCAATGCGATCAACCGCGATATGGAATGCCGGGTGGTAATCCTGACCGGCGCAGGGCGGGCGTTCAGCGCAGGCGGCGATATCAAGGCGATGCAGAACAAGGCGGGCACGTTTGGCGGCACCGCGCCCGCGATCTCGGACGGCTATCGCGATAATATCCACCTGATGCTGCGCGCGCTCTATGGCATCCGCGTGCCGGTAATCGCGGCGGTCAATGGCCCGGCGATCGGGCTGGGCTGCGATGTCGCCTGCCTCGCCGATATCCGCATTGCTTCCGAAAGCGCGAAGTTCGGGGTGACGTTCCTCAAACTCGGCATCATCCCCGGCGATGGCGGCACCTGGATTCTTCCCCGCGTGATCGGGATGAGCCGCGCGGCGGAACTGTTCTACACCGGCGACGTGATCGACGCGGCAACGGCGAAGGATTGGGGGCTGGTCAGCCGGGTGGTCGCAGCCGATGCGCTGATGGATGAAGCCCGCGCGCTCGCCGCCAAAATCGCCGCGCTACCCCCGCACGCGCTGCGCCAGACCAAGAACCTGCTGCGTCAGGGACAGCAGATCAGCTATGATTCTGCGCTGGAAATGGCGGCGAACACGCAGGCGATGATGCACACCACCGCCGACCATGCCGAAGGCGTCTCCGCGCTGATCGAAAAACGCGGCGCGGTGTTTACGGGAGAGTAATCAGGCGCCACAGCCCCGCCGGGATGCCTGCGACGTAGAAATGCAGCCAGCTGGCGATCAGCCACAACACAACGCCCCCGACCAGCGGCACCGCGCCGACCGACAAAAACTTGCCCCAGCGCGGCCAGTAACTGGTCCTTTGTTCCCACGTCGCCCAGGCATCGCCCATCAGCGCCCGTTTCTTGGCGTCCTGCAAATGCGCGCCGACCAGCGCGAGCACGCCCATCGCCAGCGCGGTGATCAGCGTGCGGGTGCTCCACCACAGCACGATGTGTGAGAGCGCCCACAACGCGATACCCCACATCATCGGATGGCGGGTGACGAGGAACACGCCCCGAGGCTCAGCGCGCGCTTGCGTTTGCGCCATCGGGGTCGGCAGCGCGGGGTTGCCGATCAGTGAACCGGCCAGCAGGATCATCGCGGGCAGGGTCAGCAACGTGGCAATGATCCAACCGATCTCGCCCGAACGCGGCAGGTCGGTAGGCGGCGCGGCTTTGAACGCGATATAGACCCACGCCAGCGTCGCAAAGCTCACCAGCGAATAGACGATCTGAAAGCCTCCCACGCCCAAGGCCTTCACAAGCGTGCTGCGCAGCGGATGCGACATGGTAAAATGCGTGCCGACAAAGGCGATATTCGCCGCGATCAGCGCAACAAGTGATCCGTCCATGCGTGCATCCTCCGTTAGGTCTCGCCTACCAGTCGTAAGCCTTGGGCCGCGCACTTTCATCAAGGTTGCGGTAGCGGTCGCGCAAGCCGGTCTGGTGGTTTTCAAGGTTTTGTTCGACCCCGCCGATGAACACCCGCGTCGGCACAGAGCCGACTTCGAGCGGATCACCATCCCACATTACCACATCGCCCAGCGCGCCTGCTTTCAGCACACCTGCCTTGCCGCCCATGCCGCTGATATCGGCGGGGACAGAGCTGATCGCGGCAAAGGCCTTGCCCCAATCCATGCCCGTCGCGCCGGGCATCCGGGTCAGCGCGACCAGATTGCCTGCCACCTGCTGCAAACGGCGCGGATCCTGCATGGTTGACGCATTGATCGCCACCTTCACCCCGGCGCGCGCCAGCCGCCCGGCATTGCTTTGGGTGGCACCCAATTGTTCAAAGGTTTCGGGCAGGTCGGTCAGCCCATCGGCGATCACCGGCACGCCCGCTGCGGCGATGGCATCGGCCACCAGCCACCCTTCGTTCGCGCCGACCAGCACCATATCAAGCCTTGGGTATTGCGATTTGAGCCCCAGCACAGCGCGAATATCCGCCGCCCGTTCTACCGCGACATAGAGTTTCTGCCGCCCCGTCACCACCGGCACCAGCGCCTCGGCATCGAAGCGGGTGAGCAGCACGTCATCATCCTTGGTGATTTCGGTGGTCTGCGGAATCCCGGACTTGCCGACCAGTGCCTGCGCTTCGCGCAACGCCGCGCTCAGCAAGGCGTAGGCCGCAACCCGGCTGCCGCCTGCGCGCTGCGCCCCGCCTTCGCCCAGATTGATCATCTGGAACGCGCGCGCCTGCATCACCGGGTTGGCATCGCCGTCCAGATCGATGATCGCGCCCTGCCCGGCAAAGATCGATCCGGCGGGCATGGTGGTGGTGGCCGCGCGGGTGATCCCGGCAGCGCGGTGGACAAGGATGTGCTGCGAAGCCGGATTGATCGCGGTGGAGGTATCCAATGCCGCACTGAACGGGGTGCCGCGCGCGGAAATATCGTTCGATTCGCTCACCGCCGAAACATCCGACAGGCCCAGCGATGTGACCGTGGCGAACAGGCCGGGTGTCACCCATGCTCCGCCCGCATCAACACTTGCCCCACCCGTGGGCGCGCCGCTGGCAGGCCCGGCATAGACCACGCTGCCGCCGCGCACGACCACGGTGCCGCCGTCAATCGGCGCGCCGCCATCGCCAATTACGACGCGGGCGTTGGTGATGGTAACATCCTGCGCGCTGGCCTTGTAGCCGACGAAGGCTCCGGCAAGCCCAAGCGCAATTCCCAAAGCGCCGAGCGGTCGCAGGCGCCGCGTTTTTGCTGCGCCGTTCATTTCACATCTCCTTCGCCGGGCTGGCCCAGTTCAAAATCGCTGACGGGCCGCATCTTGGGGTTGGTCGCATCAAACATCAGCGCGCCGTCGATCCAGACCTTTTCGGGCCTTGAATACACACTCAGCGGATCGCCGTTCCACAGCACCACATCGGCCATCTTGCCGACTTCGAGGCTGCCGGTCATGTCTTCGATCCCCATCGCCTTGGCGGCGTTATAGGTGATCCACTGGATCGCGGTCGCATCGGGAATGTCGATGCCGAGCCTGAGGCCCGCCGCCTGCGCCTTGGCAGCCTCCTGATTCAATCGCTGAATATCGTTCTTGTCATCCGAATGGATCACCACGCAGGCGCCTTCGCGTTGCAGGAAGGCCGCGTTTTCGAGAATGCCGTCATAGCTTTCCATCTTGAAGCCATACCAATCGGCCCAGATCGCGCTGCACACATCGTTTTCACGCAGCAGATCGCCGATCTTGTAGGCTTCAACCGCGTGGTGGAAGGCGCTGACTTTGTATCCCATTTCCTTGGCCATATCCAAAACCAGCGCCATTTCATCGGCGCGGTAGCAATGGTTGTGGATCAGGATATCGCCCTTGAGCACGCCGACCAGCGTTTCCTTGCCGAGATCGCGTTTGGCCTTAGGGTCATTGGCGTAATCGATCGCATCGAGCCAGGTGTCGCGGTTGACCGCGAAATTGCCCATCCGGGTCGAAGGCATCCGCCCACGGCTGCCATAAACACGCTTGGGATTCTCCCCGCAGGCCATTTTCATGCCGTAAGGCGCGCCGGGGAACTTCATCCCCTGCACCGTGCGCGCGGCGACGTTTTTCAGCGTGACCGAACGCCCACCCATCAGGTTGGCCGAGCCGGGCAGGATTTGCAGCGCCGTGATCCCGCCATTGGCGAGCGCGCGGGTAAAGCCGGGGTCTTGCGGCCAGACCGAATGTTCGGCCCAGACCTCGGGCGTGGTCGGGCTGGTCGCCTCGTTCCCGTCCGAATGCGCGTTGACGCTGGGCGAGGGATAATCGCCAAGGTGCGAGTGGATGTCGATGATGCCGGGGGTGACGAATTTGCCACTGCCATCAAACACCGCAATATCCGCCGGGATCGGGGTGTCCGGCCCGCCGACCGAGGTGATCTTGCCCCCGCTCATGAACACCACGCCGTTCTCGATTGTGCCGCCTTTGCCGTCATAGATGGTCGCGCCGCGGATCGCAGTGGCGATGTTGGGGTAGGGCTTATAGGTCGAGAGGAATACGCCGTCGGATTCAACCTTGGCGGCGAATTTCTTGTCGTCCGCCTTGGTGCTGGCAACATCGCCCCCGCCAGCGTTCCCGCCAGCATTCCCGGTTGTGGCGCAGGCGCTGAGCGCAAGCGCGCTGGCGAGAGTGGCAAATGCGCCGATGCGCGCACGCAGATTTTGTCTTGAGATCATCGAAAACCCTTCCGTTTCCCCGGCGCGAAGTGTGCCGAGGAAACGAAGGGTTGTCCATGCCGCTGGACGAGTTTTCGTGCGAACCCTGCGACTATTCAGCCGGACGGGTCGCGGGGTGGATCCCGGCTGCGGCAGCTTCGCCCAGTTCGGCTTCGCCTGCCAGACCATCATCCTTGAGCGTGTCGAGGTGCATCAGCTTCTTGATCAGCGGGCTGATCACAATCACGCCAACACCAACGGCAATCGCCAGCCAGCCGATCTGATTGTAAACGTCGAGCACGACCTGCTTGCCCGCACCCTCGCCCGACGCTGCTTCGGAACCTGTTGCAGCCGCGATCAGGCCCGCGACAAAATTGCCGGTGGCCGAAGCGAAGAACCACGTCCCCATGATCAGCGACGCCATGTGGGCAGGGGCAAGGCGGTTCATTGCCGACAGGCCCACCGGCGAAAGGCACAATTCGCCGGTCGTATGCAGCAGATAGATCAGGAAGATGAAGATGACCGGGGTCATGTTACCGGTCGCAGCGCCTGCCACCAGCACCAGGAAACCAGCACCAAGCTGCATCAAGGCCAAACCGAACTTGGCCGGGGTCGAAGGTTCAAGCCCACGGCGGCCCAGCGACGTCCACAGCCACGCGAAGAACGGCGCAAGCAGCACGATATAGATCGCGTTGATCGACTGGAACATTGAAGCCGGCACGTCGAAACCCAGCATCGAGCGATCAACATGGCGGTCGGTGAACAGGTTGAGCGATGACCCCGCCTGTTCGAACAAGGCCCAGAACAGAATCGAACCGAGGATGAGGAACATCGCGGCAAAGATGCGGTCACGGTCCTGATTGCGGTTGATGATTGACTGCCAGATGACCACCAGCAGCGACACTCCGAAACCAGCCAGCGTCAGATTGAGCGCACCTGTTTCGGATATGCTGCCAAGGAACATCCCGATGAAGGCGACAATCGCCAGCAGTCCGCCCAGCCCGAAAATCGCGAGCGGCAGTGTCGGCGAGGCAGCGTAGGAGCCGTGCACGAAGCGGAAGGTCGCCTCACCCAGCACATAGAGGATCAGGATCGTGCCGCCCACGCCGAGCAAGGTGCCAACCACGGCCTGATTCTGCACCAGCCACCAACACGTGATCACCGCGATCAGGCCAACTGCATAAAGCAGCCATTCGAGCTTGATGCCCATCACCGACCCGGCGAGCTTTGCCGGATCGCTCGGTTCACCGCGCCCCAGCAGGAGCGGTTTGAAAATCGTGAACACGATCAGGCCAAGCAACATGCCAAAGCCGGCCGCGCCAAAGCCGTAGGCCCAGCCATAGGTCTCACCCAGATATCCGCACAAAATCGATCCCAGTGCAGCGCCGAGGTTAATCCCCATGTAGAAGATCGTATAGGCACCATCGCGGCGCACGTCGGTGCGCGGGTACAGTTGCCCAACGATCACCGAAATGTTGGCCTTGAGAAAGCCGGAACCGACGATGATGAAGGCAAGCGCCAGCCAGAAAATATTGAGGCTGGCCGCATCCTGTCCGCCACTGCCTTCAAAGCCCATGAGAAAGTGGCCGAAAGTCAGCAGAATTGCGCCGAATGTGACCGCCTTGCGCTGGCCAAGATACTTGTCCGCCAGATAACCGCCCAGCACCGGAGTGATATACACCAGCGCGGTATATGCGCCGTAGATCACCCCCGCCTGGCTATCGTCAAACAACCAGTGCTTGGTCAGGTAGAAGATCAGCAGTGCGCGCATCCCGTAATAGGAAAAGCGCTCCCACATCTCGGCGAAGAACAGGACGAACAGACCCTTGGGGTGGCCGAGAAAAGTCCCGGCGCTGTCCCCGTGCGGAAGCTCTTGCGTTGCCATTTATGCAGATATCCCTTTTGCGCGCCCCTCCGGCGCGATCCCATGGGGACGCAACCTAGCGTATCATTTGCGCGTGTGAAGCTTTTGTTGCGCGTGATTGTTCAGGATGTGCTTTGGCACGACGTAGACCGCCCCCGCCACCCCCTTGCCGCCGCCCCCACCACCCCCTCGCCTTGACCGCGTGGCTGTATTATGGCACTGATGCACCTCGTAAGGGACAGCCCATCACCATGAACGCCAACCGCCCAAGCGCCAACCGGCCCGTCTATCTCAAGCTGCGCGATCAGATTGCCGCGGCGATTATCGACGGCGAATATCCGGAAGGCGCGATGCTGCCATCGGTGCGCGCGCTCGCGGCGGAGCAGGGGGCCAATCCGCTGACCGTGGCCAAAGCCTATCAGCAGTTCCAGAATGATGGCTTGGTCGAAGTGCAACGCGGGGTTGGCATGTATGTGGTGCGCGGTGCCGCAGAACGCCTGCGCGCGGCCGATCGCGAAGCTTTCCTGCGCGAGGAATGGCCCGAAATCCGTGCCAGGATGGAACGGCTCGGCCTCAACCCCGCCGATATGATGCTGGCCGACTGAATTATTCGCCTGCTGACACGCGTGGAAGTTGCGCGTTTTCCCGATTTATGACAATCTGTTCATTGTCAGACGTTGCGGGATTGCATCCGGCTGCGCGCTGCGATTAATGGGGGCGCCTTACGGGTCGGAGGCGAGTTGAGGGAAACCGCGGGGTCAAACCCGCTTACGGTGTGATATGGCGGCCAGACCGCCCATGGGCACCGGGAGATCACCATGATCAGATCCGAGTTGTTGCAGGCATTACACAAAGACAATCCCGAACTGCGCGCCGACGAAGTCGAGCAGGTGGTGGATATCTTCTTTGACGAGATCGCTCAGCGATTGGCCGAGGGAGGTCGAGTCGAATTGCGCGGTTTTGGCGCGTTTTCGACGCGCGAACGCGAAGCGCGCAGCGGGCGCAACCCGCGCACCGGTGAAACGGTGCCCGTGCCGTCCAAGCGTGTGCCCTATTTCAAGGCCGGCAAGGAAATCCGCGAGCGCTTGAACAAAGCGTAAGCGCTGCACGGAAAGCGGTAACGGAGTCGCGGGGGGGGGGGGGGGGGGGGGGGGGGGGGGGGGGGGGGGCGCCCCCCCCCCCCCCCCCCCCCGCCCCACACACACAAAAAACACCCCCCCCCCCCCCCCCCCCCCCCCCCCGCGCGCGCGCCGGGGCCGCCCGGGG
>NZ_JBEPQB010000015.1:0-63145 GCF_040547625.1 Porphyrobacter sp. MBR-155
CCGCCATTCGTATCTGGGCGGCATCAGCCCGCTCGCATTCGAAGCCAGGGTGGCATAGTGAGATCGGTGACCGGCGCAAAACCGTTACAAGTCCAATCCCAAGCGTGAACTCGCCGGGTTCCAAGGCTTCCTCCAGGCCGACGCTTACTCCGGGTTCAACGCGCTTTACGCTGGCAACAGCATATCGGAAGTTGCCTGCTGGGCGCACTTTCGACGCGAGCTGTTCGAGCGCCACAAGCAGCAGCCTACCGCGCTCACCACTGACCTGCTCGGCCGTATCGGCCAGCTTTACACCATCGAAGCCGAGATCAGGGGCCAGCCCGCCGAGATCCGACGAAGTATCCGTCAGGAGCGGTCGCAGCCGCTGGTAACGGCGCTGCGCGCCGCGCTCGATGATGCCCTGCGCAAACTTGCGCCAAAGTCGCTCACCGCGAAGGCTATCCGCTATGGCACCAAACGATGGAAGGCGTTCACCCGCTTCCTCGATGACGGTCGGCTCGAGATCGACAACAACATCGCGGAAAGAGCCATCCGCCCCATCGCCATCGGTCGAAAGAACTGGCTGTTCGCCGGTTCCCAAGCCGGTGGTGAACGCGCCGCCGCGATCTACTCGGTTATCGAGACCGCCAAGATGAACGGTCTCGAGCCGCAGGCCTATATCGCCGATGTCATCGCCCGGATCGCAGCAGACTGGCCCGCATCGCGATGGGACGAACTCATGCCGTGGAACTGGCAGCCGACTGCAGAAAACAACCTCGCAAAGGCAGCCTGACCGCGGCCTTCAGCACACGCTTACGCAACGTCGCACCCGAGGCGAAGATCACTTCATACTGCCATGTTGGCCTGAGGCCTGAGGGAAGCGGCGCTCCCTTCGCCACGACGAAAGCGTCCGCAAAGAGCCATGCTGCAAGGGACAGTGCTCCCCACGCAAAGAGCGCCGCCAAACCCATTCCCACAATTGCAGCCAGAATGGACACCCTCTGCCATACTCTGGCAGCCTCCCGGTGAGTGGCAGCCCTGTCGTTCCAAAGCTTCACTGGCGCCTCAATACGAAGCTTTTCAGTGAATTGCTCGTGTGTTTCTTGGAATCGCTGATCCCACTCAGAGCGAATTTCCGAGATCGACGCCTCCGTGGCTGAACGCCATTCCTCAACGTCGGCCTTCTGACGTTCGCTTTCGTCGACAAGCTCTTGGAGGCGCGTTCTGTGCATTTCCTCCTTATCGGCTAGCTCTTGCCGATGCTTTGCAACGTCCTCCGATAGCGAGGCAACCATGTTCCTGGCAGCGCTCCGGGCCGTAGAGATGCTCTTAGATGAAAGCCCCGACAGACGCTGTTGCAGGTCGATGACCCCCGCGACCTGCACCTTCGACATCTGCTGAATGACCTGTTCGGAGTCATTTGCCATATGGAATCTAAGGGCCCCCGAAGCCTGCAGTGCTCCGGATTCCACTGCGATATCGGCAATCATTTTGCCGATCTTCGAGTCCACCGTGAACGCTTTGGGAAGGTTGGCATTCGAATGAATGACCTGCGGGATCTGATCAATCCGCTCGGGATGCCTCGTAAGATAATCGCCAACCGATGTCTCTAGATTGCTCCATGGCTGGCGAAGAGCGCTGAACTCGTTGCGATTCGACTGACGGTTATCGGCAGCGTTCTTCTTGATGTCGTCCGCAACGCTCACTTCAATTCAACCCCTTTCAAAGTCTCACCATCAGGCCAACCGTTCAACGATGACATCATCGCCAACATCGTAGCGATAGAGGTGCAGCCTCCTCGTCGCGATGAGCCGGATCGCTTGCTCGACTGCCTCTGGTGACACGATGAACCATTCACGGGGATCAACCGATTTGCCAAACCGGTCAGGCAATCGGACGTTCAGGCACGCACCTGAGAAGAACCGGTGCAGCAAACCTTCGATCTTCTTCGGTGGGACGCCCTTCGTCTCGTATTCCGCAACGACCCCGGCCGGCGCCATAAGGAACGTCGGATCGTTTGCAGCCCCGGCGATCCGCTCGTTTGCCGTTCCGACCGTGGATCCGATTTTGAGCATGTGGTGTTTCAAATCTGCAAGCACCGGATCCTGAGAAAGGGTGCGAGCGACGTATATGCACCCGGTGACCTTGGCTTCCTGACCGCTGAACAAAGGTCCCGCTTGCGGTGCTAGGACGCGCCTGCTGTTGTCCGCGCGGTAGAGTGCCTTGCCGAATGATCGCAGAAGATGGCCGCTCTCAGTGCCATTGTCATAGATGATCCGCAGGCGCGCATCCTTTTGGTCGCCCTTTGTCCGTGTCATCCATGGCCCAACGTCCGCGATGTAGGCGAGCTGGCCTTCTAAGATGAAAATATCGCCTACAGCGATTTGATAGGTGGAGCTTGTCGGCACTGTCGAACGGGCGCCTGCTGCGATGTCAGCAATCGCCTCGTCGAATATCGGAGCGAACTTCTCGAACTCCGCGCACGGAACGCGCTCGGCGATGATGTCGGCCTCGGCCTTCGGCTTGGGTGTTGGGGTAGCATTGAATTCGAAGATATGGTCGTCTGGCGTGATCAAAAGATCATCGCCACTGGCAATCAGATCATCGAGGCTTGCGGGAACTTCATTACGTGTTTCGGCTGCGTGCTGGAGCAGGCCATACTGGTCAAAATCCTGCATGGCAGCGACCTTGCTGGGATCCTTCTGGAATGCTGTCAGCCGAACGCCGAGGCGCATTTCTTCAGGGGATCGTGACGATGGGTCGGGAGCTCTGCCGGTCTTCTCACGGAAGGCCACGATTTCGAGAAACAACCGGGACTGGTCATCTGCCCGGTTCGGAGCCTTGCGGAGCTCAGGCACAAACAGATCATCCTTGTCAGTGATGAGCTGATCCAGCAGTTCATAAAAGGCGCTCGATGACCGAGACATCAGGCCGCCTGATCCTTTTCCTTCTGCCTCCGAATGGCCGCAGCTCTGATCCATGCCAGGGCTTCAGCCATACGTTTCTCAATCGGATCTGCAGCATTGATGTTCGGCTCTCGCCCATGCTGTTCCTTGAATGTGCGAATACGCGGAACCTGCGCCAGCGCTTCTGCCTCGCTGATCTCGATTCTGGTCTCGGCAATAGACTGGTGGATACGCCGCAGGACCGATTCCCCGAGTGCTTTCGAGAGGATCTCGTAGGATTGCTGGAAGGGGTTAACCTGATCGATCAGGTCGATGTTCAGATCAGGGATCGAGACGAACTTCGAAGTCAGCTTGAGCAATTGCGCATGAGCTTTCTGTCCTTCAGTAGCCCCCTCCTCTTCGGACGGCGGCAATCCTGAGGCACGGCTAGATTGAGTCAGCTTGGAGAGCACCGCGCGCCTTGCAACAACGTTCTGCCGGATGGCTTCAAGGTCTTCCTCGTTTTCAGCAATATCAGGATACCGCCGGGCAATGATGTCCGGGATAAGGTGCTGGTTGATTGTCTCTGCCGGAAACTCATCGGGGATCAGGCTAGCGCGAAGAACCTGCGAGTCCTGCAGCACGGCTGCCATCAGGTCCGTCATATCCATCTGTATGATTTCCTGCGCCCTCTTGCTGGTCGGCTCCTTAAGGCCACTCACCTCGACGACTGGTTCTGGATCATGGAGATCAATTTTCACCGAAGGCCGAGCAGTTCCATCGAACCGATCATCGGTAGGCCGCGTGCGGAAGTTGAAGTTTGGGGCCAGAACCTGCTCCATTAACAGCGAGCAGGCGATGGCCTTGAGCATGTCGTTGACGGCCGTGCGCACAACTTCGTCTTCGGTATCGGGCTCGGCGATCAGATTGGTGAACTGGGCATGGGCCTTTCCGGGCGCATCGCGAGTAACCCGCCCGATGATCTGCACCACCTCTGTGAGAGACCCGCGATAGCCGATCGTCAGCGCATGTTCGCACCAGATCCAGTCAAAGCCCTCCTTCGCCATGCCAAGCGCAATGACGATGTCGAGGTCATCCTTTTCCCTCACTCCACGAAGCCCATTCAGCACCTGCTGCTGAGTATCAGGTGTTACCAAGTCCGCGATCTTGAGGACCTGGCCCTCAGGCGTCCGCAGATGCTGGAACCCCGTCACCTCATCGACTTCGAAAACATCGCCCAGCACATCGAGGATGCTGTTCATTTCCTTGATCTTATCACCAAGGGCAGCCTGCGAATTGACGCTGGGAATGTGAATGATGGTCTTCTTGTTGGGATCGAGAACCTCTCCGATCGCGGTCAGGTAGCTGCGATGGTAGAAGTTGTAGCCGATCCCTAGCGTCTTGAGATGTTCGTATCCGGATAGCTGCTGGTAGTAGGTGTAGGTGACCCGGGCGAACTTCTCTTCATCTTCCGGCCGCAGGACTGGAACCTGATCACCGCGAAAATAAGACCCGGTCATGGCGATCAGATGTGCCGTGCCTTCGGCAATGATTGCGCGGATTAATTCGCCAAGCTTGTTGTCGGCATCGGCCGAAACGTGGTGGAATTCGTCGACCGCGAGGACGCAGTCTTTGAATGCGTCGATGCCAGAACCTTCGTTGACGATCCGATCGAATGCATGACGCAGCGTTGAATGAGTGCAGACGATGATCTCGTCATCGCTCTCCATGAACCGGATGAAGGCGTTGATCTTTCCCCCTTCGCCGCCCAGCATATCGCAGAGGTTATTCTGAGGCTGGACGGTCCAGTCCGCGAAGAAGCCATGCTCCGTGAGCAGCGTAGAGCGGAAGGAGTTACCGATCGACTTCTCGGGCACCGCCACGATGACCTTGCGAAGGCCTTGGTTGATGAGCTTGTCGAGCCCGATGAACATGAGGGCCCGGCTCTTGCCTGAAGCCGGAGGGGACTTGAGCAGCAGATACTGGGCATTGCGTGCATCGAACGCAGTCGACTGCATCTCGCGCATCCCCATCGTATCAATGGATTTGCTGGCCCCGGTGGCGCCGTATTCGACCTTAATGAAGTCTGGCATCGTTTCCTCCCGATCAGGCAGCCTTGGCCGCAGTTTTGGTCATCCGGGCGTAGAGTTTGAACAGGTGTTCCAGGCGCTCGGCATCGTCCTTGAAGGGGCGGCCGATGTAGATCGTCTCGAGGTAATCATCGAGTTCATGGTGAGCCTGAAGCAAATCAGAGGGCATGGTCTCGGGGTTGTAAAGCCACGCCAAATTCCGGCCGTCAGTAAAGTATGGTTCCCTTGCTCCAAGGACACTCAGTGCGCGCCCCTCAAGGCAAGATAATTGCTCTTGGGATAGATCTGGAACAGGGAATGTATTATAAACCAGAGTGTTAGAGTATCTAAAATCTGATTTCAGTCGCCCTCCAACGACACCCGTCCAAGCACTATGCATTCTTGAGCTAATGATCGAGAAAAGCCAAGTCGGCGCCTTCAAAACAGCAAACGCTGAGTCTGGAACAATATGCCGATCAGTGGCAAAACCCGATGGAATGTAAAGACGTCTCTCAGAGGAGACTCTCGGAATTACGAGAGCTTCTTGTGGAGGGCTCGACGTTAAGGGAAAAAGATGAGGTGAATTGGCGAATTGATTGGTTCCTTGACGCGGACTACTCGCTCTAAAGATCCTGACACGCTCTAGCCTCTCGCATATCGGAGGTATCAATTGAACCTCCTCGATATCTTTATTTGTTATCCACAGGCAATAACGAACGTCTCCCTGAATAAGTTCTTTTGAACCTAAAATTTGTCGAAAATATTTCTCGCTCTGAGGGTATTTATCAAATAGTTCAGCTCTCTGTTCCTCAGAGAAAATCATGTTTCCTCCGTCTAGAAACTGATTGCCAAAGCTCATTTGGGGAAGGGATGTCGAGGATGATCTTGGAAAAACGATAACTGTTGGCGCATTAGCAAGGTATGGATTTATGCTATCCGCCGGAAATGACCGATCTTCATAAAAAATTTTCGCTGGCCGGCTGCCCTGCGCCCCAATTCCGACAATCACACAGATTACAGCAGCATTGTTCGTTGCATTATTCTTCCACTTAAATGATGTATAGGCAAATATAATTTCCTGGCCAAATGAATATATAATTGGCCATAGAATGCATACTTGCTCTCCCTGGCAAATCGAATTGGTGGCCACGAAGGCAGCTTGCCCGCCGGAAATCTGGTTGTATTGAGCTGCCTTTGCATACCATGCAGCCACATAATCCAGCTTTTTAAATGACTTTGTATGGTTCCGGAAAACTATGGATACGTCTTCTTTCTGTTCGTCGTCTTGGAGATTGCTTCCAAGATAAGGTGGATTACCAACTATAAAGACCTCAGAATCCGACCGCGGAGGGCAGACGTCAGCCCAATCTTTTCTCAATGCATTCCCGACGACGATGTGACCAGCATCTGTCAGGGGCAGAGCTGGGGTAGGAGCCGAGCATATCTCGTCCAGCTTCTTGTTCATCTGATACTGGGAGATCCACAGCGATAGCTTGGCGGTTTCGCAGGCGAAATCGACAGGGTCGATGCCGTAGAAGTTGCTGATCTTGATGCCGGTCTGGAAGTCAGCGAGCGCCAACTGCCCCTTGCGCTTCACGTCGCGGATTCGTCTGAACGCTTCAGTCTCAATGATGCGCAGCTCACGATATGCGATGATCAGGAAGTTGCCGGAACCGCAAGCTGGATCGAAAACACGGATGCGGGAGATCCGGTCGATCAGCTTCTCCAGCGCCTTCACATTATCGCCAGCCGAGGTAAGCTGTTCCCTCAGAGAATTGAGGAACAGCGGATCAAGCACCTTCATAATGTTCGGCACAGATGTGTAATGCATGCCGAAGTCGGCCCGCATGTCAGTCTGGACGATTGCCTGGATCATCGATCCGAAGATGTCTGCGTGGATCTGATCCCAGTGAAGCCCAGCAGCCTCAAGCAGCAGACGTCGGGCCCGCCGATTGAAGTTCGGCACCTCGGTATGATCGCGGAACAGACCGCCGTTCACATACGGGAAGTCAGCCGCAATACGCTGTGATCGGACGCCTTTTGCCCGCCTAGTGACCTTGTCGGCGATGTCCAGCGCGAGGAAGATGTCTTCGATGACTCGCTTCGTGTCGGATCCACCGACATCGACAGCCTCCCGGCGTAAAGTCTCGAGGAACAGCTTGTCAGGGAAAATGCCGGTGTCTTCTGCAAACATGCAGAACAGCAGCCGGGTCATGAAGAGGTTGAGATCGTGGACGCGATCATCGCCCCAATCAGGGTTGGCGTCCCGGATGGCATCATGGAATTTCGCCATGTGCCGAGCCGCGCGGACATCAGCGACGGTTTCCGGCGCCGGCTGATACCGCTCGACACCGAACATCGGAAGCAGGAAGTCATAGTTTACAGGCAAGTCGGCAAGACGGTCGAATGCCGGTGTTTCGCCCGTCTTAAGATCGACTGACAGGAACTCATCGCCATCTGTGCTCATCAAGAACCGGGGGACGCTTTTTGCTACCTTCCCGTTCTTCCCGATGAGTGAGGCCTTGAGGGTCTCGATCGTCGATTGAACCTGGCCACGATCGGCTGCTCGATAAATGAGCTTCTTTGGCCATACCAAGTCGGCGGCCATGAGCCCCGGAGAATGCTTCATCCTGAGCTTAGCGATCTCGTTTCTGGATGCGGAGTAGGCTTCCATTAGCCGGAAGGGGAAGTCGTGCAACGTGCAGGTGCGGTCCGCTACATCACCGACGAGCGTCTCCAAACTTTCCTCGATTTCAATCGTGTTTAGCATGCAGTCCCCATGATTCAGGCACTTATAGGATGTTCTACAGATTGCTCCAAGTTCCTCCTCCACAATGGTCATTGCCCCAGAGTCCAGAGGTCAGGTGTGCCGAACGCATTGACCAGAGGCGGCGTCTCGCCTTAGAAGTGTGAGTGTAAGCATCGGCATAATCGGATAAAATCGGTTAGGCTTCGAGCAAGGGAGCGAGATCGTATGGACAATGACTTCGAGCAGCAGCCGTTTGGGGATCCTGAATTTGCGGAGAACCCAGAGCAGCGTTGCCCTGTGGTCCTTCTCCTTGACGTATCGGGCTCGATGTCCGGCAGGCCAATCGAAGAGCTCAACAACGGTCTCGCGCAGTTCCGCGATGAACTCAGCCAAGATTCCCTGGCATCGAAACGGGTCGAGATCGCGGTTGTTACCTTCGGTCCAGTCGAGGTGCAGCAAGACTTCACGACGATTGATGGCTTTTATCCTGAGACTCTGAGACCGTCTGGTGCGACCCCTATGGGCGAGGCGATAGAGCGGGGCATTCAACTGCTCCGTGAGCGAAAGGACCGCTACCGCGCAAACTCCATCAAGTATTACCGGCCGTGGGTGTTCTTGATCACTGATGGAGCACCAACTGACAGCTGGAAGAATGCTGCAAGGCTCGTCCATGAAGGCGAGGAGCGTAACGAATTTATGTTCTACGCTGTTGGCGTTCAAGGTGCCGACATCGGCGTGCTTGGTCAGATCGCGACGAGGCAGCCCTTGATGCTCAGGGGCCTTGCATTTAGTGAACTATTCGCTTGGCTCTCAAGCTCGCTAAGCTCGGTCTCCCAGTCGACACCTAGCGATAAAGTGGCGCTGGTAAACCCTATGGCACCAGATGGATGGGCTGTTGCAGGCTAGTCTGTCATGGCTTGGCGGTGGGCCGCAGCCTCTGAGATAGGCAGTTCACATTTGCGGCTCGGGACCAGGAAACAGGATGCAATGTCCTGTTTTTTGACCGGCTCCGGGGCTCTATGTGCGATTGTGTGTGATGGTGCAGGTTCTGCCCCGTTCGGGGGAGAGGGTGCATCGGTCCTTGTCCGGACATTGAGTGAGTCGCTCCGTGCGCATTTCCGCGTTGGTCGAGTGCTTCCAGAAGATGATGACGTCTGGTCTTGGGTAGATTCAGCACGTGATCGGCTTGCAATGGCGGCCGAACAACGAGAAACGACCCGGCGTGCCTTTGCCTCAACGTTGGTGATGCTCGTGGCTACCGGAAACAAGATCCTGACGGCGCATATTGGCGACGGAGCGATAGTTGCTCGCACGGGGGCTGCGTGGGAAACAATTTCTCCGCCCGAGAACGGCGAGTTTGCTTCGACAACCTATTTCGCCACCGATGATCCGATGCCCCGTCTTCGTCTGGAAAGGCACGAAGGGGAGTGGACGGGCTTCGCTGTCTTCAGCGACGGGATTGAGAACCTAGTTCTCGATCATCGCAATGATGCACCTCATGAGCCGTTCTTCAACACCATGATCGCTCCGGTCGATGCCCTGAATGAGCCGGGCAAGGATGCCAAACTGTCGTCTGCGCTCGCCGCCTTTTTGCGCGGTCCGAAGGTCTGCGATAAAACGGACGATGACAAGACATTGCTGCTTCTGTCGTCACGATGAAGCTGCCTGAACTTTACGTCGGCGGTAAGCGATTGCCGGTAGCGAAGCAGATCGCGAAGGGTGGCGAGGGAACCGTCTATCTGCTGGATGGCCCCTATCGCAAAGCCGTAAAGGTCTATTTCGAAGATAAGCGCGCTGACCGCGAAGCCAAAGTCTCAGCCATGGTCAAGAATGGCCTCGCTCAGTCATCCAGCCTTGTTGCCTATCCGGATAGCTTGGTCAGCCTGCGATCTGGCGAGTTTGCCGGCTTCACGATGAGGCTGGTGGAGGGCTTTCACGAGCTGCATCAACTCTATGGCCCGAAAGACCGTAAGACGCATTTCCCCAAGGCTGACTTCCGTTTCCTTGTGCGGGCGGCTGCAAATACGGCTCGAGCTGTTGCACAGGTGCATAGTTCGCCTTGCGTGATCGGCGATCTGAATGAGTCAGGCATTCTGGTCTCCTCAGAGGCGATGGTTGCCCTGATCGACGCGGACAGCTTTCAGTTCGAAATCGGCGGCAAGCTTTACCCGTGCCTTGTCGGCAAGCCAGATTTCACCGCACCTGAGTTGCATGGACGATCACTGCAAGGGGTTCCCCGCACCAAGGAGCATGATAACTTCGCTCTGGCGGTCTCGATTTTCCGTCTGCTTTTCATGGGGCGGCACCCTTACGCGGGACAGCTGAAGGGCAGCGATCTTTCCCTTGATCAAATGATCGCTGCGAACCTGTTCGCCTACAGCAGGAATCGAAAAACAGGCGTTTCACCGCCCGGCATTCTCCCGTCGCTCGATGATTTTCCCGCCGACATATCCAACGGGTTTGAGCGGGCGTTTGGGCTCAATCCCGCTGATAGGCCTTCAGCATCTGAATGGGTGTCGATGCTGCAGGGACTGGAGCGTCAGTTCAGCCGGTGCAGCACCGATGGAATGCACTTCTACCCCTCAACGGCGAAGAAGTGCCCATGGTGCCGGATGGAAGCCGCTACCGGCGCCATGCTTTTCATCTCGACTGTCGCTACCGTGGGCAAGGCGACCGTTAACCTCGTAAATTTCAACGTCGATAAGGCATGGGCGGCGATCAAAGCTGTGGTGCTGCCTGATCCCAACACCGCGTCCCCACCCGTCCCAACGTTCAATCTCGATCCCAGCGAGGATGCAAAGAAGGCGAAGTCCGGCAAGATAGGCTACAAGCTATTGTCTGGCGCTGCGGCATCTGGCGGCGTTGCTGGTTTTGCCTATTTCCCTGACGCCTTCATCGTATGGCTGATCGCTTTCGGCGTTGCCTGGAGTCAATTCGATAAGGGCGGCCCTGACAAGGCCGAGTGGCGTCGGATCTATAGCCAGACAGAGAGCGAATGGGATCGAGCGCTTTCGGAATGGCGAAAGTCGACAGGCCTGACTGGCTTGATCGATCTGCACCTCGAGCTTGAAGATGCAGTTGAGGAATACAAAGGCCTCAGTGCCAAGAAGGCAAAGGCTCAGACCAAGCTTCAGAATGACCGGCGCAACCGTCAACTTACCGAGTATCTTGATCGTTTCCTGATCAGGCGCGCTAGCATCTCCGGTATTGGTCAGGCCAAGAAGGCGGTGCTTGTCTCCTACGGCATCGAGTCTGCGGCCGACGTCAAGCAGAACGCCATCTTGAATATACCTGGCTTTGGGCCAGCGACCGCCGACAAGCTCATGAAGTGGAGAGCTGGGCTCGAACGGCGGTTTCAATACAATCCCAACCCGACGCCGTCTGACGCTGCTGCACAAGCGAAGCTCGATGCTGATTTCGCCAATCGGGCATCTGCACTGGCAAAGAAGATTGACGGGGGGCAGGCTGAACTCCAGCAGTCAGCAGCTGGGATGCGCTCAAGACTGCAGCAAGCGAACCCAAGGTTGACCGCACTCGCCGAACAAAGGGCGCAGCTCGAAGCCGACCTTGCATTTCTGGGGATTCCTAAACCTTCGAGACCTGCACGTGCGGCAATCCCAGTTCCGAGCACCGCACGGCCGAAGCCAATTCGACAAACTGTCCTGTCCCCCTCTCCTTCCCCTTCGCCACCACCTCCACCAGCGACTGCCAGTGGAGGGGTGTCCTGCCCAAGATGTGGATCGAGAATGGTCAGGCGTGTTGCAAGGCGCGGTCGCAATGCCGGCAACTCGTTCTGGGGTTGCTCCCGTTATCCAAGCTGTAAGGGGACCCGCTCGTGACCTGTGTGAACTATCAGGCTGACAGGCAAGAGGAGCATTGTCGGTGAACACCCATGCTGATCCCCTTCCAACCGCACCTTCGACGATCTCGTTTTCGATGCAGGGCTTTCAGGACGATGCTGTGGCCACGGCAATGGCCAACGCTGTAGCGAGCTACATCCGGTCTATCAGCAGATACATCAATCTGGAGCGCCTCGACGGTGTTACCGTCGCGCACGATTACGATGATGCTCTCCTCGGCCTTGACCGCGGAGTTGAAGGGCTTCGACCGCTTACCCGTTCAAATGACGATCAGCTTGTCGGGGTCGCGATGGCTCCCGCAGTCCTGCGGGATGGTGCCGTGAAGGTCCACATGGTCTTCAATGCGCATTACCTGCACGGGTTAGAAGAAACTGAGGACGGTGAGGAAGGTGTTGGATTTTCCGACACCCTTTACCTCCTCGCTCATGAATGCGCGCACGTGGAGGTCACGACAGAAAAGGACCGCGCGTTTCCCGGACGAATTCTGCAAGCCAATTACTCGGATTACGTTGAGGCCTTTTTTGCTCCGATCGTCGAAGCCTGCTGGGAGGAATATGCAGCTTGCCGACTGAGCGCGATGTTTGGCGCACAGCAGCTTGAACGTTACGAGGAGGGATTGATTGGAGTTTTAGGGGTGTCCGCCACTAAGTCGGAAACGGCGCGGACCTCCTTCTGGCAGCATAACGATTTGGACCGAGCTGCGCTAGAAATCGCAGCTCCGCTGTTGGAGCCGATGCGCATTGCTTCATACGCCTATGGACATCTCGATGGGTTGGATGATCAGGCTTGCCTGAGTGACGAGGCGCAAATAGCAATTGACCAAGCTGGCTTTCGGCCTTTCCTAGATGATTTGGTTGCGGCCTTAAGGCGGCTCTGGTCACTCGGACCAGATTGGGATGATGAAGCACAGTTTGATATCGTTGCTGACGTGGCCCGTGACGTTCTTTGGTATGGCGGCTTGCTCGTTTCCCCGACAGACGGGGAAAGTGCCAATATCAATGTTTGGGAGCCAAACTTGCTTGATCCTCACGATCTCGGACTGGAACGCTATTGGTAATGCGAGCCACTCTGGTCTTCGCGCCCGAGAGTGGTGCTGAAGATTAGTGTTCGCCCTACTGGGTGTCCGAAAGGAATTGGACGAGTCCGCTCATTGAACCGGTATCTGCCCGGTAGGTAACCGTCCTGCCAACCTTCGTCGCTGTCACCAGCCCTGCATTTCGGAGCACTGACAAATGCACCGACGTATTCGTCGGCATTGCACCAGCCTCTTCCGCTACCCGGGTTGAAGACAAGCCATTGGGGTGAGCTGCGATAGCAAGATAAATGTCCAGGCGGACTGGTTGAGCAAGAGCACTAAGTTTCGCGACAACATCTGATTTTTCCATATTTGAAAGATAACCCTGACCCTCGCTAAAGGCAAGAAATATTCAATGCCTCAATACCTATTGAATAATTGAAGTAATAAGCTATATACCCCCTGACCATGCTGAATTTCTTGGCATGGACAGAGAGGAGGAAGTGCCATGTGTAGTGTCGGCACTATTAGTAGCGTAGGTGACACCGAGCTATCGAGACGCTCACCTGATTGGAATCTCGACCCTTTAGGATCGAAGACTGGCGGAACCCTAGTAGTCGACCGCGTTGCTCTCATCCGCATTGCTTGCGTGGCGGCCGAGACGGGCGCGCGGATGCAACGTGAAGGCTTGGCCGTCGATCCTCTGGCCTGGATGACTGCGTCGCTTGCGCTGTTCCGCGGTCAGCCTCCAATCGAAGCCTGCATGGATAGAAATGGATGCTGCAAAGCTATTCTGCTGCATGGCCTGGGCCTCGAACTCGATATCGATGGCGACGAACTCGAGGCACTCATCGATGTCGATGGACTTGGAAGGGAGCTGGAGGTTGCCCATGCCTGATCCGCAACCCTCCGACATTCGTCAGCTTCGGCGCATACACCTTGCAGTCGGTGAGACAGGCTTCGGTGATCCTGACGACCCGCTTAATGTCGCAGCTGTCGTCGACGTCGAAACAACCGGTCTCGATCCGGAGAACGACAAAGTCATCGAATTGGCTGTGCGCCGCTTCAAGTATGGGCCCTCTGGGCATATCGTCGAGATTGGCAGATCGTGGTCGTGGCGAGAGGATCCAGGCGTTCCCCTGTCCGAAGACGTTATCAGGCTCACCGGCATCACCGATCAGGATCTTGTTGGCCGTAGGATTGATGACCGCATTGCCATTGACGTATTGTCGTCAGCCTCAGTCATCATCGCTCACAATGCAGCCTTCGACCGGCCCCTGGTTGAGCGTCGCCTGCCCAATCTTCCTCAGTCGCGCTGGGCGTGTTCCTGTTCGGAAATCGATTGGCGCGCGGCCGGATTCGAAGGACGTGCCCTGGGCTGGCTGTGCACGCAACTCGGCTGGTTCTATGACGCTCATCGCGCGGAAGGCGATGTCGATGCTGTGATCACCTTGCTCTCCCACGAGCGCACCGATGGGCGGACCTTTTTGTGGGAGCTTGATGCAAGCTCGTCTGGCGATAGCTGGCTGATCGAGGCTGTGGGGGCCTCTATTTCCACAAAGGATGTCTTGAGAATGCGGGGCTACAGATGGGATCCCGACGCCAAGCTGTGGTGGCGGGAAGTCTTCGATCGTGACTTCCCTGAGGAAGAGGCATGGCTTGCCCACGAAGTCTATGCTCCTGGCAAGCTCGCTAGAACCCTTGGCCCACGCCTCACACGGCTGACCGCATTCGACCGCTACCGCCGACGCAAATAGCTCAATGAGCTGGCGATATGACCCAAAGGCTAATACGGCCACCCTCGATGTCTAGCTTTATATACTTGACAAGGGTGGAGGTGGCACATATCTCACATGTCTACTTTTAAACACGTGCTTAGAAAGGAGCAATCATGGCAAAACGACCAGCAAAAAGAGGCGCAGTCACTAAAGCCGAGGCTTCAAAATTGCCCGACGGCCTGATTAACGAAGCACCAGTTGCCTATCCTGTGGCAGGCACAAGCATCACTGCCCTTCAGATTTACCACAACCCGGACAGGAAGCCGGATGGCGACGGTCCGTGGCACAATGAAGCGGACAAGGTGGCGTGGATCGACGCGGAGACCGGACTTGGCTGCATCATGCTTCGCCAAGAGGACGGGACAATCTCGGGCTATACGGGGGTTGGGCCGGTCCATCCCTTATTCGGCTTCAATGTTGACGCAATTCCGATTGGGATTGCGCGAGTCGTTCACGGAGGGGTGACATATAGCAAGGCCTGTGAGGTTAACCGTTTTGCGAGGGTTGCATGGGGCAAGCCAAGGAAGGAACGATACACCGTATGTCATGTAACCAGGGTCAGGATGGTGCAGGATTACCGCAGTGTCCAGACTACCGAAGATGAATTCCATGAAGATGTCTGGTGGCTTGGGTTCGACACCAACCACCCGGGAGATCTGGTTCCCGACAACACGGTGGATCGCCGCAAGGGCGACGTCTATCGGGATCAGCACTTCGTCTACGAAAACTGCATCAAGCTGGCGCGTAAACTTAAATCGATGATGGAAGCACAGGCGGACCATCCGGAATCTGACCATTTGCGGCGCTTACTTCCGCCACCCGCCAGCACGAAAGGCGGTGCGTGATGATCGGGCGGTTCAACGAATTCGGAGGGGACTCAAGCACGCGCTACGGCAATGGCAGGCACCCTTCCTTGCCATGGGGATACTGGTTGGTTTCCACCGGCGATGTCCCCGGAGAGCCGCCACTGGTAGACGAGGATGGGCGCACCTGGGGCTCAGTCCGTCAGGCGTTCTGGGAAGGGCGTCTTGGTCTGTGTCCGTCTCGCAGTGACCCTACGCTGGAATTCATAGCGAGCTATCTGGCCATAGTGGATGGCCGCTTTGTCGGCGAAGAAGAGCGCGTCAGAGACATTTTCCAGGCCGACGGGCATCTGGCGCGTTTTTTCGACGCCTTCTTAATTGCGGCCGGATTGATTACCAATCACCGCGACCGCTTGACTCACGAAGGCCGGGCAGTTCTGGCGATGCTGATCGCCACCAGAAAGCTCGATGATGCCGAGGACAATGTCGGCATGGACTGGATATTGGCCAACCGGTCGAATGGCGGCCGGGAAGATTGGGCGGATGCAGCAGACAAGGTGAAAAGAGCGGAGCAGGTTGCCGAGCGCATGCTTCACAGGTTTGCGACGGACACAATCGATGGTTTGCCAAGTGTAAAACTGATTGGCCTCCACATCACAAATGAGATCCCAGTGCGGAGCACCTTGTGGACGATGTCATGGCCTGCTGCTGATTCCTATGCCCGCGATCAGTTCTACCTCTGGCTGGTCGAGCGAATCGATCGCTGGGACCACTGGAGCGAAATGGTGTCAAGCGAAGGCGCGCGGGCCCTAAGCGAGCACTTCATGAAGCTTGCTTTCTGTGATCGCGATATCAGCGCCCGAACAACCATGCCGGAGCAAGATTAACGGCACGCTGTGGCTGCGAATCCGCCCCAAGTCGTCCTTCATCGTGCTGTCGCGCAATTCCAACTGGAAGCTGATCCGATGCGCCATATCCGCCTCAGCCATCCGCAGATCCTGTCCTCACTCGTCTTTGTCCGCACAGCCCCAGAGCTCCAGCGTGGCTCACGAATCTCGAGTATCGCGCTGTTCACCGTAACCCGGGTCGGAAAAAGCGAAGCAAGTTTTGAGCTGGTCCATGCGCGTTTCGACCCGATCCAGGATCGGGATGCAATCATCGCCGATATCTGCCGCATCATCCCCGATAATGCCCAGCTGCTGGTTCGCCAGCCATGGACGGAATATCTGCAATGCACCGACAATCTAAGCGCCGGCCTTCCGCTTCTCGATAATGGACGACTTGCGCGGGTGTTACCCGGAACGACACTGCTTCCGCTGTGTTGCAGCGATGACCAGATCACCGCCAGTGGAGAAGCGCTTGGCCTTGATATGCCAGGACCAGAGTCGACGCCGCTTAAATGGCATCGCCGCGCACCGCTCGAAGCTATGGCGTTGTGGTCGATCTATCTCCAGCACTTCTCGACAGCTAGGGAAGTGCGTCAGCTTATGGCAGCCTTTCAGGCTTGGCACATCCTCGATAGAGTGAAGCTGGCCCCGCGGCTGTAGGCCCCCGCGGATGAGGCATAGCCTAGTATTTCTAGCTCCTACCGACGATTTCCGAACTGCGCTGGCAGGAAGACGACCCTCGTAAAGGATCGCACCGATCAATATTCAACCGGCGTAGCTCGCGAAGGCGTAGGAAGCACTTCGTAGCTAGCATCCCCGTTCCCCTCATTTGCAAAAATGAGGGGCTTTCGCTGCAACCTGATATTTGTATGAGTCGCTGTGCGCACTCAAACGCTGAAGTTCACGCTTTGTGCGGCCTGTATAATGCACCTCATCGCGGCGCAGCTTTATGCACCGATGGTGCATCTTTAGTGCAATCGCACAAGGACTTGGCGCGCCCGGCAGGACTCGAACCTGCTACCTCAAGATTAGAAGTCTCGCGCTCTATCCAGATGAGCTACGGGCGCGCGCCGGGAAGCCCAATAGCGCGCTTTGCGGCTCAAGGGAATCGCGCTAACCGGTCTATCGATGGAAAACACCTCTCCTTCCGATCCCGCCGCCGCGTTTGACCGCGATCCTGCCGACGGGATCATCGCCACCAGCCGCGCACCCGGAAGCTTCCGCTATTACGACATCGTCATGGCTGCCTTCGTGGCGATCTTGCTGCTGTCGAACCTGATCGGCGCGGCCAAGCTATCCACCGTGGCGGGATATACCTTTGGCGCGGGCATTCTGTTCTTCCCGGTCAGCTATGTCATCGGCGATGTGCTGACCGAGGTCTATGGCTATGCCAAGGCGCGCCGGGTGATCTGGACCGGGTTCGGCGCGCTTACCTTCATGGCGTTTATGAGCTTTGTCGTGGTCGCCATGCCGCCCGCCGATAGCTGGACGGGGCAGGCCGCCTACGAAGAAGTGTTCGGCAGCACCTGGCGGATCGTGCTTGCTTCGATCACCGCGTTCTGGGCCGGGGAATTCGTCAATTCCTTCGTCATGGCCAAGATGAAGGTGCTGACCAAAGGCCGGATGTTGTGGAGCCGCACCATCGGTTCGACCTTCGTGGGCCAAGGCGTCGACAGCCTGATCTTTTACCCGATCGCGTTCCTCGGCATCTGGACGACGCAGGATGTGCTGACCGTGATCGTCACCAACTGGGCGCTGAAAGTGGCGTGGGAAGCCATGCTGACTCCGGTGACTTATGTATTGGTGAACAAGCTGAAGTCCGCCGAGGGCGTCGACCTGTTCGACCTCGATACCAATTTTTCACCCTTCGCGAGCAGCAGCGCCAAACCGACATAGAGCACCGAGCTGGAATGTGGGAACCCTCTTGCATCACGGGCGGCAACCACAGAAGTCCTGATCCTAACGCACGCGCGGGCCACCGAACGGGAGCGGCGGTGGCGGACGACGCACGCCGCGCGGCAGCTGCGCCTGATAGGCACGGCCGCAATGTTCCACGCAATAGGGGAAACCGGGGTTCACCTGCTGGCCGCAGAAGTGGAAATCAGGTTCGCCGGGATGGCCCATCGGCCAGCGGCAGACCTTTTCCGACAGATCGAGCAGGCTGGTCTTGTCGGCGATTTCCGGGCTCGGCTTGGCTGGCACAAGGCGGCGCGGCGGAGCGGGTGGGATCGGGGGCTGCTGATCACCGGGGCCCTGACGCAGGAAGCCACCGGGGCCGACCGAAACAATCTTGGGCAGATCGGACGCCGGGTTAGGAACTGGCTGGGAGGGGCCTGTGTGGCTGCTCTGTTCGGCCACGTCGCTCCGGGCTGCGACTACCGTGGGGCGGATTGATGCACGTTGGGGCGCGATTGCGGCCGTCCGCTCGCCTGCGTCGGAACGCGGCGCGGCAGCGGGCGTGGGCGCAGCAACCGGCTTCCTTGAGGCCGGGGCCTTCTTCTTGTCGTTGGCCTTCACCGGGGAAGGGCGCGCTTTCAGTCCCAACCGATGCGCCTTGCCGATCACAGCATTGCGGCTGACCCCGCCAAGCTCGGTTGCGATCTCGCTGGCGGTGGCGCCGCCTTCCCACATTTTTCTGAGCGTCTCGATGCGCTCGTCCGTCCAGCTCATATGTATTACCTGTTCCTGTGCTTGCGGCGGATACTTGTCATGAAACCCTGCGCAGCCTAGGCACCTGTGCCATGGCCGAACCAGCTTCATTAAACCCGTTTTCCGCGCCGCTCCCGTGACTGAAAAGAACCTGTCTGACAAGACCGGTGGAAGCGCCCGGTTTTCCCCTCGCGGTGTCCCGGTGATATCCGGGATCAACCGCGTGGGTCTGTTCGCCCTCTATATGAAGGAGGTGCGTCGATTTCTCAAGGTGCAGATGCAGACGATCTGGGCACCCGCCTTTACCACGCTGCTGTTTCTGGCGATCTTTACGGTCGCTTTGGGTCGCGAAGGACGCGAAGTGCTCGGCGTGCCGTTTGCGAGTTTCGTCGCGCCCGGGCTGATTGTGATGGCGATGATGCAGAATTCCTTCGCCAATTCCAGCTTTTCACTGCTGGCGGGCAAGATGCAGGGGACGATCATCGACCTGTTGATGCCGCCGCTTTCGCCGGGCGAGTTGATGAGCGGGATTATCGCCGCCGCAATCACCCGCGCGATTGCGGTGGGCTTTACCGTTGCCTTGGCGATGGCGCTGTGGCCGGGCGTATCGCTCGGTATGGCGCACCCCTGGGCGGTCGTGTGGTTCGGGTTGATGGGGTCGCTGTTGCTGGCGACGCTGGGGCTGGCAACCTCGATCTGGGCTGAAAAGTTCGATCACAACGCCGCGATCACCAATTTCATCATCGCCCCGCTATCGCTGCTGTCGGGCACGTTTTACGTGATCGACAACCTTGATCCCGCGTTCCAGTGGGTGAGCCGGATGAACCCGTTTTTCTATGTGATTTCGGGCTTCCGCTATGGCTTTCTGGGGGCCACCGACATGGGGTCAAGCACGACTGTAATCGCGGCTGCAGGGGGCCTGGCGGTGGTCAACGCAGCGCTGGCGGCGGGTACCTATGCACTGCTGCGTTCAGGCTGGAAACTGAAAAGCTGAACTTCCTAATGGGTCAGGGCTCTGCGCATTTTGTAGCGCCCGTCCTTGAAGCTGTCGAACAGTTGGCGCACCGTGGGATGATCGACCGGCCCGCCATCGGCATCCGCCACCAGATTGCCCTGACTGACATAGGCAACGTAGGAGGAATCCTCGTTTTCGGCGAGCAGGTGATAAAACGGCTGATCGCGGCGCGGGCGGATATCCTCGGGGATCGACTGATACCATTCTTCGCTATTGGCAAAGACCGGATCGATATCGAACACCACGCCGCGAAAGGCGAACAGGCGGTGGCGCACCACGTCTCCGATGCCGAAGCGGGCGCGGGTCTGCCGCGGGGCAACAATGGTGCGCCCGGCCTGACTTGAGAAGAACTCTGCGCGTTCCATAGGCGGAATATGGACTTTCAACGCGCCAAAACAAGCAGCGCGATGGTGCAGGTGCGAGATATGCCCGCATTTTGTGGCTTTCCGGGACTTGGCAAGGGGCAATGCTTGGGCTAACGCGCGCGCTCCCTGTCGCCTGCCGCCCCGACCACGCGGCGCACCCGTGTGCGACAGACCTCGCGGAGAGGTGGCAGAGTGGTCGAATGCGCCGCACTCGAAATGCGGTTTACCGGCAACGGTAACGTGGGTTCGAATCCCACCCTCTCCGCCAGTCTCTCCGTAAGCGCTTAATTTAGTTCAACACGTTATAATTCATGTGTTTTATTGTTCGCTTTTCTACAAAATTTCTGCAAAAGTGGTCTGTAGCAGAGGCAGAATGTAGCGCTTGGAAGGCCATCATTATCTCCATCGGAGAAGTTCGGCATGGGTCTTCCGCCGCCCCGCTCCTTATGGTGTTCGTTCCACTTTCGGCACGTCGGAAGTCCGCATCACCCTCGAAACTGCAAGCCATCAAGGCCCAGCGCGGCTGGGAGTTCTATGAGCGTTCGGCGGCGCATCGCGCTGCCCTGGGTTGTTGTCGGCGCCCAGATTGAGGCCAGCCGCTGAGAGGGGCATACGGTCTTACGCTCAAGCGCCGAACGGGCTTAACCAGAGCACGATGCGATTAGCTCATCGAGTCTGAGGCTGAAGCCCGTATCCGACTCAAGCCAGAGGGGCTCCTCCGCCAAGCGAGACACTGAACATCTAAAGCAGTTTATCGGGCGACGGATCGTGGCGGTGGCGTTCTGCTTTGCCGAATACCCGTTCGAGCCGTTCTGCCATCGTATTCGCCGCAATCCGCGCCGCTGCGTCAACATCGCCCGCCTTGCCTGTCACCCCGATCGGGCGGCCGCTGCGCGGGCGCGCTTCGATGGTGCAATGCTTGTCATCGCCGCCGCCCTTGCGTCCGTTATCATCGCTGACATGGACTTCCAGCCGCGTCAGCCGGTCTTCGAATCGGGCGAGCCGGTGGCGCACCTGCTGTTCGATCCGGGTCGCCACATCCGCTGTTCCCATTACCGAACTATCGGAATTGAACTGGAATTGCATGGTGGTCATCGCGGCTGTCTCCTTGGCTGAGTTGTGGCTTTTGCCACTTCCAACATGGGGAGGAACCTGCGCTTTTTCCAGACCTGCGCGGTCAATTGTCCGAGTAAACTGCCTCTGCCGCCTCAGCTGCGTCGGCGGCTTCTGCGGCGCGTCTTTCCGCGCGCACGGTATCGGCCTTCACCCGTTCTTCTGCGGTTTTGCGCGCCTGTTCAGCCAGCCCGCGCCAGGTCTTTTCCGACCGCAATTCGCGCTCCCGCACATTGTCGAGCGTCGCGCGGTCAGCAAGCGCTGCTGCTTCGTTCGCGCGTTCGCAGTAGAATTCGTAGGTCTGGGCCATCAAGAATATCCTGCCGGGAGATGGGGGAGGCGGTCGTCCGGTTCTGGTCGTCCGCGGGGGCGGGCCGGGAATGGCGGGCGGAGCACCATCGCGCCCCGCCCTGCCGGTATTGTTTAGTCAGCGGCCGAAAGGTTCACAGCGCTTTCTTTGCCGTTACGACCCTGTTCGAGATCGTAGTTGAGGCGCTGGTCCTTATCGAGGCTGTGCATGCCTGCTGCCTGCACGGCAGTGATGTGCACGAAGCTGTCCGACGAGCCATCGTCAGGCTGAATGAAGCCATAGCCCTTGTCGGTGTTGAAAAACTTTACGGTTCCGGTCTTGCTCATAGTCTGTTCCTTTCAAGAACAATCAATTGCCCTTCCGCGACATGCGGGCGGGATAGTGCTTCGTATCGTCCGATGAAAGGAAGTCGTCGTCTGGTTAACGCCGGGGCCGGTGGGGAGCCGCGTGTGCGGGCCCGATGGCAAGCGGCGGAGCGCAAATTTCGAAGTCCGTCGCAAATTTCGACGCCAGCCCCGATGGTGTAGCACGGTTTGCGCCAAACGCCTAATTTGTGGATTCCTTGTGTTCCGCATCGCGTCCGCGATGCGAAATCCTCGCGCCCTTCGGTCGCTGCGGGCGGCCGGTCGGCCTTGCGGTGCCTGCGGCACCGTTTGCGCTGCTTGGCTGCACCTTGGCTGCGCCGTGTAGGAGACACATGTTACACTGTCCAGGAACCGAAAACCGGCCCGGGCGACGGGGTGCCTCAAGACGTGCGAGATAAGGGCGGCTGTGTGCTTCATCCGGGCAGGATGGCCGAGGTCGGAGTGTGTAGGAAAGCGCGCAGTACCATTTACCGCGCCCGCCCCGCTCCAGTTTTCTTGTCGCATCGTTAAAAACCGAAAACCGGTTCCTACTTTTCAGCACGATGCTCTAGACTGGCGCGATGTCACCCATCATCATCCTGATCGACGCCGATGCCTGCCCGGTGAAGGACGAGATTTATCGCGTTGCCGAGCGGTTCAAGCCCCCCCGCCCCGAAGTGCACGTGCGCGTGGTCAGCAACGCCCCCTTCCGCATCCCGGACAGCCCGCGCATCCGGCGGGTGGTGGTCAGCGATAGCTTCGACGCGGCGGATGATTGGATTGCCGAGGCTGCGGATGCGCTGCCCAAAGACACCTGCGTGGTCATCACCGCCGACATCCTGCTGGCCGACCGCTGCCTGAAAGCGGGCGCGCGGGTGCTGAAACACAATGGCGACGAATTCAGCCCCGCCAGCATCGGAGGAGCGATAGCCACCCGAGCAATCATGGCCGACCTGCGCGCCGGGATGGACGGAGTGGGAGGCGGCCCCGCGCCGTTCAGCAAGGCGGACCGCTCGCGGTTCTTGCAGGCGCTGGATAGGGTGCTGGTGGGGTTGGCGCGGGGTTAGGGTGTGGGGACGGTGGAGAGGGGGTGGGTTGTGATAACCTAAGGATCCGCATACACTCATGAGAACATAAAGGATTTAATGTCCCGCATGGAGTCCATAGACGTCCTTCTTGTTCGCCCCATGGTGCTATTGGTCGTGCTTGGCATTGGCGCGGCCATCGGCATAGGTGTTGAACGCCTGACCAATCACTATAACGCGCAGAAGCGCAAAGCGTATTGGCGAAGACGCAATTATGC
The DNA here is from genome assembly GCF_040547625.1 of Porphyrobacter sp. MBR-155. Classification (NCBI taxonomy): domain Bacteria; kingdom Pseudomonadati; phylum Pseudomonadota; class Alphaproteobacteria; order Sphingomonadales; family Erythrobacteraceae; genus Porphyrobacter; species Porphyrobacter sp. MBR-155. The sequence continues at coordinate 23,125 of NZ_JBEPQB010000015.1, forward strand.
GAAAGACAAAGCGAAGCTCGTTCCGATAAGCCACAGAGGTCGCGAGCAGGAACCCAGCGCGGATTACGCTGCCGACCAGCTCAAGATTGTGAGTAAAGCCGAATTTGCGCAGCGCCCACTGCTCAATCGTTCTGAAGCCAATGTCTTTACTGCGCTCGACAAAGCCGTGATCGCCCGCAACCCCGGCTGGCAAGTGATGGCACAAGTCAGCCTTGGTGAATTCCTCGCCAGCCCAGACCGAGACGCTTACTTCGCAGTCAACTCAAAGCGGGTCGATTTTGCGCTGATGGACGAAAAATGCTGCGTCCGGCACGCGCTGGAATATCAGGGCAAAGGCCACCATACTGGCACCAGCGCGGCGGCTCGCGACGCAGTAAAGAAAGAGGCGCTACGCAAAGCCGGGATCGGCTATCACGAGGTGGTCGCCGGACACACAACGCCGGGGGAATTGCGGGTGTTGGTGGAGAAGCTGGTGCCTGAAAAATAGGCCGTCGGGGCGTCACCGATCTAGCATTGCACCCAATTCCCACATCAGCAACCGCCCTCCCACCCCCAACCCCTCCCCACGGGGAGGGGAGGAATGCCCCCCCACATTGACACCACCCCCCATCAGGCCCACGCCTCGCGGCGGGCATTTCGCCCGTTAGGAACAGCCGATGGCCAAGGGCCAACAGAAGAAAAGCAAGGAAGCGCGCAAGCCCAAGAAGGATAAGGGGCCGAAGACCAACGCCAGTCAGCCCAGCCAGAAGCCCGGCGGGATCAAGGGGCTGGAGAATATGAAGAACGGCTGACGCAAGCGCGCTAATCCCAGCGCGCTAACCCCAAGGCTCGATCAGCCTGACCTGTCGCGCTTTGCAATTACCGCTCGCGCTGGATCGTCTCGGTCAGCCGGGCCACGGTGATGCCAAACCGGCGGATGCGCATCACGTTGCTGGCGCTTTGGCCGTCGCGGTTGATCGTGATGACCTGGTGGATCCGCAGGTGGTTGTCCATCGTATAGGTCAGCGTCAGGGTATCGCCAGCCAGAGTGCCCGAAAGATCATCGGCGGCGTCGGAAATCGTGCCGCCGAATTGGCCGGGCGATGTTTCGCGCAGGCGCCAGGTGCGGTAGCGTGTCGGCTGGTCGCCGATGGTCACTTCCTGTTCCAGCACCATGTCACCGTTGCGCTGGCGGGTGCCGAAGGTGGAAACGCGGGTGGTCTTGGTGGAAGAAAGGATCTGCTTCAGCGTGCCCTGGCTGGTGGTCCGACCGGTGAAGAACGCCGCCGGGTCGAACCGCGTGGCGGTGGCGGATGCCTGGGCCTGGAACGCCGAAACAGCCAATCCAACCGCCACCATCGCCGCTATAATCCACGCAAGCCCTGCGGCTCTTTGCCCGCTCATGCGCCCGCTTGCTCTTGCAACTTGCATTCGTTCGTTTTCCCTTGTCCCTGACACTAGCCGCCGTGCGCCGGTTACGCCGCCGCGCCGCGCTGCGCCCTGGGCAACAGCACCGCAAACGCCAGCGTCACCAGCAGCAGCGCCGGGACATCGCCCAGCAGATGGCCGCGGTGCATCGGATCGTCCAGCGATTGCACCGCCATGATCGCGGCGTGAACCGCGCTCGACACGGCGACGAACCAGATTAGCGAAACGTGCTTCAGCGGATCGCGCGCGGCGAGGATCATGAACACGCCCAGCGTCGCGTAAACCCCCACGATCATCATGTAATATTGCGAGGCCATCGGCGGGCCTTCGTGCCACGCCCAGCCGGATGGCCAGACGATCGCCAGCGGCCAGATCAGGCAGAACACCACCCCGAAAGCGACCAGCAGGATTTGCAGCAGGCGATAAGCGTTCATGATGTCGATCCCCCAAATGACACAGCCCCATGCGGAGTGTCTGCCGTTTCGCCGGGCCAGTCAATCCAGCGCCGCCAATCGTGGGGGATTGCGATTAGTCGTGCTCGCGCCCGCCTGCGCCAACGTAAAGTTCGCGGCCGCCTTCATTATACTTGCGGCTCATTTCCTCCATGCCTTTGATCGCCGCCTGACGGCTGGCCTCGGCCGTATCCGCGCCCAGTTTCTCCGAGGCGAGGAAGCTTTCGGGGCTTTCGTTCTGCTTGGCGGCGAAATCGCGGACGTCCTGGCTGATCTGCATCGAGCAGAACTTTGGCCCGCACATCGAACAGAAATGGGCTGACTTCGCGCCTTCGGCCGGCAGGGTCTGGTCGTGATATTGCTCGGCAGTTTCGGGGTCGAGGCTGAGGTTGAACTGATCGCGCCAGCGGAATTCGAACCGCGCTTTGCTCAATGCATCGTCGCGCACCTGCGCCGCCGGGTGGCCTTTCGCCAAGTCCGCCGCGTGGGCCGCGAGTTTATAGGTGATCACGCCAACCTTCACATCGTCACGGTCGGGCAGGCCCAGATGTTCCTTGGGCGTGACGTAACACAGCATCGCCGTGCCATACCAACCGATCTGCGCCGCGCCGATGCCGCTGGTGATGTGATCATACCCCGGCGCAATATCGGTGACGAGCGGGCCGAGGGTGTAGAACGGAGCTTCGCCGCACACCTGCAGCTGCTTTTCCATGTTCTCCTTGATCTTGTGCATCGGCACGTGGCCCGGCCCTTCGATCATCACCTGCACATCCTGCGCCCAGGCGCGATGGGTGAGTTCGCCCAGCGTGTAGAGTTCGGAGAATTGCGCTTCGTCGTTCGCATCCGCGATGCTGCCGGGGCGCAACCCATCGCCAAGGCTATAGGCGATGTCGTACGCCTTCATGATTTCGGTGATGTCGTCGAAATGTTCGTAGAGGAAGCTTTCCTTGTGATGGGCGAGGCACCATTTCGCCATGATGCTGCCGCCACGTGATACGATCCCGGTGACGCGCTTGGCCGCCATCGGGACGTAGGCGAGGCGCACGCCAGCGTGGATCGTGAAGTAATCCACGCCTTGCTCGGCCTGTTCGATCAACGTGTCGCGGAAGATTTCCCAGGTCAGCTCCTCGGCCACCCCGCCGACCTTTTCGAGCGCCTGATAGATCGGCACGGTGCCGACGGGCACGGCGGAATTGCGGATGATCCATTCGCGGGTGTCGTGGATGTTGCGCCCGGTGGACAGGTCCATGATCGTATCCGCACCCCAGCGGGTGGCCCATACCATCTTGTCGACTTCGCTTGCCACGTTCGATGCCACGGCAGAATTGCCGATATTGGCGTTGATCTTGACAAGGAAGTTGCGCCCGATCGCCATCGGTTCGGTTTCGGGGTGGTTGATGTTGTTGGGGATGATCGCGCGGCCACGGGCGATTTCATCGCGCACGAATTCCGGCGTGATGATGGTCGGGATTTGTGCGCCCCAGCTTTGCCCGTCGCGCACCAGATCAGCGGCAATTTCGCGGCCGATATTTTCGCGCTCGGCAACATATTCCATCTCGGGCGTGATGATGCCTTGGCACGCGTAGTGCATCTGGCTGACGTTCATGCCCGCACGCGCGCGCAGCGGGCGTTTGACCGGGTGGGGGAACTGCGGGACGCCGCCGCTGCGGTCGGGGCCGAGTTGGCCGTTATCCTCAGGCTTGATCTCGCGCCCGTCGTAAGCCTCAACATCGCCGCGCGCCATGATCCAGTCACGGCGCAGTTGCGGCAGGCCGGCGTTGATGTCGATGGCGGCATCGGGATCGGTATAGGGGCCGGAGGTGTCGTAAACCCGCACCGAAGGCTCCCCGCCCTCAAGGTCAATCTCACGCATGGCAACGCGGATGCCAGAGCCAGTGCGCGCGCCGACGTAAATCTTGCGGCTGCCGCGGATCGGCCCGGTGGTGACGCCTATTTCTACCGGTGAATTGATGTCGGCCATGTCTGCTCTCTCCTCAAAGCGGATGGAGCGCGGACTTGTGGCGATCAGACCAGCCCGCTCCCTCCGCCGATATTAATCGGTTCAGGTTCGACGGGTCGCAGGGCGTGACACCTGCCTCTCAGCTCACACGAGCTCCCCGGGGATGGCTATGGTTAGATCAGATCGGGAGGGGAATCCAGCCCCATCCGCAGGGTCAGGCCTCTAGGGTCAGGCGTTGACCAGACCCAGCTGCACCCCGAACTTGCGGTAATGCTGGCTGCCGATGTCGGCGGTGTTGGCGGCGCGGCGTTCCTCGATGGGTTGTTCGCGCACAGCGGCCAGACGGCGGCCGTAGTAATCTTCGAAATCATCCACGCCCATGCCCAGAATGACGCGGTTCATGTAATTGAACAGCGCCGTCACCTTGTTGGCATCGGCCACCGTGCGCTCATCCCAGCCCGCCGCAAGGATCGCGGCAATATCGGCGTCGGTCACTTGTGCGGGGTGCAGCGTCAGCTTGCCCGCATAGGCCAGCACCGGGCGCAGGCGGTCATCAATCGGCGCGCTGGCCAGGTCATCGATCAGCGCGGGGCAGACTTCGGGGGCATAGCCATAGCTTTCGGCATAGACCCGGTGCGCGTTGTAGCAGAAATGGCATTGGTTAAGCGCCGAGACATAGGCGGCGATCAGTTCACGCTCACCAATCGAAAGCGGGCTTTCACCGCGCAGCACGACATCGTGGAAATCCAGCATCGGTTCCCACGCCAGCGGAAACGCCTTCATCACGTCGGTCAGATTGGTGCGGCGCGGCAGGGAAGGCAGAAACGACATCGGGGGTATCCTTTGATCGGGGGAAACGCCGCCCGCCCATAGCCGACGACGCGGGATCGCGCAGCCCGTTTATTTCAGCGTCGATTGCAACAGCGCGGCAATCGTGGCGTGATCGGACGCGGCGACCACCCGCCCGGTTTCAGTGCGGCCTTTGAACGCGATCAGCGTGCTTTGGCGCGGCACATTCAGCTTGCGCCGTTCGGCTTTCTGGGTGTCATAATTCAGCCGCAGCACCAGCAGCCGGTCATAGGCCGGATCGGCGGTAATCGCGGTAATCTGCTTGTGCTGCACCCGGCACACCGAACACCAATCGGCATAGACATCAACCAGCACCGGGCGGCCCTGCGCCTGCGCCTTGGCCAGAACCTGTTCGTCAAATTTCTGCACCTGCGCGGCGGCGGCAGGCATGGCCATCAGGCCCAGCGCCAGCGCCGCCAGCAGTGCCGCGATCACGCGCGCGATCATGCCGGTATTCCCCGGCTGCATAGCCACATTACTCATCGATAATCTCCCCGCCCGGACGCATCGCGAAAAAGGCGAAGGCAAAGGTCACATCGTGCGGGATATCGACCAATCCGCCTTCGGATTTGCGCTGCACCACCACATTGCCAACATCGCGTCCGCGCGAAATGTCGCGCGTGTCGACTGCGGAGTTCTGCCCCGCCGTCCACGTCAGCACGATATCGCCATCTTCGATCCGGCCCTGACGTGACAGGCTGCGCAGGCTCCATGCCTTGTCTCCCACCGCCACCACCCGCGCCATCGGTTCAATATCCTGCGGCAGATCGCCTTCAAAAAACGGATAGGGGCGATTGCGCCCGTCATAATTTTCGTAAGGGTTGAAATAGACCTGCGTCATTTCGACAGCGGGCAGCAGGATCTGGCCGCCGGGGAAGCGTGATTTGAACAGCGTCAGCGATTCGACCCGCGATGGCAGCATCGTCAATTCGCGGCCCGCATATTCGCCAATCAACCCGCCGCCGACAAATTGCTGCCACCATGTTTCGGTCTGCCGGTCATACATCACCATGTCCGAAAAGCGCAGTTTGCCGGTCGTCCCGAAATCCAGAACCCGGCCATCAAACCGCCGATCAAACACCACCGCGCTATCGCAGAGCGGGCAGTAGGTGACGGTGACTGGCAGGCCGCCAATCACATCATTGACGATTTCGTGGCGAATCAGAATGCGCAGCGGATAGGCGCGCGCTTCGCCGTTATGGCTGAAGCTGATGACCGGTTCCTTGGGGCCAAGCTCCATCGGATAGCGGGCATTGACCGGGGCGAACTGCGGGTTGTCAATCGAACGGATGCCGTCCTTGCCCGGCCCGCCTTCGCTCACTTCGTCAAAGGGGATGATCGACTTGCTAAAATCAGTCGAAAATTCGCTTGTCCACCGCGACGGCGGGCGTTGGGCGCTGACCAGCACGGGCTGCGCGCTGGCGGTATCGTTCGAACTGGCGGTCTGGTTGGCACCAACCACAGCAAGGCTGGTGAGTCCCAAACTGACGATGGCAACAACCGGGGCGAGCACAATCAGGCGTGGATGTTTCATACCCTGCGGGTTCGCGGCAAACCCGCAGCAGGTTACAGTTTGGCAGTTACTCGATCACCCGCCCGCGCACCATCACGAAACCAACCTTCTCCAGCACGGTCACATCGGCCAGCGGGTTGCCATCCACCGCGATAATATCAGCGGAATAGCCGGGGGCGATCCGACCGATCTCGGTTTCCATACCCAGCACCTTGGCCGCGCCGGTGGTGGCGCTGGCCAGTGCCTCGCGGTTCGACATGCCCTGCTTTGTCATCAATGCGAATTCTTCAGCATTGCGGCCATGCTGGAACACGCCCGCATCAGTGCCGAACACCACGGTCACACCAAATTGCCGCGCGCGGCTGACGAGCGAGGCCATCAGCGGCTGCACGGCGCGAATCTTGTTTTCAACCACGGGGGTATAGACGCCCTTGCCCAGCCCTTCGGACACGCCTTCCAACGCCATCAGCGTCGGCACCAGCACCGTGCCATTGGCCTTCATCGCGCGCGCCGCCGCTTCATCAAGATAGGTGCCATGTTCGATCGAATCGATCCCGGCTTCGGCGGCCTGCTGGATGCCGCGCGCGCCGTGGGCATGGGCCATCACCTTCAATCCGAGCGAGTGGGCGGTATCGGCAATCGCCTTCATTTCTTCTGGCGTGAAATGCGCTTCCAACCCGCGCCCCTGCTGGCTCAGCACCCCGCCGGTGGCGGTGATTTTGATCACGTCCGATCCGTTCTGGCTGGCCAGCCGCACCTTGGCCGCGCATTCGATGGCCCCGGTGCAGGTGAAACCGCTGTCGAGCAGTTCATTCACTTCCGGGCGGAAGCCGTTGACATCGGCATGGCCGCCGATGATCGCCAGCGCCGGGCCAGCGGCAATGATCCGCGGGCCCGGAACCAACCCTTCGGCGGTGCCACGCCGCAAGGCAAAGGCGGTTTCGGTGGCGCTGCCCGCTTCGCGCACGGTGGTGAAGCCTGCGCGCACCGTTACCAGCGCATTCTTTGCGCCGACGACCACGCCCCATTCATCAGGCTCGGTCGCTTCCTTCCAGAAATCGCCGCCCGGATCGCCGGTCAGGTGGGTGTGCAGATCAATCAGGCCGGGCAGCACGGTCTTGGCGGAAAGGTCGATCTCGCGGTCGGCGCTCACCGCTCCATGTCCCGGCGTGATCGACACGACCTTGCCATCGGTGACGATGATCGTCGCCGGGCCGCTCGGCTCGCTCGCGGCGTCGGCCAGCACGCTGCCCGCGCGGATCGCCACGGTTTCCGCGGCCACAGGCGCGGCCAGTGCCGCCGCCAGCACGGCCACACCGGCCATGCGCTTACCAAGCTTTGCTGTCATGAAACGCCTCTTCCCTCGAATGTTCTTGCGTTGCGCGGTGATGCGCCGAGTGGTGCGGCAAGGCAAGCCCCCGTTCCACGCGCAACATTGCCGTCGGGCGCGCCCTCGCCTAGGGCCGCAGGGCATGGCCAATTCACCGCAACCCCCGCAAATCAACGCTGGAACGCCGCATGATGTGATCATCGTCGGCGGCGGGTTGGCGGGCGGGCTGATCGCGCTGGCGCTGCACCGCCATGCGCCGGGGTGCCGGTTTGCGCTAGTCGAGGCCGGGCGCAGCCTTGGCGGGCACCACCGCTGGAGCTGGTTTGCCACCGATCTTGGGGCGCAGGCGCAGGGGTTGATGGCGGGCTTCGCGCTCAACGCTTGGGATGAAGGCTATGACATCACCTTTCCCGCCTTGGCCCGCACCTTACCGACAGCTTACCGCTCGCTCGCCAGCGCGGAGTTTCATGCCAAGCTGATTGCCGAATTGCCTGCTGACCGCGTGATGCTGGGCACCAAGGCGGCCAGCCTTGATGCGGGCGGGGTGACGCTGGCCGATGGCACGCGGCTGGCGGCCAAGCGCGTGATCGATTGCCGCGCGTTCCGTTCTTCCGCGCAGCTGGCAGGCGGCTGGCAGGTGTTCCTTGGCCAGCAATTGCGCTGCGACAAACCCCACGGCCTGACCCGCCCCGTCATCATGGACGCCAGCGTCGATCAGGTCGCGCCCTATGGCAACGGCGCGGCCTATCGCTTTGTCTATGTCCTGCCGCTATCGCCCACCGAGGTGTTCGTGGAAGACACCTACTACGCCGACGAACCGCGCATGGACGCCGAGGTGCTGAAAGGCCGCGTGGCCGACTACGCCCATCGCAACGGGTGGAAGGGCGAGGTGGTGGATCAGGAAGCTGGCATCCTGCCAGTGATTTCGGGCGGAGATTTCAACGCCGCGCTGGCCGAAGTGGCGATCCCCGGCGTGGCGCTGGCAGGCGCGCGCGGCGGATTTTCGCACCCGCTTACCAGTTACACTCTGCCGTTTGCGGTCGATAATGCGCTCGCCATCGCGCAGGTGATCGCCGCGCGGCCCGCGCTGACGGGCGAGGAACTGGCCGCCTTCTGCCATCGCCGGGCCAAACGCCACTGGCGCGCCACCGCCTATTACCGGATGCTCAGCCGGATGCTGTTCGAGGCTGCCGAGCCCAACAAGCGCGTCGTGGTGTTCGAACATTTCTACGCGCTGCAAGGCGCATTGGTCGAACGCTTCTATGCCGGACTTTCCACCTGGCCCGATCGGCTACGCATCCTCACCGGCAAGCCTCCCGTAGCTATCGGACGCGCCGTTCGTGCGCTATTTTCCTCAGGGAAACCTTTAGACACCAAGCCTTTGAAAATGGAGACCCCGGCATGAGCGCCGATGTGAAGCTCAATCTCGCGGATACCCCCGGTGCCAAGGGCATCCATCCCGCCCTTGCCGAACGTTACGCCGGCCGCACCGCCTGCGTGATCGGCGCAGGCTTTGGCGGCATGGCGCTGGCGATCCGGCTGCAATCGGCGGGCATCGCCACCACCGTGATCGAAGGCCGCGACAAGCCCGGCGGGCGCGCCTATTTCTGGGAGCGCGAAGGCTTCACCTTTGACGGCGGGCCGACGGTCATCACCGATCCGCCCTGCCTTGAAGAATTGTGGCAGCTGACCGGCCACGACATCGCCGAAGATGTCGAGTTGATGAAGGTCATGCCGTTCTACCGCCTCAACTGGCCAGACGGCACCAACTTCGAATATTCGAACGACGAAGACAGCCTCAACGCCGAAATCGCGAAGCTCAATCCGGCGGACGTGGCCGGATACGCCCGCTTCCTCGAATATTCGGCGCGGGTGTATGAAGAAGGCTATCTGAAACTCGGCACCAAACCGTTCCTCGATTTCAAATCGATGCTGAAAGCCGCGCCCGCGCTGATCAAGGAACAGGCGTGGCGTTCGGTCTTTTCGATGGTGTCGCGCTATATCGAACACCCCAAGCTGCGCGAAGCCTTCAGCTTCCATTCGCTGCTGGTGGGCGGCAACCCGATGAACACATCATCGATCTATGCCCTGATCCACAAGCTGGAGAAAGACGGCGGCGTATGGTGGGCGCGCGGCGGCACCAACCGGCTGATCGCCGGCATGGTGCGCCATTTCGAACGGCTCGGCGGCACAATGCGCATCGGCGATCCGGTGGTGCAGGTGCACACGCTCGGCACCAAGGCAACCGAAGTGGAAACGGCAGGCGGGTTCCGTCAGCGGTTCGATGCGGTGGCGAGCAACGCCGACATCATGCATTCCTACAAAGACCTGCTGTCGGGCAGCGAGCGCGGCAAGCGGATGGCCAAATCGCTGAACCGCAAGAGTTTCAGCCCCTCGCTGTTTGTGGTGCATTTCGGGCTGGAGGGCACCTGGCCCGGTATCCCGCACCACATGATCCTGTTCGCCAAGCGTTACAAAGGCCTGCTCGACGATATCTACAAACACGGCGTGGTGCCCGAAGATTTCGCGATCTACCTGCACCACCCGACCGTCACCGATCCGAGCATGGCGCCCGAAGGCAAAAGCACCTTCTACGCGCTCGTCCCCGTCAGCCACATGGGCAAGATGCCGCTCGATTGGGACGAAGTCGGGCCGAAGCTGGAAACAATGATCCTGGATGAACTGGGCCGCCGGTTGATCCCCGACATCCACGACCGGATCGTGACCAAATTCAGCTATGCACCCAAGGATTTCAAACAGGATCTGAACGCCCACATGGGCAGCGCCTTCAGCCTTGAACCGGTGCTGTGGCAAAGCGCCTACCTGCGCGGCCACAACCGCGATGATGTGATCGACAATTACTACCTTGTCGGCGCAGGCACCCACCCGGGCGCAGGCATTCCCGGCGTGGTCGGCAGCGCCAAGGCAACGGCGGGATTGATGCTGGAAGACTTGGCGAAGGTGGGCGCGTGAATCCTCCCCTTCAGGGGAGGGGGACCATGCGCAGCATGGTGGAGGGGCGAGCGATAATCAGAGGTCAAAGTGACACTGTGAAACTCGCCCGCAAACTCCGCGCCGAAATGACTCCGCCGGAAGTCGCCCTCTGGCAAGCACTGCGCAAGCGTCCCGGAGGCCACAAGTTCCGCCGCCAGCACCCGGCAGGGCCTTACGTCATCGATTTCTTTTGCACCAAGGCACGGTTGGCGATCGAAGTTGATGGAAAGGCGCATGATAGTGCTTCAGTAATCGCCAAGGATGCGGTTCGCTCGGCGTTTTTGAGGCAGCAGGGCATCGCCACAACGCGCATTCCGGCGAAACTTGTGCTTGAAGATATCGAGGCTGTGGTTCAGCGGCTGGTGCAAATCTGTGATGAGAGAATTGAACGCATGACCTGCTCGCCCCTCCACCAGACTGCGTCTGGTCCCCCTCCCCTTGCAGGGGAGGAACGCGCATGAAACGACTTGCGATCTATTGCGGTTCGGCCTCGCCCGCAGACCCGCGCTATGTGCAATTGGCCTATGATGTCGGCGCGCAATTGGCCGCGCGCGGGATCGGGTTGGTCTATGGCGGCGGCAGGCTGGGTCTGATGGGCGCGGTCGCCAAGGGCGCGAAGGACGCAGGCGGCGAGGTCATCGGCATCATCCCCGAAGCGCTGGTGCGCGCCGAGGTTGCCAATCACGATTGCGATGAATTGATCAGCGTATCAGGCATGCATGAACGCAAGCAGAAATTCACCGATCTGTCGGATGGCTTCATCACCCTGCCCGGCGGGGTCGGCACGATGGACGAGCTGTGGGAGGCGATGAGCTGGTCGCAGCTGGGCTATCACTCCGATCCGGTCGGCGTGCTCAACGCCTTTGGCTTCTATGACGATCTGCTGGCTTTCAACGCGAAAATGGCGGCGGTCGGGTTTGTCCGGCCCGCGCACCAGAACATCCTGATCGCGGCGGATACGATCACCGAACTGCTCGCCAAGATGGCCGATTATCAGCCGCACACCCCGATCTTCCGCATGAAGGCCGAGGAGCTGTAATGTTCCCCGAAGTGCGCATCCCCGCGCAGGCGGGGACCTCCCGCCACATTGCACGAGGTCCCCGCCTACGCGGGGATGCACATAATTGGAAATGACGGTCGCCCCCGCCAAACGCGCCGCGCTGGTCGAACACGCACGGCTGGCGATCAAGGTGGGATCGCAAAGCTTTTCCGCCGCCGCACGCCTGTTCGACCGCGAAACGCGCGAGCGGGCGTGGCTGCTTTACGCATGGTGCCGCCGGTGTGATGATATTGCCGATAATCAGGAAATGGGCGGAGTGCTGGGCGACCAGTCCGATCTGGGCGCGCGGCTTGCCCATATCCGCAGGCTTACCGCGTTGGCCTTTGCGGGTAAGCCGACAGGCGATCCGGGGTTTGATGCGTTTGGCTTGGTGGCGCGCGAGGTAGGCCTCACCCCGCAAATGGCCGAGGATGTGATCGCCGGGTTTCAGCTGGATGCGGAAGATTGGCGCCCGCGCACCGAGGCCGATATGCTGCGCTATTGCTACCACGTGGCGGGCGCGGTCGGCGTAATGATGGCGGTGGTGATGGGGGTTGACCCGAGGGATCAGGAAACGCTCGACCGGGCGAATGATCTGGGGCTGGCGTTCCAGCTATCCAACATCGCCCGCGATATCGTTGAAGATGACGCGGCGGGGCGGTGTTATCTGCCGATCGAATGGCTGGTGCAGCAGGACATTGAACCCGGTCAGCACACCAAACCGCACCACCGCAAGGAGCTGGCCGCGATGGCCGCGCGGCTGGTGGCTTTGGTGGAGAAACACGAGGCGGCGGCGCGGGTGGGCGCGGCGAAACTCCCCTTCCGCAGCCGCTGGGCGGTGCTGTCCGCCGCGCGCATTTACGGCGCGATTGGCCGCAAGGTGCGGGCGCGCGGGCCGGAGGCGTGGAACAGCCGCACCTATGTGCCGCGCGCGGAAAAGGCGCTGTATGGCGTGCGCGCGTTCCTATCGGCGGTGATCAACCGCGAGAAGGTGCCCAAGGGCGGGATCGACTGGGGCATCGCGGATTTTCGGCCCGCCACTCCCTCCCCGTCGCCCCGGACTTGATCCGGGGTCCCGCTTTTTTCGAGGTGGGAAAAGAAGTGGGGTCCCGGGTCAAGCCCGGGAAGACTATAGTCGGAGTGGTTTTCTTTCGTCGAAACCTAGACTAACCCCATCCCCATGATCACCAAACTCCTGATCGCCAATCGCGGCGAGATTGCCTGCCGTATCATCCGCACCGCGCGCAGCATGGGCGTGGCCACGGTCGCGGTCTATTCCGATGCCGATGCCAAGGCGCTGCACGTGCGCCAAGCTGATGAGGCGGTGCATATCGGCCCCTCGCCCGCTGCGGAATCCTATCTCGTTGGCGAAAAGATCATCGCCGCTGCCAAGCAAACCGGGGCGGACGCGATCCATCCGGGCTATGGCTTCCTCTCCGAGAACGCCGACTTCGCGCAGGCCGTGATCGACGCTGGCCTCATCTGGGTCGGCCCCAAGCCTGCCAGCATCCGCGCGATGGGCCTCAAAGACGCGGCCAAGACGCTGATGATGGCGGCGGGCGTTCCCGTCACTCCCGGCTATCTCGGCGCGGATCAATCGGTGGAGCGGTTGACCAAGGAGGCCGAGGCGATCGGTTATCCCGTGCTGATCAAAGCGGTCGCGGGCGGCGGCGGCAAGGGGATGCGCAAGGTCGATGACCCGGCTGATTTCGCCGCGTCGCTGGAATCCTGCCGCCGCGAGGCCAAGGCCAGCTTCGGCAATGACGAGGTATTGCTCGAAAAGTGGATCACCTCGCCCCGCCATATCGAGGTGCAGGTGTTCGGCGATGCCCACGGCAACGTCGTCCACCTGTTCGAGCGCGACTGCTCGCTCCAGCGCCGTCACCAAAAAGTGATCGAGGAAGCCCCCGCCCCCGGTATGGACCCCGCCACCCGCGAGGCGATCTGCGCCGCCGCCGTGCGCGCGGCGAAAGCGGTCGATTACGAGGGCGCAGGCACGATCGAATTCATCGCCGATGCGAGCGACGGCCTGCGCGCCGACCGCATTTTCTTCATGGAGATGAACACCCGCCTTCAGGTGGAACACCCCGTCACCGAGGAAATCACCGGGGTCGATCTGGTGGAGTGGCAATTGAGGGTCGCGAGCGGTGAGCCGTTGCCCAAGCGGCAGGACGAGCTGTCGATCAACGGCCACGCCATCGAGGCGCGGCTCTATGCGGAAGACCCGGCGAAGGGTTTTTTGCCGAGCACGGGGCGGCTGGAACACTTCCATCTGTGCGATTACGGGCCCAGTGACCGGATCGAAACAGGCGTCGAAGAAGGCGACGCCATCAGCCCGAATTATGATCCCATGATTGCGAAGCTCGTCACCCATGCAGCAAGTCGCGAGGATGCGATTGATAACCTCAAACAGGTCATCGGCCGCAGTTGGACTTGGCCAGTGGTATCGAACGGCTCCTTCCTGTTCGAATGCCTCGATCATTCGGCATTCCGCGAAGGAAGGCTCTCGACCGGCTTCATTGAAGAACACGCCGATGAACTCAAATCGCTCGATCTGCCGCCTCAGGCGCTGATCGACGATGCAGCAAGCGAACTCGCCACGGACTTCGCAATAGAGGCCTTCGGGGGAACATACTTCGCGGTCCGGAACAAGCCGATGGGGTTTCGGCTGAACCAACCGCCACGCAAGATTGCAGCTGTCAACGTCGGGGGGACGACGCTTCCCGCCAATCTCGATGCAGTCTGGGTAGACCTGCCGAATGGTTCAGACGCACATGACAGCCTGACGGCCAGCAAGGTGATCTACCCCGAACACGCATTGGTGGTCGCCCGTGGTCGCACATTCATGCTGTCGCTTCGCCACGACGGCACCGGCCAAGCCTCTGCCGCCGATGGCGCAATCGTCGCGCCGATGCCGGGCAAGGTCATCGCGGTCGATGTTGCCGAGGGGCAGGCCGTCACCGCCGGGCAGCGACTCTTGGTGCTCGAGGCGATGAAGATGGAACACGCCCTCACCGCGCCGTTCGACGGGGTGGTCGAGGGGCTGGCGGTCAGCGCGGGCGGGCAGGTGCAGGTTGAAGCGGTGTTGTGCCGCGTGGTGCCTGCTTCTTCCGAAACGTAACCCGTCACCCCAGCGCAAGCTGGGATGACGATGGAGAGTTTTGGGTCCCTCCCACTTTTCGTCATTGCGAGCGACAGCGAAGCAATCCAGAGCGGTTTGCGTTGGACTCTGGATTGCCGCGTCGCCTGCGGCTCCTCGCAATGACGGGATGAGGGAGAGGGAATGACCTGGGCCAAGGAACTCGAAGAACTGCGCGCCCGCGAGGCGCTGGCCGAGCAGATGGGCGGCGCGGACAAGGTTGCGCGGCAGCACGGGCGCGGCAAGATGGACGCCCGCGCGCGGCTCGCGGCTTTGTGCGACGAAGGCTCCTTCCGCGAGATCGGCAAGATTGCCGGTTCCGCCAAGTATGACGCCAACGGCGATCTTCAAGGCGTCACCCCCGCCCCCTTCCTGTTCGGCAAGGCGCTGATCAATGGCCGCCCGGTGGTCGCCACCGCCGACGATTTCACCATTCGCGGCGGCGCGGCAGACGCTGGCATCGCGCGCAAGATGGTGCAGGCCGAGATGATGGCGCACGAATTGCGGCTGCCGATCATCCGCATGATCGACGGCACCGGCGGCGGTGGCAGCGTCAAGACGCTCGAACAGATCGGCTCGACCTATATCCCCGCGGTGCCTGGCTGGGGCGATGTGGTGACGAACCTCGACACCGTGCCGGTCGTGGCGCTCGCATTGGGGCCGACTGCAGGCCTCGGCGCGGCGCGGGTGGTGGCGAGCCATTATTCGATCATGGTGCGCGGGCTTTCGCAATTGTTCGCTGCTGGCCCGGCGGTGGTCGATGGGTTGGGAGAGGGCTACAAGGGCGCGACCGATCACCAACAGGCCAAGGAAGAGCTTGGCGGGGTCGACATCCACACTCGCAACGGGGTGGTTGATGACGAGGTGGGATCCGAGGCCGAAGCCTTCGCCCGTGCGCGGCATTTCCTCAGCTTCATGCCCGAATATGTCGGGCAACCCGCCCGCCGTGCCGCCTGTGATGATCCCGCCGACCGGCGCGAGGAAGCGTTGCTCAGCCTTGTCCCGCGCGATCCCAAACAGGTCTATTCGATGCGCCGCTGTCTCGACATGGTGCTCGATAAAGGCACCCTGTTCGAAATAGGCAAGCACTGGGGCCGCGCAGCGATCACCGCGCTCGCGCGGCTCGATGGCTGGCCGGTGGCGGTGGTGGCGAGCGATCCCAGCTATCTCGGCGGATCGTGGGAGGCCAAGACCAGCGAGAAGGTCGAACGCTTCGTCAAACTCGCCGACCAGTTCCGGCTCCCCATCGTCCACTTGGTCGACAACCCCGGCTTCATGATCGGGCGCGAGGCGGAAATGGCGGGGACGATCCGTTACGGCGTCAATGCCATGAACGCGATCTACCGCGCCACCGTGCCGCTCGCCAGCATCGTCCTGCGCCGCGCCTATGGCATTGCGGGCAGCGCGATGAGCAATGCGGAAGCGTATCAATACCGCTACTGCTGGCCGAGCGGCGATTGGGGGAGCCTGCCCATCGCGGGCGGGCTGGAGGTGGCCTACAAGGCCGAACTGGAAGCCGCCGACGATCCGCAAGCCTTGCTGGAGGAAATCCGCGAACGGCTGGCCAAAGTCACCTCGCCCTTCCGCAGCGCCGAACGCTTCAATGTCGAGGACATCATCGACCCCCGCGACACGCGCCCGCTATTGTGCGAATTTGCCGGGCTGGCGTGGAGGCGGTTGGGGGCGGAGTAACCCTCCCCGGCGCGGGGAGGTGACAGCGCGCAAGCGCTGACGGAGGGGAGTCTCAGCGAAAGGCGGCGCTTGCGGTGAGTCCCCTCCACCATGCTGCGCATGGTCCCCCTCCCCCAAGGGGGAGGATTACCTTCCCATCCCCGCCTCGGCATCGGACGGCCCGAACAGCTTGCCCTTTTCGCTCAGCAACACCAGCACCAGACAGGTCAGCCCGCTCGCCAACAGCGCCAGCGCCAGCGGGCGCGCGGTGCCATCGAAGGCATAACCAATCGCCCCGCCCAGCAGCGCCGCCATGGTCATGCGCACGAACCCATGGGCGGAACTTGCCGCGCCCGCGATGGCAAAAAACGGGTTCATCGCAATCGCGCCGAAATTGCTGCCGATAAAGCCGAGCAGCGCCATGTTGATCGCCATCAGCGGGACGAAGTGCCACAGCTGCTCGCCCGGCTGGAACGCGAAGATCACCTGCACGATGCTCACCGCGATAAAGGCAAACAACGCCGTGTGGCTCACCCGCCGCGCGCCGAACCTTTCGACGATGCGCGAATTTGACCAGCTCGCCAACGCCATTGATCCCGCGCAGATGCCAAACACCAGCGGGAAAATGTCACCCGCGCCAAAGGTCTGGGTGATCAATTGCTGCGAGGAATTGATGAAGCCGAACAAGGCCCCGAACACCAGCGCACTGCCGAAGACATAGCCAACCACGCTCGGCATCGCGAGCGCACTGGTCATATTGACCGCAATCGTGCGCGGGCGGATCGGCTGGCGGTTTTCCGGGGCAAGGCTTTCGGGCAGGCGAAAATACACCCAGCCCGACATGCCCACGCCCGCCGCCGCCATCACACCAAAGATCGCACGCCAATCGGCAACCATCAGGATTACTTCGCCGATCGACGGCGCAATCGCCGGAACCATCAGGAAGATGACGAAGATCACGCTCATCATCCGGGCCATCTTGTCGCCGCCCACGCGGTCACGGATGATCGCGGGCGGCAGCGCAATGATCCCGGCGGCGAAAAACCCCTGCGCCGCGCGCACACCGATCAACGCATCGTAAGTCGGCGCAATCGCACTGGCGAGCGAGAGCACGATATAGACCGCAATCGCCCCCAGCAGGATCGGCCGCCGCCCGAAGCGGTCGGCCAGCGCGCCCGGCACCAGCGCGCCCATCCCGGCGGTAAGCAGATACACCCCGATCACGAATTGCCGGTCATTGCCTGCAACCGCAAGGTCAGCCGCCAGCGCATCCAGTGCGGGCAGGATCGCATCGATGCCAAAGGCGTTGAGCGCCATCAGCATCGCCATCATCCACAACAGCTCGCGTTCGCCCAAGGGCTTATGACGCGCCGTGTGGGCGGGGGATGAAGGGGCGGGCGGCGTAGCCATGCGGTGGCCTTTGCCAAGAGGTTTGCCCGAAGGCCACAGTTCTTTTCGCATATGCACAAAATGAGGCGCTGGGTGAAAATTTCCAGCAACAGTTCCTTCGCAGCGATGAAGGTTCTATTCTGGGTTGATGGAAACTGATCCGCCTGCACCCCAAGGCGACGCAGACGCGCCCGATGATCAGCCGGGCCTGCGCAAGATCATCCACGTCGATATGGACGCCTTCTTCGCGAGCGTTGAACAGCGCGACAATCCGGAATTGCGGGGGCTGCCGGTGGCGGTTGGTGGGGCCGGCGGGCGCGGGGTGGTGGCGGCGGCCAGTTACGAAGCGCGAAAGTTCGGGGTGAGAAGCGCGATGCCGTCTGTCACCGCGCAGCGCCTGTGCCCCGATCTCATTTTCGTGCGCCCGCGCTTTGATGCTTACAAGGAAGCCAGCCGCCAGATCCGCCGGGTGTTTGAACATTACACGCCCGTCATCGAACCGCTGAGTCTGGATGAGGCCTATCTCGACGTCACCGATGATCGATTGGGCATCGGCAGCGCCACCCGCATCGCCATGCTGATCCGGCAGGAAATCCGCGCCAAGACCGGCCTGACCGCCAGCGCGGGGGTAAGCTACAACAAGTTCCTCGCCAAAATTGCCAGCGATCAGAACAAGCCCGATGGGCTGTGCGTGATCCGCCCGGGCGAAGGCGCGGCGTTTGTGGCGGGCTTGCCGATCCGGCGGTTCCACGGGGTCGGGCCGAAGGCGGAGGCAAAGATGCAGGCGCTCGGCATTGCCACCGGGGCGGATGTGGCGGGCAAGGACATCGCGTTTCTGCGGACGCATTTCGGCAGCATGGCCGATTACCTCTACCGCGCCGCACGCGGCATCGACCTGCGCGCCGTCGCCGCGCACCGCGTGCGCAAATCGGTCGGCGGGGAACGGACGTTCAGCGAGGATATCGGCAGCGGCGCGGCTTTGCGCGAAACGCTGGAGAATATCATCGCCATCGTGTGGGAACGCATCGAGGCATCGCAAGCGCGTGGGCGCACTGTCACGCTCAAACTGAAATTCAGCGATTTTCGCACCATGACCCGCGCTGCGTCCGTGCCGCATTGGGTTTCCGGCCGGGAGGAGTTTGCCGCCCTCGCCCGCGGTCTGCTGGCGGCGGAATTGCCGCTGCCTCAGCCGATCCGGCTGATGGGGTTGACGCTCGGCAATCTTGAAGGGGCAGATGAGAGCAAAGCGCCGCGCGACGATGCGCAATTGCGGCTGATTTAGCTGCGTTCCCCCATCCCCCGCGCGCGCCACGCCTCAATCCGGGCGCGGGTAATGCGGCCCAGCGGTTCGGGCAGCGAATGCGACGGGAAGAACCGCGCCTCGATAATCTCGCGGCGATCGGGTTTGGGCCGCTGATCACAGGTCGCGGCGAACAGGTGCGCGGTGTGCGGCGCGCCCGAAATGACCTCCTCGATCACCCCGATGGCTTCAATCCGGGCCAGTGTGATGCCGATTTCTTCGCACACCTCGCGTTGCGCTGCGGCAAGCGGGTTTTCCCCTGACTTGAGGCCCCCACCGGGCAGCCCCCACACTTCCGGGCCATAGGAATGTTTGAGCAACAGCACATCACCGTTCAGATTGGTGATGATGACGCTGACCCCCGCAATCGGCTCCTTGCGCAAGCGCCGCCAATAATGCCTGACAAGGTGCGCCAGTGGCAGCAGGGCGCGGTGCAGCGGAGCGGGAAGGACATGGGGCATCATGCAAACACAGTAATAGGAATATCGCCGCGTTCCTGCGCGCCGCGCAGCAGCCGTGCGATTGGCAAATCATGCTCGCCGCGCAGTGCCGCGTCAAACACCGCGCGCTTATCCGCCGCCCCGCCAAGGGTGAACACAATCGCGTCGGTATCCAGCAGCGCAGGAATGGTCAGCGTGATCCGGTCAAACGGCGCATTTGCGGGCAGCGGGTCAGGCGTCAGGCGGCGAATGGCCAGCGGATCATCACGCTGCGGGTTGGTGTTGGGGAACAGCGAGGCGATGTGACCATCCGCCCCCATGCCCAGCCATGTCAGCGCGAAATGCGGCGGCACGGCATCCTCAGCCAAGGCGGCGATGTGTGCACCGGCGGGTTCGATCAGCGCGCGGATCTTTCCGGTGTTCGATGCTTCGTGATCCTCCGGCACGATCCGGTCGTCATTCGGCCAGACCGACAACCCCGCCCAATCGATGCTGTCCGCATGGTGTGCGATCAGGTCAGCGAGGATCGGGAACGGGGTCGATCCGCCGGGAATCGTGATTGCGGGCGTTGATCCGGCGGTGCCAAGATAGCGTGCCAGCCAATCGGCAATCGCGCGCGTATCGGAATTTGCGATGATGGTGATGTTGGGCATGGGCCTGCATATAGCAAAAGGGCTGCTCCCGGATAACCGGAAACAGCCCGCTTGTAGCAATCGGCCGCGATTACGCCAGTAACGCCTTGAGGAACCACACCTGCTGTTCGGCCATCAGCGCCGCCGCGCATTGGGATGCACAAGATAATCACCCGCAATAATCGTATAAAGCGATCACAATGGCACGAAACGAGCGTTCAAACCGATCAATAGCGCCGCAACAATCAGGCCAGAGGCCAGCCCCAGCCGTAACGGGCGCAGCGGCCAGCGCGCCAGCCCAGCCGTCCCCACGCCCCAGCCCAGCGCCACCGCCGCCGCACCGCCCAGCGCGCCGCCCAACCCGGTGGCGGCAGGCAGATTGGCCCACGCCGCCAGTGCAAACACCACGAAGCGCGCACCATCCCCAATCTGACGCGCCAGCAGCACGATGGCGATGGCGCCGAGCGAACGGGTGGGTTCTTGCGGCGGCTTCATCCGCACCGGCCAGGCGAGTTCCAGCGCGGCCAGACCCAGCGCAAAGGCGACCAGCATCTGCGCTGCGCGGCGCGGCAGCAGCGCGGCAAACTCTGCGCCGACCCATGCCATCACCGCCGCACTGATCGTCGCCGTCATGACACCGATCACCAGCAAGGGCGCACTGCGCTCCAACGCATCGGCCAGTTGCGCAACCAACCATTGATCGCGCCCGCCCAGCGCCAGCGCGAACACCAGCAACAGCGCGAGCAGAAAGCCGTCCATGGCCTAAGGCCCGTTCCCTAAGCCGTCCAAGGCCCCGTAATGGCCAGCGTGGCGGTGGGGGAATAGGCGTTGACGAACAGCCACTTGCCATCGGGTGAGAAGCACGCGCCTGCCGGTTCGGTCTGGATGCGCAGCCGCGCAAATTCATAGGCGCGGCCCTGCGGCGTCACCCCGCGCAGGTGGTTGTCGACCACGTCGGTATATTGATCTTCGCACACGATCAGGTGGCCATTGGGGGCAACGGTCAGATTGTCGCCATAGTTGAACTGATCGGTGCTTTCGCTTTCGAAAAACAGTTCGACCCTATCGGGTGCGCCCGCCAGCCCCGGTGTCAGTTTGAAGATCTGGCCCAATTCCTTGGCGCCGCCGCTGGTGGCGCAGGCGAACACTTCGCCCGTGCCCATATGCAGCCCTTCACCGCGCGCGATCAGCGCTGCGCCCTTGGCTACCGCGCGCTGGCGCAGATCATCCTTGGGGGCTTCCACGCCGTCGAGATCGACCCAGCCCACCGGGTAGCTTTGGCCCACCGGCATGGCGGGGCTGTTCCAGTTGCGCGTATCGGCCAGCCCATCGATCACCATCGCCTGCAACCGCCCGCCATCGGCCAGCTTGCCCGGCACGTTCGGCACGAAGCGGTAAAGCACGCCGTCATCGCGATCTTCGGTCATGTAAACGATGCCGGTCGCCGGATCGACGGCGGCGGCTTCGTGGTTGAAACGGCCCATCGCGGTGAGCGGCACGGCGTCCACCAGACCGGGCGCGGCAGCGGGAACTTCAAACACCCAGCCGTGATTGCGCTCCAGCCCATCACCATAGCGCTGGCCCGGCCCGGTCGGCGCTTCTTCGCACGAAAGCCAGGTGCCCCACGGCGTCACCCCGCCCGAACAATTGCGGATTGTTCCGCCAAGGCTGCGGAACTGGCGTTTGACCGCCAGTGTCGCCGCGTCGAGCACGATGGTGGTGGTGCCGCCGGGAACGAACACGCCATTACGCTTGCCAAACCCCTTGGCAATCGGGCCGCCTGCGTCATGATGCGGCTGCAATTCGTGGTTGCGCACCAGCGCGATTTCGCCATTTCCGATATCGAAACAGCCCATGCCGTCGGCGCGGTCGGGCACGGTGCCGCCGTCATCCATTCTATCACCCAGCCGCGATACCACGCGGTAGGAGAACCCTTCGGGCAGATCGAGCAACCCTTCCGGATCGGGCACCAGCGCGCCATAACCGCCAAACCCGCTGCCTGCCGCGACGGCGCGGGACTTGCCTGCAGGTGCGCTGCGGTTCGTACAACCGCTGGCTGCCAGCGCGGCAAAGGCAGAGGCGGTCGCGCCGAGAAAGCGGCGACGGTCGGGCGTGATCGTGAAGGGTATGGTCATGCCCCCGGCTTACTGCCCTGCCTCCAGTAAGCCAAGAATTTCGTCCCACCGCGCATATTTGAAATTCTGCGCAGCGGGCGGATTGATCCCGTCTTGCGCGATGAAGATGCCGCCGGGGAAGTCCGGGCCGAAATCGCGGTTGTCGAGTTCAATCCCATCGGTTTCCTCGGTGCTGCCAAACGTGCCCGCCGCAATGCGGAACCGGCCCACCGGGGTCATATCGGGCAGACGGAACACGGCGTAGGCATTGTCCCCCTGTGATGACGCCACCAGATAACCGCCGTTATCGCCTTCGGGTGCGATGGCGAGGCCTTCAAGATCGGCGACCAGCAGTTTGTTATCGACCGATGCGACCATGCGTTTGGCCCCGGTGGTCATGTCGATCGCCCAGATCCCGTCCACTTCTTCGCCGATATACAGCGTGCCGGTGCGCGGGTCGGCGATGCAGCCTTCGGGCTGGCTCGCCACGGTGGCGAGCGTGGTGGTGGCCCCGGCAAAGCCCGCTGCGCCGCGCGTAATGATGGTGCGGTAGATGATGCCGTTCTTGGGGGCGCTGAACACCGCTACATCGACGCTGCTGGAAGACTTGGCGATGCAGATGCCATAACCCTCTCCCGGCCCGACCGCGATCTGGCCCGCCGGGGTCAGAGCAGCGGTTTCGGGGTCAAGCAGCGCGAGGAACAGCCGCGCCGTCGCCAGATCGCTGCGGTCGCTGGCGATAACCAGGATCGTTCCATCGGCCAGATCGACCAGATCGACATTGTTCAGCCCCGGCGCGGGCAAAAACGAAAGCTGCGTGCCTTTCAGATCATAGACATACAGCCCGCCCTTCTTGTCGGTGCCGACAATCAGGCTGGCCGCAGGATTGGCCGGATTGCGCCAGATTGCCGGATCATCGGCGGCATCCGCGTTCGATGTGCCGACGGGGACGGTTTCCGCCACTGCGGTGACAGTCACCGCCGGATCGCCGATGATCGGGGGCACTGTCGCGCAAGCAGCAGCGATCCCGATCGTCAGCAGCGCGAAGCCGTGAAAGGGCCGGATCATCAGAATGCATACCTCGCCACGATCTGGAACACCGGCCCGGCGCGTTCGCTTTCCAGTTCGAACTCATCGAAATCGCGGTCAAACTGCTCCTGCACCGTGTTGAACTTGTTGAAATCTTCATCCTTGGTGCTGTCGAGCAGGTTCGATCCCACCGCGCGGATGGTCAGGCTGTCACCGAACCGCTTTTCAACGAAGATTTCCAAGTCAGCGCCGTAGCGGGTGAAGACTTCCCTTGCCACCACGCGGCCAAACGCCTCACCCTGCTTGCGGTAGGTCGCGCCGAACGCCGCGCCGAAATCGGGCAGGTTCTGGATCGCCCCGAAATTGTAGACATATTTGGATTGGTCGTTGAAGCGGCGCTTGCCGAATTCGTCGCTGATGCTGCTATCGAGCAGCGCGAGGTTGCCGAACACCCCGGTGTCGGGCAGGCCGGCAAAGGCGAGGCTGAACGAGGCGTCGAATTCGATCCCGTAAACTTCGCCGCTGCCGGTGTTGCGCGGGGTGAACACAAAGGTGCCCGGCCCTTCCGAACCTTCGACCGGCGCGCCGCCTGCATCGAGCACGGTGGCGATTTCGGTGAGGTTGGACACGTCGCGGTAGAACAGATTGACGCCGATGACCCCGGTTTTGCCGATCTTGTGTTCGTAACCCAGATCGCCGCCCCACGCCGTTTCCGGCAGCAATAGCGGGTTGCCGAGGAAGTCATTGTCGCCCAGTTCCGCCTCCAGCAGGTTGGGCGTCAGGAAATCGAAACGCGGGCGGCGCAGCGTGCGCGCGCCTGACAGGGTGACACGGCCATCGCCCAATTCATATTTCAGCGAGGCTGACGGCAGGAACTTGTCGTAATCGCTGGTGATTTCAGGCGCACCCGGCGTGCCAAGGTCGGCGATGCGCACATCGGTGTTTTCCCAGCGGATCCCGACTTCGAAGGTGAGGCTGTCATACTCGCCTTCGACCAACGCATAGAGATCCTTGCGCTTCTCCTCAATCCGCGTGATCGTTGCATCGAGCGGCGGGAAGGTGGCAGGCGCAAATTCGCCCGGATTGCGGGTGAACTGGTCATATCCTTCGCGGTCAGCCGCGGTCAGGTTGAAACGGCTGCGCACCGCCTGCAGGCTGGTGTCGCGATCCTTGTCCTGCCAGAACCCGCCGATGGCAAATTCCAGGTTATCGCTCAGCTCGAATTCGTGTTCGAGATTGACGAAAACCTCCGTGTCATCGATGTCGACCACCTGAAGGTCGCCGGTAAAGCGCGGGGTTGAACGGTCGAAATCGACCTCAAATTCAAACTCGTCCTGAAAATCGGTGAAGTTGGCGTAGCCAACCCGCAATTGGGTTTCGCCAAGGCTCCATTCGTGATCCAGCTTGGCGATCACTGACCAGCTTTCGGTGGTGATATCATTGACGTTGGCATTGTCGGTCAAAAGGTTGCCGGGATTGGCCGTGCGCACCGGGCCGTTGATCGCGGTCGGATCGTCATATTCGAACGAGCGTTCATCCTCAGTGCGTTCGGTGCGCACGAAATTGCCGAGGATTTCGAACTCGGTGGTTTCGGTCTCGATCCCCCAACTGGCATTGAAGGCATAATCAGTGCCGTCGCGGGTATCGGTCTGGTCTTCGCGGTTGTCGAAATCTTCGGTGCGGAAATTGGGGTTGTTTTCGGGCGAGTCGGTGAACCGCTGGCTGAACTTTTCCTTGGGGTTGTAACGCCCTTGCACGTTCGCCCCGATCAGCACGCGCCCCCCGGCCAATTCGCCGCCGTAATAAAACCCGCCCGAAGGCTTGAATTCGCCATCGTCGAACAACAGTCCGCCCGCGCGCACATAGCCGCCATCAAGCGAGAACCCGTCGCGCAGCTTGATATTGAGCGATCCTGCCACCGCATCGCCGGTGCGCCGCGCTGATGACGAGCGCACGATTTCGACCTGCTCGATCAATTCGGCCGGGATGCGGTCAAGGAAGAACGAACGGTCGGACTGGCCGCCCGGCACCCGTTCGCCATTGATCAGGATCTGGGTATAACCCGGGTCAAGCCCGCGCAGCCGTGCGCCATCGCTTTCGATCACGTCCGACAGGAAGGTCACGCCCGGAACACGTTTCAGCGCATCGCCCGCTGTCAGCGGTTCGAAGCGTTGGAAATATTCTTCATCATAGACCAGAATCGGCTCGGCAGAATCGCTGCGGTTGCGAAAACCGATGCTCCCCTGCACGACGATTTCCTTGGCGGTCTGGATGCGGTCGTCCTCGCTCTCGTCAGTCTCGGCCAAGGCCCCGCCCGATTGCAGCGCAGCGGCGGTCGCCTGCGGATCGGCAGTGTTGGCAAAGGCAGGCGCGGCCAAACCGATTGTGAGCGCCGCAGCCGCGCTGCCGACGAGAAATTGGGTGCGAATCATGTGGTATTTCCCCTGTGCTGGCCCGACTTGGGGCCGCTTCCGGGGACGCGCTTAACCGCGGGCAATGACAGACACGCGACCGCGCAATGACGGATCAATGACATGATGAAATGTTGCGCAATTGCCGCAATGAGAGGTGTGGCGCACCGCCGCGCAAGCGCCTAGCATCGGGCAAACATGACAGTGGGAGAATGAACCGATGAAGATCAAACCGGGCATGGCAGCGGTAGTCACCGGCGGCGCGAGTGGGTTGGGCAAGGCGAGCGCGCAGGCCTTTGCCGAAGCGGGCATGAAAGTCGCAATTTTCGACATTAACGACGAAGCGGGTGAAGCCCACGCAGCCGCGATTGGCGGGACATTCCACCATGTCGACATCATGGACGAATCCAGCGTCGAAGCCGGGTTTGCCGCCGCGCGCGCGGCCCACGGGCAGGAACGTGTGACGCTGCACTGCGCGATGGCTTCACGGCGCGGCAAGACGCTGGGGTGGGACAAGCAGGCGGGCGCGTTCAAACGCCTTTCGACCGAGGATTACGCCTTCGGAGCGGAAGGGATTCTGGTCGCGAGTTACCGCGTCGCCAGCATCTCGGCTCTGGGCATGGCCAATGCCGATCCGGTGAATGATGATGGTGAACGCGGCGCGATCATCCTGACCGCCAGCGTCGCTGCGCAGGACGGGCAAATCGGGCAGGTGATCTATGGTTCGTGCAAGGCCGGGGTGAATGGTCTCGTCCTGCCGATGGCGCGCGATCTGATGGACATGGGCATCCGGGTCAATTCAGTCATGCCGGGCATCTTCGCGACCCCGCTGATGCTGGGGATGAAAGATCGCAACCCGCCGATGTGGGCGCAATTGAACGCATCCGTGCCCTTCCCCAAACGGCTCGGCGAACCGGAGGAGTTTGCATCGCTGGTGCTGGAAATTGCCCGCAATTCCTACATCAACGGCCACCAGTTCCGGCTGGACGGGGCGATCAGAATGCCGCCTAAATGATCTCTCACGGCTAGCTGGCTTCGCCAGCGCCTCCGAGGGGCGGCCTACCGGCCGACGGGCACCGGAACACTTTGGTGCACTTGCGAACCCTTCGGGTGCGATCAGTGCTCGAACAAAAGGATTTATCATGCCTGCCCAAACCAACGAATACCCCACCAAAGCTTACGGCGCGACTGCGCCCGATAGCGGCGTGGGGCCAATGCAGATCATCCGCCGGGGGTTGCGCGATGATGATGTGCTGATCGAAATCAGCCATTGCGGCATCTGCCATTCCGATCTGCATACAGCGCGCAACGATTGGGGTTTTACCAAATATCCTATTGTGCCGGGACACGAAATCGTCGGCACGGTCAGCGCTGTGGGCGAGAGCGTTACCCGTCACAAGGTCGGCGACCGGGTGGCGATTGGCTGCATGGTCGATGCCTGCATGGAGTGCCGCCACTGCGCCGCTGATCTTGAACAATATTGCCTCGATGGCGGCAATACCGGCACCTATAACGGCGTTGACCGGCACGATGGCACACCCACCTTTGGGGGCTATTCCGAACGGATCGTGTGCCGCGAGGAATTCGTGCTCAAAGTCCCCGCCAACCTGCCCAGCGCCGAAGCCGCGCCGTTGCTGTGCGCCGGGATCACCACCTACTCACCGCTTCGCACCTGGAAGACCGGCCCCGGCAGCAAGGTCGCCGTCGCGGGGCTTGGCGGGTTGGGGCACATGGGGGTGAAGCTGGCAGCGGCGATGGGGGCACAGGTGACCGTGCTCAGCCGCAGCGAAAGCAAGCGCGCCGATGCCGAAAAGCTGGGCGCGCACGCCTTTCTCAACACCGAAGACAAAGTGGCGATGAAGGCCGCGCGCGGCACGTTCGACATGGTGCTCAACACCATTCCGGTGCGGCACGATGTGGTGCCCTATCTGCACCTGTTGCGGGTCGACGGGGTGCAGGTGCTGGTCGGGATGATCGGGATGATGCCCGAATTGCACACCAGCGTGCTGCTGGGCCGCAAGGTGTTGACCGGCAGCGGCATTGGCGGGCTGGCTGAAACACAGGAAATGCTCGATTTCTGCGCGGAGCATAACATCCTGCCCGATATCGAGGTGATCGCGATGCAGGATATCCAGAACGCCTATGACCGGATGGAAGCCAGCGATATCAAATACCGCTTCGTGATCGACATGGAGAGCTTGCGCACAACGTGAGGGCAAAGCGCAATTGCGACTGATGCAAGTTTGCAACGCAACAAACGGAATGTAAGGAAGGCCGGTCGCAAAACAATTGTGCAAGTGCGAAGAATCTGGCAGGCCATGAGTGCGCCGCGACGGATGCCCGATCAAAAGAACAAGAGGCTCCGCGCAGCACGCAGGTGGAACGATCCAACCCTCTCTATGGAGCGTTCCTTATGTTTATTCGTTTTGCCTCGGCTGCTTCCGCCGTCGCTCTCGTCGCCTGTCTTTCCACTCCCGCCTTTGCCGGAGAAGCGCAAGACGCCGATGTCGGCCCCATTCTTGAAATCGCTGACGGTCAAAGCCAACCGGCTGCTGGCTCGCTGCGCGCGATCGAACCGATTGACCTTGCCACCGCCAGCCACGCTGATGATGCCGAACCGGCAATCACCGTTTCGGGCAGCGCCACGCTGACATCGGACTACCGCTTCCGCGGCGTTTCGCAGTCTGACGAAGGTATCGCCATCCAGGGCGGCTTTACCATCGGCCATGAAAGCGGCTTTTATGTCGGCACCTGGGGTTCTAGCCTCGCCGGATGGGGCACCTTTGGCGGCGCCAATACGGAACTTGACCTGATCGCCGGCTATGCCTTCAGCGCGGGTAATGCCAATTTCGATCTGGGGCTCACCTGGTTCATGTATCCCGAAGGCGCGGACACCAGCGATTTCGCCGAACTTTACGCCAGTGTCTCGGGTGATATCGGCCCGCTATCGCTGACCGCAGGGGTCGCCTACGCGCCGTCGCAAGAGGCGCTGGGCAAGGTGTTCCTGACCGGCGCGGCGGCCGCCGCCGGTATCCCGGATGATCCGGGCGACAAGGAAGACAACCTCTACCTGTATGGCGACGCGGCCTATGGCATTTCCGGTACGCCGGTCACGCTGAATGCCCATATCGGCTATTCGGATGGCAATGCCGGGCTTGGCCCCAATGGCACCAGCATCGCGCCGACCGGCACCTATTTCGATTGGTCGCTGGGCATTGATGTTGTGCCGATTGAAGGGCTGACGCTGTCAGCCGCCTATGTAGACACCGACATCTCGGCTGCCGACAGCGCATTTCTGCTACCCAATTTTTCCAAACTGAACGGCGGCAAGATCGCTGATGCGACCATAGTGTTCTCGGTTACGGCCGCGTTCTGATCTCAGGCACAATTGCTGGCATGAAGGGGCGCCCTGCCGGGATGGCAGGGCGCCCCTTTACTTTTCCCAGCACTTGCCGATAGGTTTCTCCCGACAACTGATAACAGGCATGCGGGAGAGAGACGATGAAGCGGATTGCGGTTCTGGCAGTTGGCTGCGCTGCGCTGGCATTGACCCCGGTGGCCGAGGCTGAGGCCAAGAGCCGATACGAAGCCAGCATCACCCGCACCACTTTCGGCATCCCGCATATCACCGCCGATACCTGGCAGGGGGTCGGATACGGGGTCGCCTATGCCTATGCCGAAGATAACCTGTGCCTGCTGGCAGAGGAATTCGCGACCGTGGCGGGCACGCGCTCGCAGCATTTCGGGCCGGAAGCCAAGGCAGTGCTGGGCTTTCAGGAGGTCGACAACCTTTCTTCCGACGTGTTCTTCCGCGCGATGATTGATCTGCCGATGCTGCGCAAAGGCGCAAAATCGCAAGGCCGTGAGGCGCTGTTGCTGGCCGAAGGCTATGTCGCGGGCTACAACCGCTTCCTGAAAGATGCTGGCGCGGAGGGTGTGCCCGCCGAATGCCGGGGCAAGGCCTGGGTGCAGCCGATCACGCTTGATGATGTGCTGCGCCTCACCGAAAAACAGATGCTGCTGGCAAGTTCGCTGGCGCTGGCATCTGGCATCGCCAATGCCGCGCCTCCGGGCAAGACGCTCGCCCGGTTCGATCAGACGCTTCCCCGTGCGGACGAGCTGGGGCTGGGCAGCAATGGCTGGGCATTCGGCGGCGATGCCACTTCGGATGGGCGCGGCTTCCTGATCGGCAATCCGCATTTCCCGTGGAACGGGCCGAGCCGGTTCTGGCAGATGCACGTCAGCGGCCCTGATGGTTATGACGCGATGGGGGTGGGCATTGCCGGTTCGCCGATCCCGACGCTGGGTTTTAACCGCGATGTCGCCTGGACGCACACCGTCACCGCCGCGCGGCATTTCACGCTTTTTGCGCTGACGCTCGATCCGGCTGATCCGACGCGCTATATGGTCGACGGTGAAAGCGTGGCGATGACCCCGCTTACCGTGACCGTGCCGATGCCCGATGGCGCGCCGGACGTCACCCGCACGCTCTATTCCACCCGCCACGGCCCCGTGTTCGTCGCCCCGCAATCGGGCGTAACGTGGAGCGCGACCAGTGCCTTTGCAATGAAGGATGCCAATCGCGGCAATATGCGCGCGATCGACACCTGGCTGCGGATCGGTCAGGCGAAAAGCGTGGGCGAGATCAACGCAGCGGTGAGCGAAACGCTCGGCATTCCGTGGGTCAACACCATCGCGGCGGATCGCCACGGCGATGCGCTGCACGCCGATGTGACCGCTGTTCCCAATGTTTCGGCAGCCAAGATCGCCGCCTGTTCCACCCCGATTTCCGGGCTGTTCGCCTCGCTCGCCACGCTGCTCGACGGCACGCGCGCGGAATGTGATTGGGACGTGGCCCCCGGCACCCCCGAACCGGGACTGATGCCCGCCAGCGATCAGGCCGCAACCATCGCCCGCGAATACCTCACCAACTCCAACAACAGCTACTGGCTCAGCAATCCGCGCATGCCGCACGCCGCGCTTTCGCCAATCCTTGGCGGCCATACCAGCGAGCTGACTCTGCGGGTGCGGTCGAACTTCACCGAAACCGAGGCGCTGCTGGCAGCGGGCAAGGTTGACCGGGCGCGGGCCAAGGCGATGGTGTTCGCCAACAAGACGCTGGCCGCTGATATGACGCTGGAACCGCTGCTGGCGCTGTGCGCGGACGCTGCCGAGCCATCACGCGGCTGCACCGCGCTGGCGGGCTGGGATCGCCGCTATGAAGCGTCCAGCAAGGGCGCGGCGCTGTTCCGCGCGTTCTGGGCCAAGGCTGCGCGCATCCCCGGACTGTGGGCGGTGCCGTTCGATGCCGCCGATCCGGTCAACACCCCGCGCGATCTCAACACCGCGGCCATCGGTGACAGACTGCTGGCCGCGCTGGGCGATGCGGTGGCCGAACTTGATGCCGCCGGGATTGCGCTCGATGCCGAATGGGGCAGCGTGCAACAATGGCGGGACGGTGATCAGCGCATCGCCATCCACGGCGGCCCCGGCACCGCAGGCGTGCTCAATTATCAGGACGCGCGCCCTGCACCCGGCGGCGGATTGGTGCCGGTGCACGGAACCAGCTATATCCAAATCGTAGGGTTTGATGATGCTGGCCCGGTGGTCGACGCGATCCTCAGCTACAGCCAGTCGACCGACCCGGCCTCCGCGCACTTCACCGATCAGACCAACGCCTACGCCGCCAAGGCCTGGCACCGCCTGCCGTTCCACGCCGATGACATCGCAGCGCAAACCATCACCCCGGCCAAGCGAATAGCGGAGTAATACCAAAGCGCGATGAGTCTGACTCATCGCGCTTTGGTTAAGCCTGTGCGGCGTTTGAGCAATTCCAGCGCGTGATGCGTGAGCATCTCAGCGTGCTGGTATAAGCATGGGGCGCAGAATTCAGCTGATCACAAATTGGCCCAGTCGATTGGCTGATGCCGGTCAAGCCGCCGCGATTGATCGGCCAGCGGATATTTCAGCCCTGATGCACAATTGAACAGCAGAACCTCCTCATCCGCGCTGACCAGGCCATTGCGCAGCGCCTTTTCATAGGCCGCAAGCGTCGCCCCGCCTTCCGGGCATAGCAACGTGCCGTCCTCGCGGGCGACCGCCGATACCGCTTCTTCGATGGCAGCATCGGACACGGCAATTGCAAACCCGCCGCTTTCGCGCACCGCGTCAAGGATCAGGAAATCGCCCACCGCCTGCGGCACACGAATGCCCGCAGCAACGGTGGCCGGATCATCCCAGCGCACAGCGTGACGTTCCCCCTGCTCATAGGCGCGCACCATCGGCGCGCAGCCTTCGGCCTGCACCGCCACCATGCGCGGACGTTCGGGGCCGATCAGGCCAATCGCTTCGAGTTCGGCAAAGGCTTTCCACATCCCGATCAGCCCGGTGCCGCCCCCGGTCGGATAAAAGATCACATCGGGCACCCGCCAGCCGAGCTGTTCGACCAGTTCCAGCCCCATCGTCTTCTTGCCTTCGATCCGGTAGGGTTCTTTCAGCGTCGAAAGATCAAACCACCCCTGCGCGTCCTTGCCTGCCGCAACCAGCTTGCCGCAATCATCGATCTGGCCGTTGACCCGGTAAACCCGCGCGCCGTATGCCGCGATTTCGCGGATGTTGATTTCGGGCGTTTCTTCCGGGGCGAAGATTACCGCCTCGATTCCCCCCGCCGCTGCATAGGCCGCCGCCGCCGCGCCGGCATTGCCATTGGTGGGCATGGCGATCTTGGCAACCCCTAACTCCTTGGCCATGGACAGCGCCAGTGCCAACCCGCGCGCCTTGAACGATCCGGTCGGCAGGCGGCCTTCATCCTTGACCAGCACCGCCCGTGCGCCCAGCCGCGCCGCCGTGCGTTCAAGCGGCAGGATCGGAGTGGCGACCTCGCCCAGTTCAAGACGATTGGAAAAATCGGCCAAAGGCAGCAATTCGCGCCATTTCCACAGCGTCTCCGGGCGCGCGGCAAAGGTTTCGCGCGTCACCGCCGCGCGCAGGGCATCCAGATCATAGCGCACCAGCAGCGGCCGTCCGGCTGGCGACAATCCATGGATCTGGCCAGCCTCATGGCGTGTGCCGGTGAGCCCGCATTCAAGATGGCTGACAAAATACTCGCGTGGGGTGGTCATCGGAAACCTTCCAATTCTGATCGGCCGGAACCGACAGCATAGCCTACGTGCGCCTGCGCTCGATTGGGCAACCCGCCGAAATCGGGGGCGGTGGAAACGCCGCCCCCTATTCGGTGTCCTTCCAGCCCCAGGCCAGGCGGCAGGGAAGGATGTTCAGCAATTCAAAGCCGCTGTCCACCCGATCAAAATACTGCGCGGTCAGGTTCTGGGCCGATTTGCTGAACTGATAAGTAAGGAACGCCCCGCCCGGCCGGATCGCGCGATGGGTAGCTGCGGCAATGCAGGGGCCAAGACCCTCCGGCAGCGTGGAAAATGGCAGGCCCGACAGGATATAATCCGCTTGATCGTGGCCATGCGCGCGGATGATCTCCTCCACATCCTTCGCCGAACCATGGACGGCAATGAAGCGGCTGTCGCTGATGGTGCGATTGAGATAGTCGATGAACAGTTTGTTGGTATCGATGACGATCAAGGTTCCATCGCGCCGCAGTTTGTCGAGCACCGGGCGGCAGAAGGTGCCCACCCCGGGGCCATATTCAACGAACAGCTTGCAGCGGCCCCAATCAACGGGCCCAAGCATCTTCCTGATCGTGAAGCGGGACGACGGGATGATCGAACCGACCATCACCGGATGCTCCAGAAAACCTTGGAAAAAGACGCCCCATGGCCCGAAGAATTTTCGCAATTTCTGCTTCCACCGCGTAGCCGTGCGCTCTAGCGAAACCTCATAACCGGCCATTATCAATCAGCACCCCTCGCCATGCCCCCACCGCGAGGACCAATCTGCATAAGCGCGGAATCGCAAACTCGCTGCCACTTTGCAAGGCATTCCCCACAGAGCGCGCAGTTGCGGCTGTTTCCACCGACTTACTCTAATGGGTGAAGGGAAGCCAATAAGCTACACAAGCAATTGAATTCAATTCAATATTTGAAATGAGCAAATTCAAAGGCCCCCAATCTGGCCCCCAACACTCCGTGCTTCTGTGGATAAAGGCGGGACTTTGGTTGGCCATCGCGCCCATCTTGAAGGCTGGCATTTAGCACTCCCCGCGATGGTTGTCATGGCCAGTGACAGCAAGCCTTGGCCATGCGCTCACGCGATAGCCCGCTGGTCAGTGCGATCCATACCGCCTCTTGCTTGAACTCTTCGGAACGCTCATCATCTCGTCGGTCTCCTGCCCTCGAGCTCTAAACGCTCTGGCGACCGGCGCAAAACCGTTACAAGTCCAGACATCTCGGTTTCCTCGCTCAAGTCACGTCCTCCTCGGCCAAATAGTAGTGGGCTTCTGCCTCTGCGGGAGTGATATGCCTTATATGGCCGAACAGGCGGCAATTGTTGAACTTGTGCAAGTTTGACATTTCCACCGTGGATGCGCTCGGCCACTAACACCGCGCCAGCTGATTGATCGATGAATTCTAGGCCAATCGCCTAGAGCCGGGGAGCATCATCAACCCACCCTTCACTGACCGGATATCCGGCTTCAGATGGAATCGAAACGAGAAACTTGCCGTCCTTTCGCTGAGCGGACGGTGTCACTCGAAAGAGAGGGCGATTGCGAGCAGCCTCAAGTGCATCATCGACGCAATCTGACAGGGCCAGCAGATGCAAATTGGCCTTGGTCGAAAAAAGGAGGCCGTGAATGCCATCCGCATCGCGCTCCAGCACCTCTTTCGGTTCCACCCAGTCCGCTGCGACAGTTTCGACACCGTCGCAGCACAGGATGTGATCACGCGGCGCACGGGCAAGGAGAAACCGCGTATCCCATCGTTTTGGGGCAGTCGGCGGCGTCACCCAGTGGGCGAAGTCAGCCATGTGCCCCAGATCGAAATGCACGTCGCATCGTTCCATGAGCGAGAACAGACCATCGCTTCTCGAACCAGACAGGCCATCGAGATCACCATTGACCATACACAGAACGCCAGCTTCCTCCCAGCATTCACGAATGCCTGCAATACGAAATGCCAGATCGGAAGCGTTGAGGTCATCCCCGCCTCGACAGAGGCTACGCCACCTCTCATCCATATCTTCCCTCTCTACAACGCCGCCCGGGAAAACGCGGCGGGACGGAAACGAACCAATTGCACTGCGCTTTACCAGCAACACCTGGAACGGATCATCGCGGACGAGCAGAACGGTTGCAGCAAGCCGTGGTTCGACAGAAGCAGCAGAAGGATCTGGTTCGCGCACTTGCATCCTAGCCGCGCGCGAAGCTTTCGCCGTTCGTGGCCTTTTCTTTCAGCAGTTTGGCCGGCTCCATGCCCATTGCTTCGAGGCCTTCAACAACTTTGCCCAGCCCGACAGTATCGGCCCAGAACATCGGGCCACCTTTGTAGACCGGCCAGCCATAGCCAAGAATGCAGGCGACATCGATGTCACTGGCCCTTGCAGCAATCCCTTCATCGAGAATTTTGGCGCATTCGTTGACCACCGGGTAAAGCATCCGCTCCACGATCTGGCCTGCCGTAAACTCGATCTTGGTCGATACGCCCTTCGCAGCAGCGAAATCCGCGATGACCCGAGCGGCCACCGGGCTTGGCGTCGCCTTGCGACTGGCATCGTAATCGTAAAAGCCACCGCCTTTTTTCTGACCAAGCCTCCCGATCTTTATCAGATCCGATTGGAGTGTGCGTTCATTTGAGCCACGACCGATGACATCCAGCCCGACGAGGTCCGCCATGGCGAAGGGTCCCATAGCGAACCCGAAATCAAACATGGCCTGATCGATCTGCTCAGGTTCAGGCCCCTGCAGCACCAGTTGCAGCGCCTGCTGGCTGCGCGGGGCCATGACCCGGTTGGCTATGAAGCCCGGCCCCACCCCGCTGACGACCGGGACTTTTGCAATCTTCTTGGCGAAACTCAGGGCAGTGGCGAGCGTGGTATCTGACGTTGCCGATCCGCGGACGATTTCCAGCAGACGCATGACATTGGCTGGCGAGAAGAAGTGCAGGCCGACGACACGCGATGGTCGCGATGTCGCAACAGCAATCTCGTTGAGGTCGAGGAACGAGGTATTGGAAGCGAGGATCGCCTCGGGCTTCACTATTGAATCCAGTTCGGCAAAGAGGCCCTTCTTGATACCCATATCCTCGAACACCGCCTCGATGATCAGGTCGGCTTCCTTGACGGCATCAAGGGAAAGCGCAGTGTCAAGCTTCCCCAGCCGCTGTTCTGCCACATCCGGCTTTAGCCGCCCTCTTTCCACCTGCTTCTTGTAGGTGTCGGCAATGGTCGCGGCACCACGATCGAGAGCAGCCTCTTCCCGTTCGACCATCGTGATAGACAGACCCGCATCGAGACAAGCCATGGCAATCCCGGTGCCCATCGTGCCTGCACCAATGACGCCGACCTTTGCTATCGGCAAAGGCTGCACATCTTTGGCAAGATCAGGCACCTTTGCACCTTGCCGCTCCGCAAAGAAATAATATCGCTGGGCGGCGCTTTCGGTGCTGGTCACCAGTTCCTGGAACAGTTCCCGCTCCCTCACGATCCCCTGCTCAAATGGCAGTTCAGCCGCCGCTTCAATAGCTTTGACGATATTAAAAGGCGCCTTGAACCCGCGGAAAGCGCGCGCGTGCTTTGCCAGGTATTCGGAATAGATCTCGGGCTTGCCGCGATAGGGCTCAACTTTATCCTGCCGGTCCCTGACTCGTGTGAGCGGCCCGCCCTTTTGGATCAGGTCTGCTGCAAATGCGATGGCGTCTTCACGAAGTTTGCCCTCTTCCGCGAGCGCGTCGATCATGCCCAACTCCAGCGCCTTTCGCGCGCCAGTCGGAGCTCCGCCGGTGATAAGGTCCAGCGCAGCCGGGATGCCAACAATGCGCGGTAGTCGTTGCGTTCCCCCGGCCCCCGGCAACAGGCCCAGAGCCACCTCCGGCAAGCCGACCTTCGCGCTGGGAACCGCGATGCGGTAGTGGCAAATCAACGCCAGCTCATAGCCACCACCCAGCGCGGTTCCGTGAATGGCCGCCACAACCGGTTTGTCGCCATTTTCGATTATCTCGAACACGTCCTGCAGGCTTGGTCCGCCCATGTCTTTGCCGAACTCGGAAATGTCCGCCCCGGCGATGAAGGTGCGACCGGCACAAATCAGGACTATGGCCTTTACGTCATCGTCAGCCGCGAACTGGCGAAAACCTTCATCTAGCGCCCGCCGCGTATGCACGCTGAGCGCATTCACCGGTGGATAGTCGATCGTGAGAATCCCGACCCCATCTATTACTTCAGTTGTGCCGATCTGGTTCATGGTTCGTTTGCCCTCCGAGAATGGGTGAAATGGACTAAGGCCTGACTATGCGAGCCGAGGCCTGGGTGCCGGTGTGGCAGAAAAGCGCGGCGCAGGTGCGGGCTGCGTCATGCCACCCTGTTCAACGAACGTGCTCCGGGCCACATTGTGAGGATGACGAGGCGCCTCTGCTAGACTCAGTACCGGGGCAAAACATATGTCGGTGCCATCCATCACGGCACACCACTCGTCACGCGTCTTGGTAAGGAACAGTTGTGCAAGGCGCTCCTTCAGTCCCTCCCACCGCTCCTGATCCATCTGTTGCGCGAAGTCAGGTTCATCAGCGAGGCCGGCCTTCTCGATGAGCAGCGCATAGAACTGCGGCTCGATGGAACCGAGCGAGATCCATTTCCCGTCTGCAGTTTCATAGGTGTCGTAGAAGTGAGCCCCGGAATCGAGAAGGTTGACCCCGCGCTCGTCACGCCACTGGCCGTTCCCGAAAAAGGTATAGGTCATGGCCGACAGGATCGCCGCACCGTCGACCATCGCGCAATCGACCACCTGACCGACACCTGTGCTTCGGGCGTTGAGAATCGCGGCGACGACACCGAACGCCAACATCATTCCTCCCCCGCCGAAATCGCCGACTGCGTTTACCGGGAACGTTGGCTTCTCGCCTTTTCGGCCATAGGTGTGCAACGCCCCTGACAGGGCAATGTAATTGATGTCATGCCCGGCCATCGGCGCCATCGGGCCATCCTGGCCCCAGCCCGTCATCCGGCCGAACACAAGCCGGGGATTGATTGCCAGTAGCTCATCCGGACCAAGCCCCAGCCGCTCCAGCACGCCGGGGCGATACCCTTCGATCAGGGCATCGGCACTTTGCGCCAGCTCCATGATCTGCGCGATACTTTCGGGTTGCTTGAGGTCCAGCTCAAGCCGTTCGCGATTACGGTTCAGGATGTCACGATTGCCGCTGTCGCCAAAGCGACCTGCGTGACCCGGACGCTCGATCCGGATTACACGCGCGCCGTGATCGGCCAGCATCATGCCGCAAAATGGCGCGGGGCCCAATCCGGCGAATTCGATAACGGTCACGCCGTCAAGCACACCTGGCACTTCGATCTCCCTTCAATCGACTTTCAATTTCAAGAATGCACGACGGCATCGACACGTTCGATAATGATGGCCGGAGCCATGCCGCCAAAGGCACACATTGTGATCAAGGCATATCGACCGCCTGATCGCTCCAGCTCGTCCAGAGCTGTGCCGATGAGGATCGAGCCAGTTGCGCCAATGGGATGCCCAAGCGCAATCGCACCGCCATTGATGTTCACCCTGGCACGATCGATGCCGAGATCACGGATTGCCTTTTCAGTCACAACCGCAAAGGCTTCGTTGATCTCCCACACGTCGATATCTTCAACGCTGAGCCCGGCCCGCGCCAACGCTTTGCGGGCAGCGGGTACGGGTGCATTAAGGATAAGGGTCGGACAATCACCAGCGTTGACGGCGGTGACTATTCGTGCGCGGGGTTTCCAGCCATTGTCCTTCAAACCTTGCTCGGACGCGAGCAGCAAAGCTGCCGAACCATCGACGACCCCCGAGCTGGTGCCGGCGTGATGGACAGGCTCCCATTCGAGCTGCGGGTACTTGCGCTCGATCATTTGCCGCATGGTTGTGCCATCGGTGGCGGCTGCAACCTGTTCCATCGCCACAAAGGCTGGCTTGAGCCCGGCCAGGCTTTCCGATGTCGTGTCCGGGCGCGGATACTCGTCATGCGCGAGCGCGAGCGAGCCGTCACGATTACTGACTGGCACGATACTGCGGTCAAAGCGGCCGTCATCCCGGGCCAGCTTGGCCTTGCGCTGGCTGTCGACCCCGAGCGCTTCCAGTTCGGCCCGCGTGATCCCTTCCATCGCCGCAATGGCATCGGCAGCTACGCCCACAGCAGATATCGGATGGTCGCGGTAGAGTTCCTCATTGCCGCGTGCACGACCCAGCCGGGCAAATCCCGTCCCCTCCTCCCAACTATCGGCCTCGGCATGATGGCTCATCATTTCAGTGCCGCCGGCGATGACAACATCTTCGAAGCCTGCCATGATCTGGCCGGCAGCGAAGCCGACACTGGTAATCCCGCCGCCACAGAAGCGATCAAGCGTCACCCCGCTTGCCTTGACGTCATAGCCTGCCCACAAGGCGGAGAGCCTGCCCAGATCACCACCTTGTTTGCCGCGTTGCTGACTGCAAGACCAGACGATGTCATCGACACGGCTGGTGTCGAGGTCATTGCGGTCACGCAAGGCGCGTAGAACCGTAGCCCCAAGATCCTGCGGATGGAGGTGCGCCAACGCGCCTTTGCCCAGCTTGCCGATCCCGCGCGGCGTACGCACCGCATCGATTATATAGGCGTAGGTCACGACACTACTCCCCTGCCCTAGCGAGGTGCCATGCCCCACCGGTAACGACAGCCGCGGTCGAACCATCGATCTTCATAAAGACGCTCCCTTTCAATAACTGCGCGGCAGGCCGAGCACGTGTTCGGCCAGATAGGACAGGATGAGGTTGGTAGAGATCGGAGCGACGGTATAAAGCCGCGCTTCGCGGAACTTGCGTTCGACGTCATATTCCTCGGCAAAACCGAACCCGCCGAAGGTCTGCACACACATGTCGGCTGCTGCCCAACTGGCTTCGGAGGCGAGCAGTTTGGCCATGTTGGCTTCCGCACCGGGATTGCCGCCCTCATCATAGGTCTGCGCCGCGTGGTGCACCATCAGTTCCGCCGCGCGCATCTGGGCATAGGCGCGCGCGATCGGGAATTGCACGCCCTGATTCTGGCCGATGGGCCGCGCGAACACGCTACGGTCTTTGGCGTAGGCGGTGGCTTTTTCGATGAACCACTTGGCATCGCCGATGCATTCCGCCGCGATCAGGATGCGTTCGGCGTTCATGCCTGACAGGATGTAGCGGAACCCCTTCCCCTCTTCGCCCACCAAGGCCGATGCGGG
>NZ_JBEPQB010000016.1:0-19683 GCF_040547625.1 Porphyrobacter sp. MBR-155
AGCCATCCAAAGCCCTTCGTCTGGAAGGCGGACCCCGACGAAATCATCGCCGCACGTAACCGGGGGTTCCAAACGTTGGAGTCAATCCACTAGGCATGGGCATCGCCGCAGGGTCTGTTGGGCTGTCAGAGCTTATGCAGAAGGCGCCATCTACAGATCGGACTGAAAATAATGCTCAACCGGGCCAAGATTTGGTAGCCGTGTTGGAAAACCTAAAGCGCGCTTTAGATGCGGGTTTGATTGATCAGTCTGAGTTTATCGCCGCCAAGACGAAGGCGCTTGGTCTGTAGAATCCTTAGAGAATGGTTTCCTATGAAGCTGATTGAATGCACGAAATGCGGTAGCAACGAGCTATTTGACGAAAAAGGCTATGTCGTTTGTGCGTATTGCCGGTTAAAATTTGTTCCGAGTCCCGAAGACGTGTCAAAAAAAGGGGCTATAATATCGGTCTATGACGATATTCAGGAGCTTCTTGCAAAATGCACGAGCGATCCTGAAAATAGACGGCGTTACGCCAGCTTGATATTGGATTTGGACCCAACAAACACGGATGTTTTGCGATACTTAAGATAGGGGGGAATAGAATGAAGACGAAGGATATTTCCAATCAATACGGCATTGATCAGAACCTGTTCGAGAAATTTCTGAGAGAGTCGTCTGGCATACCGTCGTGGATTGGATTGATGGGGGGGTGTCGATTGATGACGAATATGTTGATGAAGCGGTCACGGGATTCCAGGCGTATTTAATAGATCATGAAGCGCGCGTAGCAGGTGATAACGCCGAGAAGCAGCGAATGGCCGAGCAGAAGGATCTTGCTGCCCAGCAGAAGCAGCAAGCATTAGCGGGTATGCTCATTACCTCCGGGTTCAGTTTTGATGGTTACAAGATCACGAAGTATTCTGGATATATCTCCGGCGACGACGTTGTTCAAATTGACCGAGGAAGTCAGGGCTTCTTTTCGAGTGTAACCGATGTGGGTGAAAGTCTTATGACTTCATTGGCAAGCATTAGGCGTAAAGCACTGACTGAACTTAAAGAAGCTGCTTTTGATCTTGGTTGCAACGCTGTAATTGGAGTTGACTTCGACTATCTGACGCTTGACCCAGAGACTGCTAATTCCGGCGGCGGGACATTGTATCTGCCATACGTCTTTGGTGTCACCGCTAACGGAAACGCGGTCATTATTGAGAAGAGCTAATCCCTCATTGAGTTTGTTGCAAAATTATCCGATACGAATCGCCGAACTGATTGGCTGGCTATGACGATCAAGAGCATCGAGAAAATTTTGTCGGCAAAATCCTTGGGCAAGCCGGGTGGGCAGATATATCGGACCATTTCATCTCTGCCCGCTGGCGTCACTTCCGAGAAAATTTCCTCGGAAGCGACGGCCAGAGGGTATGGATACCGGATCATGCACGGCAAGATCTACGTTTATGCACCAGATTGAGTGGCTCACTGGCAAAGTTGGGGGCTTAATTGGGGGCCTATGTCGATAGCGGAAGCTGACAACGATCTGATATAAAAAGATAAAAATATCTTTATTTGAGTCCCTCCTCCCGTGGATGGCTTAAGATGCGGATGATGGCCTGATTGGCTCCATCCGGGTGCGAGTGGGCAGTATGGTCTAGGACGTCCATCTTCACGGCATTACACAAACGCTATGGCGGCACTAAGCCCATTCCGATCGCATCAACCGCTCATTCACTCCGCTGCGACGGCAAGCTCCTCTGTCACCCCGCGAAAGTGCTCCAGCGCGGCTTCAAGGTTGTCGATGATTTCCTGAGCCAGCACGTCGGGCTCTGGCAGGCTGTCGATGTCTTCGAGGCTATCGTCCTTCAGCCAGAATATGTCGAGGTTTAGCTTGTCGCGCTCGACGAGCTCGTCGTAGGTGAAGCGGCGGAACCGCTCGGTCTCCTTGCGCTCATGGTAGCAAGCGACAAAGTCATCCAAGTCCGCGCTGGCCAGGCGCTTTGTCTTGAGCGTCTTGTGGACGTTGGTGCGGTAGTCATATACCCAGAGTTCCTTGGTCTGGGCTTCGCGCGAGGCAGGGCGCTTGTCGAAGAACAACACGTTTGCCTTCACACCGGGGCTATACCAGATGCCGGTCGGCAGGCGTAGCAGGGTGTGGAAGTTGAAGCCCTCTAGCAGTCGCTTCCTAATCCCCTCTCCGGCACGGTTCGCCTCGAAAAGCACGTTGTCAGGCAGCACCACTCCGGCACGTCCATTCGCTTCCATGATAGTCATGATGTGCTGGAGGAAGTTCAGCTGCTTGTTGGACGTTGTGAACTTGAATGGACTTGTACCGGTTTTGCGCCGGTCACTTGAGAGTTTAACACTCGATCAAGGAGACCGGCGAGATGATCAAACATACAGAAGAGTTCAAGCAGGAGGCGGTGCGCATTGCGCTGACCAGTGGGCTGTCGCGGAGGCGTGTGGCGTCGGATTTGGGCGTAGGTTTGTCGACGCTGGGCAAGTGGGTGTCGCAGTACCGGCCCTCTGATCTGGTAGCCGCGCCGCAGGCAGATATGGCCCGCGAGAACGAACGTCTTCGCCTGGAGAACCGGATCCTCAAGGAGGAGAGGGAGATTCTAAAAAAGGCTACCCGGTTCTTCGCGAGCCAGCGGCCGTGAGGTTCGCATTCGTGGAGAGCTGGCGTCATTTGTGGCCGGTGGAGACGATTTGCCGGGTGATGCAGGTCAGCCCTCGTGGCTATCGTTCATGGCGCACGCGGCCGATCAGCCAGCGTTCCCGGACAGACATGAGGGTGCTGGCCCATATCCGGGAGCAATATAGTCTGAGCCTTGGCAGTGCAGCCTGCCCCGGCGCAGGCCGGGGGTCGTCCTCGCATGACAATGGAGCTCAAAGAGGCAGGTCTCGATGTCGGCGAGCGACGGGTCGGCCGACTGATGCGGATCAATGGGATCAAGCCGGTTCGCACGCGCAGGCACAAGGTAACCACTGACAGCAACCACCGCCTGGGCGTTGCGGCGAACTGGCTCGACGGCGATTTTGTTGCTGCGGCACCCAACCAAAAATGGGCTGGAGATATCACCTATGTCTGGACGCAGGAGGGTTGGCTCTACCTGGCCGTCATCCTCGACCTGCATAGCCGCCGCGTTGTGGGCTGGGCGGTCAGCGACCGGATGAAAAAGGATCTGGCGATCCGGGCGTTGGACATGGCTGTACGCCTCCGCAATCCGCCAGAGGGCTGCATGTTCCATTCCGACCGCGGCAGCCAGTATTGCTCCTACGATTATCAGAAGAAGCTGCAGGCCTACGGCCTGCGGCCATCAATGAGCGGCAAGGGTAATTGCTACGACAACTCAGCCGTCGAGACGTTCTTCAAATCCTTGAAAGCAGAATTGATCTGGCGGCAGAGCTGGCCAACCCGGCGTCAGGCGGAGGCCGCCATCTTCCAATACATCAACGGGTTCTACAACACCCGCCGCCGCCATTCATATCTGGGCGGCATCAGCCCGCTCGCATTCGAAGCCAAGGTGGCATAATGAGATCAGTGACCGGCACGAAACCGGTACAAGTCCAATCCGGTCGAGGCCCAGCCGATCCT
Source organism: Porphyrobacter sp. MBR-155 (assembly GCF_040547625.1). Classification (NCBI taxonomy): domain Bacteria; kingdom Pseudomonadati; phylum Pseudomonadota; class Alphaproteobacteria; order Sphingomonadales; family Erythrobacteraceae; genus Porphyrobacter; species Porphyrobacter sp. MBR-155. The sequence continues at coordinate 3,572 of NZ_JBEPQB010000016.1, forward strand.
CGTCAATCACCCCATCGACGCCATTATCGCCGCTCTTGCCTACTTTGAGCGCGGCGTTTTGATGCGACCCACCGTAGCCCATGGACACCAATAGATCGACGATGAGCTGCTCGAAGAAAAGGGGTGAGTTGTCGAGGATGCGCTGAAGAAGTTCGCCACTCAATGCAGAGTGGAGAACTGCTTGTGCTGCATAAATCTGCTCTTCAGGGGTAGCCGACGAAACGGACGCAGCGTCTGTGACTGGCTGTTCCGCTTTCGTCTGCCCTGCCGATCCTGCCTTCTGGAACTCGACAAAGCTTGGGTAGGATTTCAGCGTCTCGTTATCGATTGAGATGGGGTTCTTCGCCAGCAAGGCTCTTCCCTCGTCGCTCGCACGGAACACGCCGCGTTGGGGGCTTTCAATCAACCCTGCCCGCATCATGTGGACCTTCGCCCAATGGATACGATTGTGCAGGAGTCGCTGGCGTCCGCTGGACAGGCTCTGCTCGCGCTCTTCTTCCGAGAGTTCGAATTGGTCGGCGATAACCTCCGCCGCCTTCGGGACTCGCCAGTCGCCCTCCGCAGCGAGCTTCAGGACTGGCAGCATGAGCGTTTGGTAACTAGGTATCGTCACGCGGTCCCCCTTTCCCGAATGCCATTCCACAAAGGGACACGGATGCCAAGAGAATGCCACTCGAATGGTCGAGCCTCAAAGGTTACCACCTGCCCGATCCTCATCATCTGATCCGACAGGGCTTCACCCCTCGAAGTTACCTAATCTGATACCTAATCGGCAGGGCCGCCTAAGCCGTTACCTTTGGCTCGCAGGTTTTTCTATGAATTTCAATGGGAAGTGGTGGACGCACTAGGGCTCGAACCTAGGACCCGCTGATTAAGAGTTTGATCAGGGGGCCATTTTTGGGATGTTCAGGGGTGTTCAATTTTGCCCAGAATTGTTCTTAGATGCATTCCCTATATTACTGATAAACTTATAAGTTATGTCATAGTGTCCTGTCGAAAAATGTTCGGTTGGGTGCGGATATGGTGAGCGTTGTCCTTCCGCAAAGTGGAGCCTATATGGAGCCTATAGCGAAAAGGCACTGGCGCGAATTATGGTGAAACCGCTCAACAGGCAGGCAATCGAGACCCTGATCACACGGGCACGCATGGTCAAGGGCAAGCAGATGGAGCTTGCCGATGATCGGGTAGCAGGGTTGCGAATTCGGGCTGGCGAGCGATCCGCAACATGGCTCCTTTGTACCCGCCTGCGCAATGGCAAGCGCACCCGGATCAAGCTAGGCGCGTGGCCGGGCATGGGCCTGTCAGATGCGCGCGAAGCAGCACGGACAAAGTATATCGAAGTTGTCGAAGGCGTTGATCCCAACGAGGAGAAGCGGGAAACAAAGCGCGAGGCGGAGCGGGCGGCGCGGATGCAGCGCAAGCTTTCCGACGTGCTCGACGACTATGAACGCCTCAAGCTTTCGCAATTGCGGCGTGGGTCGCAATGCCGCCGCGCCCTCGACGGGAAATCGGGGGTACTGAAGCGGTTCGCTTCGAAAGACATCACATCGATCACACGGACCGACATCGTGGATGCCGTTCGCAAGCATGCGTAGAAGGCCCCGATGGCGGCGAACCGCAATCTGGCATACGTGAAAGCCTTCATGAACTGGTGTGTCGATCAGGAGATTGTGGAAAGCAATCCGGCAGCGACCATCAAGAAGCCCGCCAAGGAGCGCACCCGCGACCGGTTCCATTCACTCAATGAGCTTATGGAAATCTGGGATGCCATGGGAGAGCTCGGTTATCCCTTCGGCCAGCTCTACCGTCTGCTGATCGTGGTGCCCATGCGCCGTGAGGAAGTGGCGGCAATGCCAGTCTCCGAACTTGACCTCGTTGCCGATGGCGATCCCGACAACGCTGTCTGGACCTTGCCCGGCCACAGAACCAAGAGCGGCAATTCGCTGCGTGTCCCGTTGTCGCCCCTTGCCGTCGCTCTGATCCAGGAAGCCTTGGCGGCGTCGGACCGCCCGAAAAATAGCCCGTTCGTCTTCAGCATGACCGGCGATACGTCAGTGTCTGGCTATGCCAAGGCCAAGCGTCGCTTGGACCGGATCATCCGCGAGCGGCGTATTGCAGCGGCGAAAGTCGCCGGGCAGGAGCCGGTCGACATGGAGCATTGGACCATCCATGATTTGCGGACCACGTTCAGCACATTGGCATGCGAGGTTCTCGGCGCCGACATTGCAGTGGTGGATCGCATCCTGAACCATGTCGCCACCGCCACCACCTCAAAGATCATGCGGGTTTACAACAAGTCGGAGCTGTTCGAACGGCGCAAGCAGGTGATGCACGACTGGGCCGCCATGATTGAACGTGAAGCGGCGGCGAGGGCTGAACGCCTGCGATCCGGCGGTGCTATGCAGCTCGAAATGGCGTTACTGACTTGAAGTGGGGGCGCGGAATTGCTGACATTTGAGACCACTGAAGCCCTGCAATCTTGCGCTGCCAATCCCGTGTTTTCAACCGAGCCGTCTTTACGCGACCCTCGGGTCCAAACACTGCCAACAGAAAATCATTGTTGGACCGCGTTGCAGGAGCGGGGCTGGTCACTGTTGGCATGTCTTCGGATAGCAAGGCCATCCAATCGGCAAGGCGCGGTCGTCTCAAGCTCGTGAATTGATCTCGAATGCTATTTTGGATGAGACGTGCCCTACGGTTACGCGATGGCCTCGATGCCCTTCCGGTCGATCACGTCAAGCAAGCGCGCCGATGATCCGCCGGGCTTCTTGTTGCCCTGTTCCCATTGCGCGACCGTGCTGACACCGACGCCGATCATGGCAGCAAATATGGGCTGGCTCATCCGCGTGCGACTGCGGATGCGGCGGATGTCAGCAGCTGTGAAGGTGCGCTTCTTCGGCAGGCACAGCTCGTCCATCATCCGCATGGTGATGGCGTCCATAGCCCCAACGGCATGGAGGTCCTTGGCCATGTCGTGGGCCATTTCGAGAATGTCGCTCATGTTCCGCACTCCAGTTCCAAGATCGTACCTATCGCCTTCAATTCTTCGATCTGCCGATCTGTTGTGTCGATCAGGGCAGAAGCGTTTGCACTCAGCGCACTGCGTTCCCGCACAGTGATGTTAGCCCGGACATTCTTGGGGAAACCATGGAGAAAGAAAATCCGGGATGAATTGGACTTTCTGAACCCCAGGATTGTGCGGTAACCACCAGACTTCCCACCATCCTGCCGGGCAATGCGCTTCTTGAACAGGTAGCCGCCCAGATCAGCCTCAACCTGACCCGCAAAAGCTTCCGTTGCCGCCTGACACAGATCGGCGTCACTTATTTTTTCTGCAGCTGCCCAACGGCTGAACTGTTTGCCCTTGAACGCCCTCATACCAGTTCCCTAGCACAAGGTGTTAGGTTTGTCCATGCCAAGTCTGGTAAGACCCAAGGATGAGAGGGCTGCGGCACAAGCCCGCACGACCGTGTGTTAGTTTGAATTATATGACGATACAGGCCATTGTCTCGCCATTGCGTTTAGCGGCAAACATGGAGGCAAGCCGATGCCCGGAAAATTCGAAATTGAATATGGCATTCATGGCGCGGCGGTCGCTGCATCGGTTAAGCGTCTCACAGTGAACTGCTTGGCAGATGAGGAAATTGACTTCGCAATCGACAGTCTCGTGGCCGATTTGGAACGCTGCCGCAGCGAAATGAAGCGCAAGGCTATCAAGGAGAAAGATGCGATTTTTCGCCAGACGTTCGATGGTAGCTGAAGGACCGAAACAAAAGTCGTGCGCCGGTTATGTGATCTACGCGGCATCGCCGGGCGCTAAGCGCCCGGCTGCACCTCCTTGGTCTCGTCGTCGAGCGGCGTCCGCAGCACGATCCGGCCATTGATCGGCACGACCTCGAGCTGCAGCGACAGGCCTTTGCTGTCGCGGTGGAACCAGGCGGCTCCGACCTTGGTCCAGAAGGCTTTCTCGCCGCGATTGCTGACATGCCAGGCGATGAAATCCGGAGCCTTGGGCTCGGGCGCGCTGGCGGGTGCGGGTGCTTGGGTAGTGCGGGCCATGAGATGTTCCTTTCGTGTTGGTGGCTCGTTGCACCAGACAGAAGGGCCGCGCGGCAAAGGGCGCGGGGTCATGTCCTACACGGGTGACTGCTAGGAACCGGCGCGGGCCGGACATTGACCCTCGCCCGCGTGCGGCCAGTCCGGGTGCCCAAAACGAAGTCGCCACACCGAAGGGAAGCGTGGGGCACTGCCGCCTCCCAGCCCAGCCGTCAGGATCGACTCCGTATTGCAAAATGCAATACATTGTGCTAGATCAGCCTCAAGGAGATTGATCATGGCTCGTTCGACCCAGCGTAAGGATCACCCGCTGTCGATGCGGATTGCCGATGCCGACATTGCGATCATCGACCGCGCGGCGAGCCTGCGGGGGCGGTCACGCACGGAATTCATGCGCGATGCGGCTGTGCGGACGGCAGAAGAGGTGATCATGGAGAACACGCTCATTCGCATGTCGCCCGAAGGTTTCGCCGCCTTCGTCGACATGCTCGACCGCCCGGCCAAGCCCGTGCCGGAAATGGTCGAGCTGCTGAAGCGGCCTGCTCCCTGGGAATCAAAGCCTGCTGCCGAATAGGCCGCTCCCGTGCAAATCTCCGCACCCGAGCCGCTCAGCGAAGCGCATGATCTTACGTCATTCTCGTGCGGCAAGCCGTCGCTCGACAACTGGCTGCGCACCCGTGCGCTCTCAAACCAGAAGAAGGGTTTCACCGCCGTCATGGTGGTCCATGACGCGGGGAAAGTGATCGGCTTCTATGGCCTCGCGCCAACCGCCGTTGTCCCAGCCAGCCTGCCGCGTGCGATCCGCACCGGTCAATCGCCAGATCCTCTGCCCTGCCTGCTGCTGGGCCAACTGGCGACCGATGGGCAATGGCGGGGCAAAGGCATCGGCACCGGCCTGCTCAAACATGCTTTGCAGCGCTGCGCCGAAGGCGCAGCGCTGATCGGTGGCCGGGCGCTGATCGTCAACGCGGTCGATGAGGAGGCCGCGCAATTCTGGAAGCGGCGCGGGTTCTTGCCATCGAAGGATGATCCGATGGTTCTCGCGCGCTCGATTCTCGACATTGCCGCATCGCTCGAAGCCAGCGCCGCGAAGGGTTAGCCCCGCAATTTGCCGCAGCTTCAGAACAGCGACAGCTGCGCCTCCTCGCCCGCCACGAAGGTGGCGGGCGGACCGGCCATCACCAGTTCCCGTCCGGCGTGACGCACGATAATGCCGTCATAAAAGCCTGCCGGATCACCGCGCGCACGATCGCCATCCCGGCACCGATCATGATAGGTTCGCGCTATGCCTCCATAGAGGGACGGGTGCACAAGCCGGTAGGCCTCGGCTCCCGCAGGACCTGTGCCAATGCAGGCCCAGAGCTCTCCACCGTATCGGAACGGCTTGCGGATGGGCTGACCCATGCCAATACGGTCGGCGCTGTAGCTGGCCCGAATATCGCCTTCGCCGATCCGCTTCTCGCTGGCGTGGCACCACGCACCGAAAGCAAGGCGTGACGGTTCCACCGTGTGGGACAGGCCAGCCATATCAATACTCGCTCGCCAACATGATGGTCAGCACCCGCCGGGTCACGGCGGGATCGGCAGGGTCTTCGCTGCCGAACCGCAGCTCGCGGTCATAGGCATCGATCTTCCAGAACACGGTCACCGCAACATCGACAGGTCGCAAGGTCGACCAGACCCCGTCCACCCCCTGATAGATCGCCCCAAAGTCGCGCTCGCCATAGGGATCGTTGTACGGCGTGAAGGCATCGAAGGTCTCGACCAACTCGCGCAGCCGCGACTGGTCGGCCTCGGACAAAGCCCGAATGCCCTCGGTCGCCATCACCACGCAGGCGAAGCCCATGGCCCGGCGCGACAGATCATTGAGCCGTGCAATCCGCTCGGCGCGGGAGAGCACTGCGCCGCTCACGACGCAAGGCTCCCGCCGCATTCGCACAGCCGCACCAGCTCTCCGAAATCCTCGCGCTCGCCCAGCTCGTCCGCCAGCTGCTGCACCGCCACAAGCGGCAAGCCATTGTCATGCGCCAGCATGCGCAGCCAGTCCTCCCGGCACTCGGCCCCGCATGCGCGGTAATTCAAGATCAGGTCACCCATGGTCCGTTCTCCATCCGGCAAAGCCGCATCCGACACGCGGCATGCGGCTCTGCCTTCCGGCGAGGATGGGAGGGGGAGGGAAAACCCCAATCGATGCCCTGGCGCGGGCCAGCGGGCGAAGCCCGCAACACGGGGGGGTCGATTGGGGTTTGGGAACGAGAGGGCAAAGCCCTTGGCGTTCCCCTCAAGGATCGCCGCAGCGATCCGCACAAGAACGGCGCCCTTGCGCGGCGCGAAGCCGCCGGACGCCCTGCGCGCGGGCCAAGTGGGCCAGCGGGCGTCCGGCAATGAGAGAGGCAAGAGCGTCTGCGGGTCAGCTCAGGAACACCGCGCCCTCAGGAGCATGGCCAAAGGCCATGCGGGACAGAGCGCGTCCTCCAGAACCTCCCGCTCCGCTTGCACCCGCTCCTGATCGTCACCCGGATGGGCCGGGACTACAGGCCCGGTCCGCGCAAGCGGATAGAGCAGGTCACCCGGAAGGGTAGCGCCATTCACATTGCGATTCCAAGCTGCGCCGCCTAAGCTCCTGAGAGAGGTGATTTAATGCCAAAACGAAGCAGCGCACGCGTTGGAAGTGAGCTATTCATCGTCGATAACAGCGAAGATGACTGGAAAGCCCTCCGCTATCTTAAGGATTGGTGCGAACTCTCCAAAAGCATCGATATAGCATCTGGATTTTTTGAAGTTGGCGCTCTGCTTGCTTTGGATGGTGAGTGGCAGAAGCTGGATAAGATTCGTATTCTGATGGGGGATGAAGTTTCCCGCAGAACTAAAAAGGCATTTGAATCGGCCCTAGCTGCTGCATCGTCAGTGCTTGACGGAAGCCTTGAAGCAGAAAAACAAAAAAATCACTTCCTGCGAGGTGTTAGTGCAATCGTTGCCGCTTTGCGGGAGGGGAAAATCGAATGCCGAGTGTACCGCAAGGATAAGTTCCACGCGAAAGCTTACATCACCCATGCGCACATGGAAGTGGTGGGTTCCAGCGCGCTGGTCGGATCGTCAAATTTCACGTTGCCTGGCCTAACCGACAACATCGAACTAAATGTCCAGGTGACCGGCGCCCCCGTGGCTGTGCTGCAGGAATGGTACAACGAGCATTGGGACGAAGCCGAAGAAGTTACGTCCGAAATCCTCAAAGCCTTCGAACGCCATGTCCGACAATATCTGCCGTTCGAAGTGTACGCCCGGTCGCTGCAGCAGTATTTTCTCGGGCATGAGGAAACCGCCAGCGAATGGGAAAAAGATACGTCACGCATTTTTCCTGTTCTGGCCCGCTATCAGCAAGACGGATATGGTGGGCTCCTGAAACGCGCTGAAAAGTATGGCGGCGCGTTCCTGTGCGATGGCGTCGGTCTCGGCAAAACCTTCATCGGCCTTATGCTCATCGAGCGCTTCGCCGTGCACGAGAAAAAGAATGTCGCACTCTTCGTGCCCAAGTCTGCCAAAACGCCTGTATGGGAGCGCGAGCTGCGCAAGCGCTTGCCCGATGTCTTCAAAGGCTACAGCCGCCTGAAGATTTTCAGCCACACCGACCTGATGCGCGAAAAAATGCAGGAGGAGCTGGATCGTGTCGGCGAGGAAGCCGATGTAATCATTATCGATGAGGCCCATCATTTTCGAAACACGGGCACCAAGGGTGAGGACGATGGGGCCCGGAAATCCCGGTACTGGCGGCTCTATGATCTGGCACACGGCAAGCAGATGTTCATGCTCACCGCGACCCCCATCAACAACCGCCTCACAGACTTCCAGCACATGGTGGAACTCTTCACCCAGCATCAGGCCGACCATTTCGCGGGCGGCACGCTCGGCATCCACTCCCTGCCGGGATACATCCGTCAGCTCGAAAAGAAGATCGAGGCCGAAATTTACGGCAAAACTAGCGGTGAGGAGCAGCTTGAGCTCAACAGCGCTGCCGCGTCCATACGCTTGTCAGCTGATCCGCTGTTCGATGCGCTCGTTGTTCAGCGTAGCCGCAGCTATGTGAAGGAGAGCATGAAGCGCGAAGGCGACGGGGAGGTGATGTTCCCAGAGCCGCGCAAACCGACCGTCGCAGAATATTCCGTCCGGCAAACCTACGGCAAGCTGCTCGATATGGTAGCCGAAGCCTTCCACAAACGTGACCCACTATTCGTGCTCGGCATCTACAACCCATATGCCTATTATAAGGGCGATAGCGAGGAAGTCGCCACCGCGCTGGAGCGGGGCCGACTTAAGCAGGTCGTTGCACTGATCCGCACCAGTTTCCTCAAGCGCTTCGAAAGTTCAGCAAAGGCCTTTGAGCAATCCTGCTGGCGACTTATGATGAAAATGCTCGCGTGGATGGAAGTCCACTGCGAGACCGAACACGAAAAGGCATCGCTTACCCGATGGAAACGCAAGCACGCCAAGCTGCTTGACTATACTCCGCAGAAGGATATGTTTGACGAGGACGAGGTAGAAGACGACCTGGTTCCGCCTGAACTGTTGGAAGCGGTCGTCAAGCTTTCCCGCGAGGATTTCAAGGTCGAGGAGATCATTGCCGACACGCTCGCCGATCTCGAGCAGGTTGCGGATTTCCTCAATGAACTGGAGAAATTCAAACCGAGCCAAGACCTTAAGCTGAAAAAGCTGATCCAGATGCTCACCAAGGACCCGGTGCTATCCAAGCATAAGGTTCTGATCTTCTCGGAGTTCGGTGACACCGCGCGTTATGTGGCTCAGCAACTCAAGGAAGCGGGCATAGAAGGCGTCGATCAGATTGACAGCGGCACCAAGGGCGACCGCGCGACAGTAATTCAGCGCTTCGCCCCCTACTATAACGAAAGCTCCAGCGCCGAGCAGGGCGACAAGGAAATACGAGTGCTTGTCTCGACCGACGTCCTGTCGGAAGGTCTGAACCTTCAGGACGCCACGCGTCTGATCAATTATGACCTGCACTGGAACCCTGTGCGCCTGATGCAACGCATTGGCCGTGTTGACCGGCGCATGAACCCGGCCATCGAAGCTCGGATTATTGCCGATCACCCGGACCAGAAGGACCTGCGCGGCACCGTCGCCTACTGGAACTTCCTGCCGCCCGATGATTTGGACGAACTGCTTCGCCTCTACGGCAAGGTGGCGCACAAAACCCTGCGGATCTCCAAAACGCTCGGCATCGAAGGAAAGCAGCTGCTGCGCGAGGACGACGATTACGAAGACCTGCGCAATTTCAGCGAACAGTACGAAGGCCAACGCAGCCCCGACGAGAACCTGCACCTTGAATGGCAGGACCTGCTAAATGCCAATACGGGCTTGGATGAAAAGGTCAGCGCCTTTCCCAACGGCATTTTTTCCGGAAAGCAGAACCTCAAGCCCGGCACCCGGCAAGTGTTCTTCTGCTACGCACGCCCTGCGCATGACAAGCCAGCCAGCGACGCTTCGGGCGAAGACGTCTGGACGGTCGAGGCCGGTGACGTGCAATGGTATCTCTATGATGTTGCATCGGGAGACATCCGCGAGGATGCGCCGATGATCGTCGGCTCCATTCGCTCTACCCCAGAAACGCCGCGTGTTACGCAGATGGAGGAAGCCAAGCTGTCCGACATCCGCATCGCGGTGGAAAAGCACATCGCCAAATCCTTCCTGCGCAAGGTCCAGGCCCCGCTCGGCGTCAAGCCGGTGCTCAAGGCGTGGATGGAACTGAACTGAGGCCTATCAAAAAATGACGGACATCACCGCCGAAGAACTGGCCAAGGTCAACAGCTTCCCCCGCCTTGTCGATCTGCTTCGCGACAAGCTTGAATGGCCGATCCCCGAGGATTACGGGCTTGAAGACGTCGTCTTCGAATATGAGCCGCACGAACTCGGACTGAAGAACGATGACGCGGCTAAGCTGCGCGAAATCCATCAGCTCCGTCCGCTCGTGACCAACCAGCCTTGGGGCATCTCCTTCCTCTCGTTCGAGAACAAAACCATGTCGGTCACCGTGCTGCGCCGTATTCTGCGCGCACTAGTGGTGAGCAAGCGCGGCGAAAGCAAAGGCGCGGAGCGCGCTGCATGGGACAAGCGAGACCTGATCTTTGCTGCCAATTTCGGCAAATCGGGCGAGCGGGAACTAGCGTTTGTCCATTTCAATGACGGAGCCTCGACCGGCGATCTGCCGGTCATGAAGGTGCTAGGCTGGAATCCGCGGGATACGGTCCTGCATAATCGCTATGCGGCGAGTATGCTCTCAAAGCAGCTCGCCTGGCCCGATGACCAATCGGACCTGGCGGGCTGGCGCAACCAGTGGGCCAGCGCATTCTCGGTCGGCGACCGCGAAGTCATCACCACTGCGCAGGAACTTGCCAAGCGACTTGCCGCTCTCGCTGGTGATATCCGTGCTCGGGTCAATCAATTGCTCGATGCCGAAACGGAAACAGGCCCGATGCGGGTCATGCTCAAGGCATTCCAGAAGAACCTCATTCACGATCTGGATGACGATGGCTTTGCCGATATGTTCGCCCAGACCATCTGCTATGGTCTGCTCGCGGCAAGCATTTCCAGTGTCGACGATGAAGGACGCAGCGTCATTGTTGCGGATCGCCTCGAGAACATGGTGCCGCGCACCAATCCGTTTCTCAAGGAGCTGTTCTCCAGTTTCCTTCACCTCGGCGGCCGAGACACGAGCTCGGCGCTGGACTTCGACGAGCTTGGCGTTCGCGACGTTGTCGACATGCTCAATCAGGCCAAGATGGGCCGCGTGCTGGAGGATTTCGGCAACCGGAACCCCAAGAAAGACCCGGTGATCCACTTTTACGAAGACTTTCTGGGCGAGTATGACAGTGACCAGAAGGTCGACGCGGGCATCTTCTATACCCCGCCTGCGGTGGTCGGCTTCATTGTTCGCGGTGTTGATGAAATGCTGCGAACCGAATTTGACCTGCCGCTAGGCCTAGCTGACACGACAACTTGGGGCGAATTGGCTGCCCGCAACAAGAAAATCACTGTTCCCGGTCACATCGATCCGGATCTTGCCTTCGTCCGGATCCTCGACCCTGCCACCGGCACTGGCACCTTCATCGTCGAGGTTATTGATCTAATTCACAAGCGGATGGTCGAGACGTGGAAGGCCGAAGGCAAATCGGCCGCCCAGATCAAGGCGGCGTGGAACGACTATGTGCCGCAGCACCTGCTGCCGCGCATCACCGCCTTCGAGCTCAAGATGGCGGCCTACTCCATCGCCCATATGAAGATTGGCCTGAAACTGTTCGAGAGCGGATATACCTTCGGCTCGGACGAGCGAGCGCATATCCTGCTCACCAATTCGCTTCAGCCACCGCGCGATCTCGATTTGGACGAACGCGCTAGACAGGTAGCGTTCGCTCAGGAAGCGGAACGGGCCAATGCAGCCAAACAATGCGGGCACTTTACCGTCGTGGTCGGAAACCCGCCATACAAGGGCCACTCGATGAACCCGAGCAAGGTCAAGGGCAAGCTGACCTTTGCCGGTGAGATCATTCAACGGTTCTTTCAGGTGCGCGGCACGCCGCTGGGCGAAAAGAACCCGAAATGGCTGAACAATGACTACGTGAAGTTCATCGCCTTGGCCATGAGGCAGATCGAGCGTTCGGGCGCAGGGGTAATGGGCTACATCACCTCAAACAGCTGGCTGGACAGTCCCACCTTTCGTGGTGTGCGCACCGAGGTGATCGACTGCTTTCCGCAGCTTCGGATTGTTGATCTCCACGGCAACATCAACAAGCGTGAAGTCGCACCAGATGGGTCTCGAGATGAAGGCGTGTTCGCCATTGAGGAAGGCACCAACATCACGATTGCCGGTAGACTTCGATCTGAAGGGGCAATCGCGCAGCACGACTTGTTGGGCAAAGTTGGCGAAGGCGACAACGACGGCGGAAAGCTTGATTGGTTGGAGCACCACCGCTTGGCAAACGCCAGCAATCCGTTGACGCCGCTTCCGCCCATTTATCGACTAACGCCTATGGCAACGACGGTCGGTGGAGAGAATCCTTTGCAGGCCGAATTTTACAGCCACAAAGGTCTGGCAGAAATTCAAGTGGTCAACAGCGCGGGCATTGTAACCGCTAACGATGATCTCTGTGTGCAATTCACACCCGCCGAAATGCTTGCAACGGCAACTGAATTCCTCGCGAGGGATCTGACAGATTTGTTGGCGGAGCGGGACCGGCTCGGCGGACCATCCGAATGGAAGCTGGAAATCTTCTCAAACCCGTTGACCATCAAAGTGAGGAAGAAAAAGGAACCGCGCGACTGGCAAGTCGAATATGCACAGAATGATTTGAGGGGTCTGAAGTCGCTGCAAGATCACATCGTACCAATTTCATACCGCCCATTCGACATACGCAGTACCATTTTCACCGGAAAGTCACGTGGCTTCCAATGCATGCCTCGGCCAGAGGTTATGGATCAAATGACTGATGCTGACAGTCTGGGAATGGTGACAACACGGCAGCGTACGCAAGCTACCGGCGACTGGGCCAATGTGCTTGTTGCTCCTACCCGGAGCGAAGGCACTTATATTTCCAACAAAACCGGTGAGATAAATTACCTATTTCCGCTTTGGCTCAAACCCTCAGTCGGCGAAGCACATCGCCGACCCAACATCGACCGCGGCTGGGCGCAAGGTGTCAGCCAAGCCCTCAACCTGACCTACGACGATGGCATTCCGCGCGGGCAGCAGGGCAGTCTGGGCAAAGACTTCATCAAGCCCAAGACAGAACAGATTGGACTTCTCGATACACCAAGGGACGGGCGCGGCGACCTGCGCCAAAGTATCGGGCCGCGTGATCTGTTCGACTACAATTATGCAGTTCTGCATGCCCCCAGCTATCGCAGCCGCTATGCCGAATTCCTCAAATCAGCCTTCCCGCGCATCCCCACGCCGGGATCGCGCGCACTGTTCGCCGATCTCGTATCGCTGGGCCGCCAACTGGTCGGACTGCATTTGCTCAAACCCGAGGAGGCCCCGGCGCTCGAAACACCCGAAATCCGCTTCTGCGGCAACGGTGAGGCGCGGGTCGGCAAGGGCTATCCCGAATACGAAAACGGCAAGGTCAAGATCAACGCTTCCCGCTGGTTCGAGGATGTGCCCAAGGCCACGTACGAGTTCCACGTCGGCGGCTACCAGCCTTGCGAAAAATGGTTGAAAGACCGCGCCGCCAAGGGTGGCAAGAACCCCTCCGAAGGCCGCGTCCTCACCGAAGACGACATCCTCCACTACCGCCGCATGGTTACAGCCCTCACCGAAACCCGCCGCATCATTGCCGAAATCGACAAGGTGATCGAAACCCACGGCGGCTGGCCGGGGGCGTTCAAAGTGGAACGGGAGGCATAGACCGATGGCGATGCGATCCGCGATCCATTACCCGGACTCAAAGGTCCGGTCCCCTCAGGCTATGGCATCCGCCATGCTCCTTTGGGACAAGCTGCGAGTCATCGTCCCTTTCGCCGGTTACCGTATCGAATACAGCAATTCCGAAATGGCCGGGGCGTGGGAGCTGATTGGGAAGCCGCTGGTTCCCGACGACGCTAACAAGCTACAGGCGCACAAAAGCATCGAAGCGATGCTGGCCGCGGGCATGCCCCGGCAGATTCAATATCGGGAAGATTTGCGTCTTGACCGTCCTTACGAAATCTGGCCGCAAAAGCTGAACCATGAAACTTGGCACATGCTAGCAGAACACCGCATGACGGCGGGTCCGTTGGCAAACGGTGACTATCCGTTCGAGCATGAAGCGGGGATCACCATCATGGCAAAGTTGGCCGATGCTTGCGCAGGGTCAACTTTTGCCCGCGTAACGGACAAGATGTTGGCCTATGGCCTGATCGGTGACCGCGATGAACCCGTACTGGCACAATCGCATGTCGTGCCCATAACCCTCGAACTGATCGATGCTAGCGCAATTTCCCTCGAAAAGTTGATTGATTTCAGGAGAAGAGAGGAGCGGGAACGGAGGGGTGGAGACTACAAGGCATGGAGGCACGCTTACGCTGATGCAGTGCAATCACATGTCGCCCGTCTGCGCAGCGTCCAAAGTGACAACCAACGCGACCAGATCAACGATGAATTTCGGGACGATATGGCTCGCCACCTGAGCGAGCTGAAGCGTGCCATAGGCATCGCCAAGACGGAAATGGTGCTCAAGCCAGTTGTAGTGAGCGCAGCAGTTGGAGTTGGCGGTTTCCTCGCGGCGGGACCGTTCGGTGCTTTGGCTGGTGGATTGGCGGGACTTGCTGCTGAGCCAGCTCTGAGGAGTCTGTGTGACATGTTCAATGCTGGGATTGGCTTCAACGAGAAACAGCGCAAGGCGATGGACAAGAATCCGATGGCCTACATGTATCAACTTTCGAGCGCGTAGGCGCATTCTCTATACCGTATTTTGGCATGTTTTGATGTTTACCAACAGCATATTATTGGGGCAGCTGAATGGATATTTCACCCGACAAGCAAAATATCGACGAGTTGTTTGGCACGACTGCCTACTATATCGATTTCTATCAACGCGATTACAAGTGGACCGAGGAACCGGTCCGCCGCCTTCTCGATGACATCTTCTACGCGTTCGATGTGGCATATGAGGCGAACAAGGCGCTCGATCCTTCTCCTGAATCGGTGGCAGCCAAGTACCCCTGGTATTATCTCAACACCTACGTCACCAACACGATCGATGGCCGTGTTTATGTCGTCGACGGCCAGCAACGGTTAACGACCCTGACCCTCATCTTGATTTATCTGCTTCACCGTGCGGATGCAGATAAATCTATGCTGAAAGGCTGGATAAGCAGCAAGATTGCCGGGCAAGCAGGATATCAAACGCAGTTCTGGATGAACCACGAGCGCCATACCGAAACACTGCAAGCACTGTTTGATGGAGCTGCGACGATTACCGTCGACACCGGCATCACCGCCGAAAACATGGCAAACAACTATAGCCTGATCGCGCGTTATCTGGCTGAACGGTTGACGGATTTACACCGCCTCGAGACTTTCGTTTTTTACTTCTTGCGGCGGCTCGTCCTGATCAACCTTTCAGTAGAGCAAACCGACGTGCCAATGGTTTTCGAGGTAATAAATGATCGCGGCGTGAAGTTGAGGCCCTACGAGATTCTAAAGGGAAAGCTGCTCGGACAGATCGACAAGCTCGAACTGGAGTCAGGAAATTTCAACGAAAAATGGGAAGCCTGTGTTGGACGGGTCAACCAGCATGCGGACGACGAGATCGACGCGTTTTTCGTCTATTATCTCAAGGCAAAATTCGCTGATACGCGAAAGACGGGGCAGCGCTTCGACAATGATTATCACCGTGAGATGTTCAAGCCAGACCTCAAGAAGGCCCTAAAACTTGAACGGAATCCAAAGCGCGTTAAAGAGTTCTTGAGCAAAGAACTTGAATACTACACCAAACTGTATGATCGGTTGTTAACGCTCGCTTATGACGAGGAGCTCGAATACGAGGCCGTCTACTACAATGGCCTCAATGAAATGGACAGCCAGTACCTGCTGATCCTCTCAAGTTGCACGGTCAATGATCCGGAAGAAGATCAGAAAATTCAGCTCGTTTCGCATCATGTTGACAGACTTTTTTCACTCTTGCGACTGCAACGCTCATACGACAGCAATGAATTCTCAGATGCAGTATTTGAAATTTCGCTTGGTATTCGTGGTAATTCGGCTAGCGAAATTCCCGATATATTTGAAGAAAAGCTGATCGACCTTTTGTCAAAGCGCAGGGGTACTGAGGTAATTCACTCCTTCGAATACGGGCAATTTCGCAACACATCCATCACTGATATTCCTACACGCTTTACCCGCTATTTCTTCGCAAGGGTCGATCGCTTGATCGCTAAAGAGACAAATTCTGGCGAAAAGCATCCTTTCGGCGACCTAGTGGATTGACTCCAACGTTTGGAACCCCCGGTTACGTGCGGCGATGATTTCGTCGGGGTCCGCCTTCCAGACGAAGGGCTTTGGATGGCTG
>NZ_JBEPQB010000017.1:0-15006 GCF_040547625.1 Porphyrobacter sp. MBR-155
AGCCATCCAAAGCCCTTCGTCTGGAAGGCGGACCCCGACGAAATCATCGCCGCACGTAACCGGGGGTTCCAAACGTTGGAGTCAATCCACTAGGTTCAGATCGTCGATGTGGCCGAAGTGGTGGGTAAAAAGCCCGCCATCGCGCGTATAGATGAGCGTCGTTGGCGTGCCGCGCATCTGATATGCCTGCATTGTCGCCGGTAGCCCGCCCGTACCCGCCGGATCATCAATCCCCACCGGAAAGGTGATGCGATATTCTTTCAGAAAGGCCGTCAGCGCTTCGCTGGTTCCTTGTGCCGTGTGGTGTTCGAACACACTGTGCAAGCCAACCACGGCAAGATCAGCTTCCTTGAACGCGGTGCGCACGCGCTGGAGCTGGGGAAGCGCGTGACTTACGCAACCCGGACACAACATCTGGAATGCGACCAGAATGACGGCGCGGCCTGAAAGCGCGGCAAGTGATAACGGCATGGCGGTGTTGAACCATTGCGCGACCTGCCAGTCTGGGGGATTGGATTTCGTGTTCATGAGTTCGCCCTGTTATTGCAGCGTCAGCGGCGACACCTTGTGCAGATGCCGCCGCTGGAGCGCGGGATTAATCGCCCTTCACCTGCGCCATCGTAGCGCCGTGGTTGACGTGGAATACATTCCCGTCGATCACGAAGGCAGGCACCGATTGAACGCCAGCCGTTTCGGCTTCGGCAATGCGTTCCGGGTTGTCGGCAAAATTCACGATTTCAACCGTATAGCGCGCAGGATCAAGCGCGTGGGCGAGATTCTGTTCTGCATCGACGCACACCGAACAACCGGCGTGATAGAATGTTGCAACGCTCATGATATTAGGACTCCTATGTATTATACGCGGGTTTTCACGCGCTTCGTTGCAGGCCGCCCGCCTGCGGGGATCAGTATCGCTCTCCTTGCGGAGGCAGCGATGGTTCAATCAGGTTTCTACGGTCGCGCCAGCGCCCGCAGCTTTATGCCGGTTCCAAATCGGCGGACATGATATGATCCGGGCAATCCAGCATCATGCCCAATGGGCCGATGGGCTGATCAAGATACCGGCAATGGTGCGGCAGTTTTGCGTCATCATGCCGACACCGTTCAAACTGGCTGCAGGTCAAACACATGCGCTGGATCGGCACTTCACCGCCGCGTTGGAGGGTGGCTATGGTTTGCGCCAATGCTGCAAACAGGCTCGCACGCCTATGCTGGGGGACAGCCGCAGTAACAGCGGCATGGCCGCTCAACAGGCGAGAAACCAGTTGCGCGCCCTGCTTTGTCGGGGTGAGGCGCTGGGCTCTGCGATCACCAGGATCCGGCGCGCGTTCAAGCAGTTGTTTGGCGACCAGAGACCCCGCCGCATCGCTGGCGGTGGGTTGGGATACGCCGATTTGCGCTGCGGCTTTGGTCAGGCGGATACCATCGGTGCGCGCTGCGGCAAGTTCGAGAATCGCGATCTGGGTCGGCGTCAGGCCATATTGCTCTGCGATTGCCCACTGCTTCTTCCGGGCATAGGCCGCGATCCGTTCCAGCCCAAAGCTGATTTGCGCGTCGAGAAGGCTGCCATCATTATGCATCGTAGTCCTATGCATATAATTTGAGAGCAAGTCAACGCCACGTCGACGTAGCCGCAGTTAAGGCACGCCGTAGGACATTATTGCCGCGCTACGTTACGTTACGATCACGACGATCAGCAAGATCCCAATCCCGAACACGACGAGTGCGAGCGGGATGGCCAGAACCTGCCCGGCAACGGCGGATGAACTCATCGGCCCGGTCCAGGTTTGCAACGGCTTACCCTGCGCCAGCGGCGATGGCTTTTCATGGCCCTTGATCGAGGACAGGACGGTGGCGACGCCAAAATACATGGCTGTGTAGAGCATCGAAACGACGATGGCGAAGACAGCTCTGCCCCCGCTTCCGGTTGCCAGCGTAACGGTCAGGAAAAATATCGCATAACACCCCAGCATCGCGCCCCATATCCACGCAGGAAACTGGAAACCGTGCTGCACCCCGCTGGTTTCATGGTCGGGCGGAAGCGGTTTGTCAGGCGACATGTCGGCAACCGCTTCGATGTCCCCTATCACAGGGCTGTGATCATCAAGCATGGGGCAATTCCTTTCCAGCGCGAGCACCGCCGATGCCGCGACGATTGACTTCGATGCCGGTCAGCAGGCTGTCGGCGATCATTCTGGCCTTGTCAGCCACCAGCCAGGTGGCTTGGGTGGAGGTTTCGATATCGGACAGGGTGGCGTAGAACAGCGCGAGCCAGTGTTCGAAATGGCGGCTTTCCAGACGCGGAATGGCCATGTGTTTGACCATCGGATTGCCCGAAAATTCACCGCTATTGTGCAGGATCGATCGCCAGAAGCGGTTCATTTTATCGAGATGTTGAGGCCAGTCCGTAATCCTCTGCAAAAAGATCGGGCCGAGCAGCTCGTCGGCTCTGATGCGAGCATAAAAACGCTCGACAAGAAGGGCGATGAACTCGGAATCAATCCCCAGTGATTCTGCTTCTTCCCGCTTGGCCTCGCGCGTACGCCGCGCATGGTCGCTTACCGGAGGCCTTGCCCCTGAGCCTGCATATGAGTCTGTACGTGCGTCAGCACCAGACTGTTCCATGACATATCCCATAAAGACGTATATGAAATACCTCTATTTCATTCCTTGAGACGAAAAGCAATATCTCATATACGCCATTGATGCATTTGAGCCTGCAAACCGATTACGCCTTGCGCATCCTGATGGCCCTGTCGTCGTTTGGGGAGCAGATGTCGGTCGAAGGTATCGCGCGCCGCTATGGCATCTCCCGCAACCATCTGGCCAAAGTCGCACACCGGCTACAGGCGCTCGAACTCGTGCAGGCGACGCGTGGCAGGGGCGGCGGTCTCAGGCTGGCAAAGCCTGCTGAGGAGATCAATGTTGGCGCGGTTGTTCGGTCGATGGAAAGTCTCGACAGCTTCGTCGAATGCATGCAGGCAAGTTCAAACACTTGTCCTGTGGTGGGCGCCTGCGGCTTGCAGGGTGCGTTATCCCGCGCGCTTGCCGATTTTCTGCTCCGTCTAGACCAGTATCAACTGTCAGACCTGACGCCGCATCGAGAGCGGTTTGCAGCATTGCTGGGCGAACTGCCGGTGGATTCCTCACCCTGATTTGATTTGACAGCTGACGCTTGCAAACCGTATTAATGCATTTGAAATGCGTTAATAGGAGCGGGCGATGCCAATCCAATCTGGTGTGCTGTTGATCAGCCTGGTGTTGATGGCAGTGATTGCAGGGCTCTTTATCAGCGCTGTTCGCGCCAGCCGCAAACCTGATACCGGCGCTCCGCGTGAAGCTGTGCGAACGCGCTTCATTTATGCCTTGCTGGCGGTTGGGGTCATCGTCACTGCCGTATCATTGCGGCCATGGCCGCATGCCATCAGCGCTGCTAATGGGCCAAGCGCCACCGTCAACGTGACCGGGGCGATGTGGTATTGGGAAATTGATCGTGAAACCGTGCCGCTTGGCGTGCCGGTCATCTTCAACGCCCGCACGACCGACGTCACCCATGGTTTCGGGGTAATGGACAGTCAGGATCGCCTGCTGTTCCAGACTCAGGCGATGCCGGGATATGTGAATCAGGTTGAACACGTGTTCCGCCAGCCCGGAGTCTATCGCGTCGTCTGTATGGAATATTGCGGAGTCGCGCACCACGCGATGACCAATGAATTCACGGTCGCGGCCGCAAACTGAAACGGAGGGCAGGACGATGGACAACAACTCTGCGCAAAGGTTGCCCGGCCCACAGGCTGGCGCAGTCAAATTCACCATGTTGCTGGCGGGTGTTGTGCTGCTGCTGATGATGATCTTCGGCTTTGTCATGCGTGCGGCGCAGGGCAATCTGATCGATCTCGATCCGGCTATGTTCTATCAATTGCTCACCGCGCATGGGGCGGGCATGGTGGGAACCGCCGGGCTGACCGGGGCGGCCATTCTGTGGTATTTCATGGGGCGTTACGTGCCGCTGGCGCGCGGGGTGTTCTGGGCTTTTCTCGGCCTGTTCCTGCTCGGCGTGGTTTTGATCCTTGGCGCAATTTTCATCGGCGGCTATGCTGGCGCGTGGACGTTTCTGTTCCCGCTCCCGGCGAATAGTGGCGGGGTTTGGGGAACGGATGCGGCGGCTGCTTTCCTGCTCGGCTACGTCGCTATCGGGGTTGCATTTCTGCTGCTCTATCTCGAAGTCGGGCGCAAGCTGATCGCGCGCTATGGCGGCATCGGCGGGGCGCTGGCCTGGCCGCTGGTGATGGGCAAGGGCACGGTAGAAGATGCGCCGCCGCCCGCTGTCGTGGCGGCGATGGCAACCACGATCTTCAACACCATCGGCACGGTGGTTGGCGCGGCGGTTCTCGCCAGCAGCCTCGTCAATCTCTATTTCCCTGAATTCAAGGTCGATGCCTTGCTGGCCAAGAACATGATCTATTTCTTCGGCCATGTGTTCATCAACGCCAGCATCTACATGGCGGTGATCGCGGTTTACGAAATCATCCCGGAATATACCGGCACCCCTTGGAAAACGACGCGCATTTTTGCCGTAGCATGGTCGCTGGTGTTGCTGTTTGTCATGGCGGTCTATCCGCACCATCTGTTGCAGGACACGGTCATGCCCGCATGGTCGCTGGCGATGGGCCAGATTGTTTCCTACCTGTCGGGCATTCCGTTGCTCGCGGTGACGGCCTTCTCTCTGATCGTCTATCTGCGCAAGGCCAATGCCATGCGCTGGGATCTGGCCTCGGCGCTGCTGGTTCTGGGGGTTGCGGGCTGGTCGGTGGGGTCGGTACCGGCGATCATCGACGGCATGATTTCGGTCAACAAGGTGATGCACAACACTCAGTGGGTTCCGGGACATTTTCACACCTATCTCATTTTGGGTGAGGTGGCGATGAGCTTTGGCTTCATGATGTGGCTCATCGGTAAGCCGGAGCACAAGGCTGCCGGCGGCTTCAATTGGGCGGCATTCAGCGCCTATGTTCTCGGCGGAACAGGATTTACGCTGATGTTCCTAGTTTCAGGTGCGCTGTCGGTGCCGCGCCGCTGGGCGGTGCATGCGCCGGAATGGGTGCTGCAAAGCCAGATCGCCACGGGCTTTGCCCTGCTCGTTATCCTGGGCGCGGCGATGTTTGTGCTGCGCTATCTGCTGGGGCTGAAAAACTCGTCGGGGCGGTGATGCGATGCAGGCGCTGCTGGCATCGCTGTTGGTTGTTGCTGCCGGGGGCGGGCTGCTGTGGCAGGCAACCGATGGCGGGCAGGCGCTGACAGCGGAAAGCGCGCGGCGTCTCGCGGTTCAGCGCGCACCGCAGCCGGTTTCGCCCTTTGCGCTGGAAACCATGTCAGGCGCATCGGCCACAATCCCTGATGCCCGCGGCAAAGTGGCTCTCGTTGAGTTCATCTACACCACCTGTCCGACGCTGTGCCAGTCAGCCGGGGCCGACATGTTCCGGCTGGGAAACAGGGTCAGGAAAGCCGGGCTTGCTGATCGGGTCACGCTGATGTCGGTCAGTTTCGATCCCGAATTCGATACGGTCGAACGGATGGAATCCTATGGGGAGCGGCATGATGCCGACGACGCGCTGTGGACCATCGCGCGCCCGCGACCGGAAGTGCTCCCGCAAATACTGAGCGACTTCGGCGTGATCGCCATCCCTGACCGGATGGGCGGCTATACCCACAATGTTGCGGTTCATGTGGTGACGGCTGATGGCAAGCTGGCCGCAATCCACGACACTGGTGATTTCGAAGGGATTATTGCCGCCGCACGAAAGGCCGTGCGATGAAGCGTCGCCTGCGACCGGGCTTGGCCGCCATCATCATGCTTTCCTGCCTATTAGGGAACCGCGCGCTTGAGGCTGATCCCGTGCTGCACGTGCTGGTGCAACTGCCCATGCTCGGCCTCTGCGGCGTATTGCTCTCACCGCGCTGCGAATGGCGCTGGGCGCAGGGCGGGTTTGCGCCATTGCTGGCCGCCCTGTTCGGCATTGCCTTCTGGATGCTGCCCCGCTCGATCGATGGCGCGGTGAGTTTTCCATTGATGACACTGGCAAAGTTTCTGTCGGTCCCGTTGATCGGGGCCCTTCTCGCGATTGGCTGGCGGCAAGCGCACGCCTTGTTGCGCGGTTTCCTGAAAGCCCAGGCCGTTTCGATGGCGGGGTTCATGGCCTTCCTGTTCACTCATTCGCCGGTTCGATTGTGCAACAATTATCTGATCGATGACCAGTGGCGGCTGGGCTTCGGCTTCCTGTTCCTCGCCATCGGCCTCGCCATGGCATGGACGATCCCGCTGCTTTTCAACGCGCGGCCACGCGCATTGCCGCTTACCCGCACAAAATCCATGACGCCCGTTCAATCAGGAACTTCCACATGAGACGCATATTTGCCCCGCTTTTCGCACTGACCTTCGCACTTGCTGCCTGCGGGAAGAGCGCCGACGCACCGGATACCTCAAGCACGACGCAGACCGATCCTGTCGCTGCTGCACCAGCGCAAGCCCCCGAACCCGCTACTGCTGCGGCTAACGATCCCGTAGCCCACGGCAAAACTCTCTTCGCCCGATGCGCGGCGTGCCACAGCATCGCACCCGGCAAGAACGGCCTGGGCCCATCGCTTCATGCAATTACGGGCAAGGCTTCGGCATCGCTGGCTGGTTTTGCCTATTCCCCGGCGATGCAGTCCGCCAATCTCACGTGGGATGATGCGACCCTGTCAGCCTATCTCGAAAATCCGCAGGGTCTGGTCAAAGGCAACCGGATGGCGTTTGCCGGGTTGAAGAATCCGCAGGATCGCGCCGATTTGATCGCCTACCTCCACACGCTGCAATGACGAGCGGTAAAGCCGCCGAAAGTCTGCACAGAATGCCACTAGGGGCTGGGCATTTGGGGTGTGCAAGGCGACGCCTCATCCCCGCGCCACGTTCTCCAGCAATTCTGCTGTCACCGGATAACCGGCATCGCTCAGGATCGTGAGCCACGGCTGGCCTTCGCGTTCGACCACTTGCGGCATGATCGTCCTGACCGGGATCGCTTCGGCCTGGGCCTTGGCTTCCTCGAATGATGCAAACAGCGCGAGCCGTTCCAGATTGCGGCGGGTGGGGAAGATCAGCTTGATCTCGCCGCGTTCCGCCGCGTCCAGCGCGCCTTGGGCGGATGTCCAGAACAGGTGCGTGTTTTCGGCATGGTCAATCGATACATCGACCGCGCCGGTGCCGAGATTGGCGAGGTAGAAGCGCGTGTCATAAACGCGCGGGATGTGTTCGTTCTTGGGAAACCAGCGCGCGAAAGGCGTGATTTGCGACAGGTCGAGGCTCCAGCCGAACGCCTCCAGCACCGGGGCAAGCGCGCCCACCTCGGCCAGCATCGCCCGCGCCTGCGCAGCACGTTCGGCATTGATGTTTCCTGCAAGGCCCAGCGCCAGCCCGGTTTCCTCGAGCGTTTCGCGCACCGCCGCGATTTGATGCGCGGCTTCGTCTGGCGTCATGCCGCCGCCTGCCGCTACCGCTTCGCCCAGTGCAAAGTCCGCCGGGTCGACCCGCCCGCCGGGGAACACCGCCATTCCGCCTGCGAAGGTCATGTTGCGTGAACGCACCGTCATGAGCACTTCTGGCATCAGCACTTCCGGCGCGCTGCCCAGTGGGGCATTGCGGAAGATGATGATGGTTGCGGCGGGGATGCCCTGAGGGCGGGAATCGGTGGTCATCGCGGCAAAGCATGGCCCTGTGGCAAGCGCTTGCCAAGGGGCAAAGGGTGTCTCTGCCGATTTGGCCGAGAGGTGTCGGGATGGTTTACAATTTGCTTCGCAGCGAACGGTCAGGCAATCAGAGAAACGTGAGAATACTGCGCTTTTTCAAGTTTGGCACGCGCTGTGCATAACGATTACTGTCTCAATGGTCTTCAATGAGAGGCGCATCCTTCCTGGTCTCCGGATCGTGCCTCCCCAAAATAAAAACCGCCCCGCACTGGTCCTGCGGGGCGGTTTTTCGTTGGGAGAACATTTCTGCTTTGCCCTCAGGCGCCGGGCGCAACGCGTCCGCGCTGCTTGGCTCTCGGCCTGACCGGCCGGCGCGCAGTCGCGCTTGCGGCCCCTTGGGCCGAAATCAATCCCGATCGTTTCCGGCTACTTTTGCGTCATTACCGATCTTATCCATCAGCTGCTGCAATTCGCCCGCTTCGAACATTTCCATCATGATGTCGCTGCCGCCGACGAATTCGCCCTTCACGTAAAGCTGCGGGATCGTTGGCCAATCGGAAAAGCTCTTGATCGCCTGACGGATTTCCATGTCCTGCAGCACGTCAACGCTTTCATAGGCGACCCCGCAATGGTCGAGGATCGCAATCGCGCGGCTGGAAAACCCGCATTGCGGGAACAGCGGCGTGCCTTTCATGAACAACACGACATCATTGCTGGTGACGAGATCGGAAATGCGGGAATTGGCGTCAGACATGTTGCGGGCAGCCCTGATATGAGGTTCAAAGTATGGTGCGGTTTACGTGGGGACCACGGTGGTTACTTGCAAGGCGTGCAGTTCGCCGCCCATGCGCCCGCCGAATGCGGCATAGACCAGCTTGTGCTGGGCAACGCGGCTTAATCCAGCGAATTGCGGCGCGGTGACGGTCGCCGCCCAGTGATCATTATCCCCGGCCAGATCGGTCAATTCCACGCGCGCGCCGGGCAGGGCGGTCATGATCGCGTCTTCGATGGCAGCAGCGGTCATCGGCATGGCGTGCTCTCCCCGATGCGCAAGATCACACTTCGCCGAGCAGCTGGCGGCGTGCCTCGACTGTCATTTCGTCAAGCTTTACGCGGATTTCGGCATCCGAAACATTGGTATCGGCGGCGGTGAGATCGCCCAGTAGTTTGCGGATCACATCTTCGTCGCCCGCTTCCTCGAAATCGGCCTGCACCACCGCCTTGCAATAGGCGTCGGCTTCTTCGGGGGTCAGCTTCATCAGACCCGCGGCCCATTCGCCCAGCAAGCGGTTGCGGCGCGCAGCGATGCGGAAGGCGGTTTCGCCGTCCAGCGCGAACTTGGCTTCTTCGGCGCGTTCGCGGTCTTTGAAATCGGTCATGTGAGTGTCCCTTCGCAAGCGGATGCAATGTGTAGGATATAGGGGGCAGGCCACGGCTTCAAGCGGCAAGCCGCCCGCGTGGGCCGCTATTCCATGGTGACGACGAGCTTGCCCACCGCCTCACGGTTTTCCAGCTTGGCGATGGCATCGCCCGCGCGCGCGAGCGGGAAGGTTTCGGATACCAGCGGATCGATTGTGCCCGCCTTCATCAGCGCGAACAGTTCATCCACCTGCGCGCGGAACGCTTCGGGTTCGCGCGCGGTGAAGGCACCCCAGAACACGCCGCAGATGTCGCAGCTTTTGAGCAGGGTCAGGTTCAGCGGCATCTTGGCGATCCCGGCGGGGAAGCCGACCACCAGAAAGCGGCCCTCCCACGCAATGGCGCGCAGTGCGGGTTCGGAATATTGCCCGCCGACAATGTCATAGACGATGTTTGCGCCATCGGGGCCGCACGCCGCCTTGAAGGCTGCGGCAAGCGCCTTCGACGCATCCTTGTCCATGTCGCCGCGCGGGTAGATCACCACCTCGTCCGCCCCGGCCTTGCGGGCGACTTCGCCCTTGGCTTCGGACGAGACAGCGGCAACCACGCGCGCGCCGAACGCCTTGGCCAGTTCCACCGCCGACAGGCCAACCCCGCCCGCCGCACCAAGGATCAACACGGTGTCGCCCGCCTTGATATGACCGCGATCCTTCAGCCCGTGGATGGTGGTGCCATAGGTCATCAGCAGGCTGGCGGCCTTTTCAAACGGCACGCCATCGGGAACCGGGAACATCCGGCCCGCAGGCACGACGACCTTTTCGGCCAGCCCGCCATTACCAATCCCCGCCATCACCCGGTCACCCACGGCAACGCCTGTCACGCCTTGGCCCACCGCCTCGATCACCCCGGAAATTTCGCCGCCGGGAGAGAAGGGACGCTGCGGTTTGAACTGATACAGGTCGCGGATGATCAGCGTGTCGGGATAGTTGATCGCGCAGGCCTTGACCGCGACCAATACTTCGCCAGCGCCGGGGGTGGGCGCGTCAATCTCGTCGAGGGTCAGCGTTTCAGGGCCACCGGTGGTGTGGCTGCGGATGGCTTTCATGATTGTCTCTCCCTTGGAATTGTCAGATCGCGGTGCCGCGCATCAACCATGGCTGATCGCTGGTGCGGGCCGCTTCGAAAGCACCAATCGCCGTGCCGCGCGCCATTGTCAGGGCGATTTCGTCAAGCCCGCCCAGCAGGCAATCGCGGCGAAACGGATCGAGCGTGAAGGCAAAACGATCCTGATAGGGCGTCGTCACGGTCTGGGTTTCCAGATCGACGGTGATCGGTTCGCCCTGCCGTGCGACTTCCATCAGGCGGTCAACCGCATCCTGCGGCAGAACCACGGGCAGAATCCCGTTCTTGACCGCGTTGCCCGAAAAGATGTCGGAGAAACTCGGCGCAATCACCACCCGGATGCCGAGATCGCCCAGCGCCCAGGCGGCGTGTTCGCGGCTTGACCCGCAGCCGAAATTGTCGCCCGCGATCAGGATCGGCGACCCGGAATAGGCGGGATCGTCAATCACATTACCGGGTTCGGCCCGCAGCGTTTCAAACGCGCCCGCGCCCAGCCCTTCGCGGCTAATGGTCTTGAGCCATTTGGCCGGAATGATGATGTCGGTATCGACATTCTTGAGGCCAAGCGGGATAGCGGCGCCATCGACGCGGTTAAGCGGGTGCATCAGTGCCTCGTCCTCAGTCGGTTTCGGGCGGCTCACCCGAGGGGATCTTGCCGGGCTGAGTTGGTTCATTCGGCTTTTTCTTGGCGGCAAACTTGCGCCCTGCATACAGCAGCGCCGCAGCCACCGCTGCTGAACCAATCGCCGCCGCGCCGATGGCGGCCCGGTTGCTGGTAGCGTTGCCGGAGGGTTTCTTCGGGGTTTTCTTATCGGTCATGGAATATCCATGCGCCTTGCGCGGGCGCGTTTCAAGGGTTTGACGTCACACCAAGCAAGCGCACATCGGCCAGCCGCCCGGTGACAGCGGCAGCCGCCGCCATGGCGGGCGAGACGAGATGGGTGCGCGCGCCGGGGCCTTGGCGGCCAACGAAATTGCGGTTGCTGGTCGAAGCGCAGCGTTCGCCCGGCGGAACTTTGTCGGGGTTCATCCCCAGGCAGGCCGAACAGCCCGGTTCGCGCCATTCGAACCCGGCGGCGGTGAAGATGCGGTCGAGCCCTTCGTCCTCGGCCTGCGCTTTCACCAGACCCGATCCCGGCACCACGATTGCCCAGCGCACATTGTCCGCCTTGCGCCGGCCTTTCAGCACCGCAGCTGCGGCGCGCAGGTCTTCGATCCGGCTATTGGTGCAAGACCCGATGAACACGTTTTCGATTGGCACATCGGTCATTGCAGTGCCGGGGGTGAGGCCCATGTAATCGAGGCTTTTCTGCACCGCGACGCGTTTGGATTCGTCAGCGAAGTCATCGGGCGAGGGCACGCGCCCGCCAATCGCCACCACGTCTTCGGGGCTGGTGCCCCATGTCACGCTGGGTTCGACAGTGGCGGCATCGATCACCACGCTTTTATCGAACAGCGCGCCGTCATCCGAATGGAGCGTGCGCCAGTATGCGACGGCGGCATCCCATTGTGCCCCCGCAGGTGCCATCGGGCGGCCTTTGAGATAGGCGAAAGTCACGTCATCGGGTGCGATCAGCCCGGCGCGCGCGCCTGCCTCGATGCTCATGTTGCACACGGTCAGCCGCTGCTCGATGCTCATGCGTTCGAACACCGCCCCGCGATATTCGATCACATAGCCGCTGCCGCCCGCCGCCCCGATCTGACCGATGATGTGCATGATCAGGTCTTTGGCGGTCACGCCGGGGCCAAGATCGCCGTTTACGCGCACTTCCATCGATTTGGATTGCTGCAACAACAGCGTCTGCGTTGCCAGCACGTGTTCAACCTCGCTGGTGCCGATCCCGAAGGCGAGCGCGCCCAAGCCGCCGTGGCAGGCGGTGTGCGAATCGCCGCAGACGATGGTGGTTCCGGGCAGCGAGAACCCCTGTTCGGGGCCGACCACATGGACGATTCCCTGTTCCTTCGCCGTCGCCGGGATGTAGCGGATGCCAAATTCGGGTGCGTTGCGTTCAAGCGCGGCGAGCTGCGCGGCGCTTTCCGGATCGGCAATTGGCAGCACCACGCCATTC
This sequence comes from Porphyrobacter sp. MBR-155, assembly GCF_040547625.1. Taxonomy (NCBI): domain Bacteria; kingdom Pseudomonadati; phylum Pseudomonadota; class Alphaproteobacteria; order Sphingomonadales; family Erythrobacteraceae; genus Porphyrobacter; species Porphyrobacter sp. MBR-155. Next base: position 12,273 of record NZ_JBEPQB010000017.1, read on the forward strand.
GCATCACGGCGCGGCGTGGTGGGCAGATTGTGATCGGGCACCGCCAGCGTCAGTTCGGGCCGCCGCACCGGCCGTCCGGCCACCCGCAACCCCTCAAACGCTTGAGGACTGGTCACTTCGTGCACCAGATGCCGGTCAATATAAATCAGCGCGGTGCCATCATCGCGGGTTTCAACTACGTGCGCGTCCCAGATTTTTTCGTATAGCGTGCGCGGGCGGCTGGCCATGATTGTGTCCATCGGGTTGGGGTAAGTGCCCCGTCCTTACCCATGATTGTCGAGCCGTGGCAAGATTGCGGCGATTTTTGGGCAATGGTTGGTGGAAATTGTAATAATTCTCCGCTAGCTTACAGCCATGTCAGCAATCCTTCCCTCAGCATCCGCGTTTGTCCACCCGATCAAGGTTGAGGCGGCGGATATCGATTTCATGGGCCACGTGAACAACGCGCGCTACCTCAACTGGGTGCAGGATGCGGTGCTGGCGCATTGGAACAATCTGGCCCCGGCCGAAGACGTGGCGAGCAAGGCGTGGGTCGCATTGAAGCACGAGATTACCTACCGCAAGCCTGCGTTTCTGGAAGATGACGTGATCGCGCATCCCGTGCTCGAACGCTTCAACGGCGCGCGCGCGTTCTATTCCACGCTGATCAAGCGCGGCGAGGAAGTGCTGGCCGAAGTGCAATCAAGCTGGTGCTGCATCGACGCCGAAACCCTGCGCCCGGCGCGCATCGGCGAACACCTGCGCGCGTTTTTCTTTCCGCAAGGGGAGTGAGGCCGGGGCAGGGCGGTTTCATACGAAACCCGCTTGCGCCGGAATGGCAGATATTGCGCCCGCGAGGTAAGGCGGCTGTTCGGGAAGCGACGCCGTTGCGGTTGTTCCCTTTCTACGTCTTCCCGGGCTTGACCCGGGATCCCGCTTCTTCTTCCCATCCGATGGCCGGATAAGGAAGGCAGCGGGATTCCGGATCCAGTCCGGGGCGACGATAACGGGTAGTTAAATCCACCCAACCCCGATCATTCCCAGCAGCACGGTGCAATGCCAAAACCTGCCATTATCCGTCATCCCAGCGAAAGCTGGGTTCTCAAGCGGTGAGCACTGCCATTTGCGGCCCTAGGCCCCAGCTTGCGCTGGGGTGACGATGGACGCGGGTTGGTGCTCTCCCACTACTCGCGGCGATAAGTTGCCCTGACCCTGATCCCGGGGCGACGATTGAAGACACCGGCGCAAGCCCACTCCCACGAAACGCAATTGCGCCGCCGCGCAGGGCTTCTATACGAGACCGCATGACGGGTTTGGGCGTATCTGTTTAATATGAAACTGCATGGCACCCCTTTCGCGCGTGCGCGGCAGAGCGCGGTTGGGCTGGTGCTGGGCGCGGCTATCGCCGGGGGCTGGCTGGGTTTGCACGCCTATGCGATGTTCGTGTTTGAACTCACCTGGAGCAATTGGCCCTTCGCGCTGGCGCTGGCGGCGGTGCAATGCTGGCTTTCGGTCGGGGTGTTCATCGTCTGCCACGATGCGATGCACGGCAGCCTGATGCCGGGCAGGCCGCGCTGCAATGCGACCATCGGTGCGGTGTTGCTGGCGCTCTATGCGGGCTTTGGCTGGAAGCAGCTGCGCGATGCACATTTTGCCCATCACAGGCTGGCGGGGCGCGCGGGCGATCCTGATTTTGATGAGCATCACCCCGATGATTTTATGCGCTGGTATGCCACGTTTTTCCGGCGTTACTTCGGCTGGCGATCGATCCTGTATGTCCACACCGTGGTGGGTATTTACTGGCTGGTGATCGGGATTCCGATGGCGCAAATCGTGCTGCTCTATGGCCTGCCCGCGCTCGCATCATCATTGCAGCTATTCTACTTCGGCACCTTCCGCCCGCACCGCCACCGCGCGGGGGAAGACGCGGCGAGCTTTGCTGATCGCCACAACACCCGCAGCGACGATTTCGGCACGCTTCTCAGCCTCGCCACCTGCTTTCATTTCGGCTATCATCTGGAACATCACCGCCGCCCCGATGTGCCGTGGTGGGCGCTGCCCGCTGCGCGACGGGCCGGGGCGGCGCAGGTTGAATTGGCTGAAAAGGTGCCCGCATGAGCTGGCTCGAAATCACACTCACCGTGCTGTCCTCGCTGATCGGGATGGAATTGTTCGCGTGGTATGCCCACAAATACATCATGCACGGCTGGGGCTGGGGCTGGCACCGCGATCATCACGAACCGCATGATAATGCTCTGGAAAAGAACGATCTGTTCGCGGTGGTGTTTGGAACGATCAATGCAGCCATGTATATTGTCGGCTCGCTTTACTGGGACTGGTTGTGGTGGTTTGCGGTCGGGATCACGCTGTATGGGGTGATCTACACGTTGGTGCATGATGGGCTGGTGCATCAGCGCTATTGGAACTGGGTGCCGCGCAAGGGCTATGCCAAGCGGCTGGTGCAGGCGCATAAGCTGCACCATGCGACCATCGGCAAGGAAGGCGGGGTCAGCTTCGGCTTTGTCTTCGCGCGCGATCCGGCGAAACTGAAGGCTGAGTTGAAGGCGCAGAAGGAAGCCGGGGTCGCGGTAGTGCGGGACGCGGCTGTTTGACCCCTTCAGGCTCCCGCTTGACCCCCTCTAGACCCTGTCTAGACCCCCTCTAGTGGATTGACCGGAACGAAAGAGTCCATTTAGGGATTCCCAGAGGCTTGCCGACGTGCGATTCAGGGAGGATGCGCGATGGTATCACTTTC
>NZ_JBEPQB010000018.1:0-11603 GCF_040547625.1 Porphyrobacter sp. MBR-155
CTGCTTAAACTCTTCGGAATGCTTCATCATCTCGTCGGTCTCCTGTTGCGAGCTCTAAACGCTCAGGTGACCGGCACAAAACCGTTACAAGTCCACTCTGCAGAGAATCTCTCAGTAGCCTCAGAGCTCGAGGCGACCTCAAGGATTGCCGGTCTGTCGTGATCAGGGTCATCACGCTGTTCTTCGTAATCGTTTACAAAAATTTTGGTCATGTTGGGTCTCCAGAGTTGAGCCCCACCTGCCGAGGCAGGTGGGGCCTCGGTTCAGCCGCGTGCACGGCGACGGCGATTGGGGGTGGCTGCGCCCTCTTCAGGAGGCGTCACGTCTGGATTGCGGCGGCCAGCATCGAACCGGTCGTGCCGCGCTTTCCGGAGTTTCGGCATATTGCCAGCATCACTGCGGGTCGCGAGGATTTCCGCGTCCAAGTTGGTCAACTCAGACGCATCGTGGGCGATGAAGTCATCGACGGTTGCTGACTTCGAGAAGTCCGTGTCGAGCGTGACGAGGTTGCCCGTTATCGCTCGGAGTCTGGGGATGTCATAGAGCTTGGCGAGTGTTTCACGCTCTCTAGCTCTGGCACCGGGAGCGATCGCACGAATAGCTTCAATCCTGCGCGTCCGTGCGGCAAGACGTTCGGCTTCGGTATTGAACCCTTTGGGTGCTGACCCATCGAGCTCGGAGAAGCGTTGAAGCCCCGTGTAATTTTCATCCGCTACACCTTTGGCCTTCTTTTTCCGTTTTGGAGCTACGGCTTCTGGGGGTGCAGTTGCTTCTCGTTTGGCGAGTTCCAGAAGTTCGAGATGAAACCAGAGCGGCATTCCGTCCGCATAGGTTTCGTCCTCACACAGCAGCTCGACGTAGACTCGCTCGGTTTTGTCCCAAGCGTAGATGACGGCGATGTTTTCGGGGTCGAATTTGATCTTGGTGTGAACCACCGCATCGATCCGCGCCTGCCGCCTTGGCTCGAAGCGCAGATTATTATTGACCAGGCGCTCGCATCCTTCCTTCGAGTAGTAACGCAAGCCGTTGAAGATACGCACACCGCTCTTTGTAACCTTCACATTCAACTTGACGTCGTAGGTCTGAAGCCGAAATCGCCGCAGATCATGCATGACATCAATGCCATGTCTGTTCGCTGATCGGCTGTGGACGAGAGCAGGTGGCAATCCATTCAGCCCATCGTGAGGCTCAGTGTGGTATTCGGCGATCGCCTTGTTCGCGATCGCTTCCATCTCATTTGGAGTTACCACTGCAAGTTGTTCACCGTCGTATTCCGTTCGCCGGCTGTAGTCGATCGTCATGGCGTGGCCTGGGAGGAGTTCCAGCATCTTGCTTGGCAGCGTTCCGAAAGCGCGTTCGCCTATCCCTCGATAAGTCGGCTTTTTGATCGGACAGAAGCGGACCGAAAATGAGCCACTATTGGCCGCGTCTTCCAATCCATGACTGGTGAATTCTGCGGCATTGTCGACGATGATTTCACCAGGCTTCCCGCAAATCCGCTTCAGAATTGGGTAGCGTTCAGCATCGGCAGGAGGCGGCCTCTTAGGGTGGTTCATCCGCCAAATGCATTCGCATATGGTCCAGTAACTCGGCGGTCGGAAAGCGATCACCCAACTGACAATGGCCCGGCTGTGCACATCAATTGCGAGAGTCAGCCAAGGTCGCCCCCCTACAATGTCACGTTCCACGTCGACGACCAGAAACGCGTCGAGCCGCGTGTGATCAATGATGACCTTTTCGAGGTTGCGGGTCGCTGTCAGTGGGCGCCCGCCTCCCCGCATTGTGCCGTCGACAAACGGTTTACTGTGCTTTTCATCCTTGGTGTCCGACCCTTCAAGAGCAATGCACTCGCGTCGGAAGGTGTGGTAGGTGAAGATTGGATAAGGCTTGTCAGGTTTGGCATAGTAGACTGACTTTCCCTCATTGACTTGTTTGAGCTCTGTTGCCGCTTGTGAATAGGCAGTAGTCATCGCGCACCTGGTGGCGCTCCATTCGAGTGCGTGCTTCTTGCGAATTTCGAGCGGCACGTCGTCATCATGCGGTTGGCGTGGAACTTTTCCGGTCAGGCGGACCATCAAGTGCCAAGGCCTATTCCCCGGTTCGCCCCGCTCCGCTCGCCAACGCTTGATTGTTGCTGGCTCATCGTGATCACCGAATTTAGCCTTCAGATCCGGGGTCCACAGTTTGGCAAGCCCTTTAGTGATCGCATTGACGCCGTTTGCGATCCCATTTTCGTCAAGCAGAATGACCTGTGCCATCGTTTTGCGAATGCCTGGGTCAATGGCTTCGAGGTCACTGAGGTCCCATTCGGCCTTTGCCGCAAGAGCCCGCGAGGCGACGATCTTCTGCGGGAGGACGATCTTGATCCTGCCTTCAATTAACAGATTGTCGAAGTCGTCTTCGGTTGGAAATTCGGTCCCTCCCTTTCCGTCTGGAACAAGGAAAGGCTGCCCCGTATGGCAATCCTGCATCAGGAGCCGACCTGGGACAGGGTGTGTCGGCCGCTGATAAGGACGGCCGTCGATCTCTATGATCGTGCCCGCTGGAAGGTTGTAGGGTGGAAGGAATTTAGTCATAGGTATTCTCCTGCGAGAGGACGCACGTCAGCAATCGCTGACCGCAGGCACGGCCCCGGGATCACCGGGTCTGCGATCCCGGCTGGAAAGACCCATCGGTCTTCCTATTCGTTGATGGATCGCCGTTCCGGCGCCGGCCCTTGCCCTATTCGAGCTTCCGGCAAATCAAGCGGAGGATGTCTGTTCGAAGATTGGCGCTGTAATTCGCGCCATTCACAACACAGGCCGAACATTGGCGCGAGGGTGTCTTCATCGCACGGTGCAGGCTGGCGCATTCAAAGCTCGGCGCTGTGAGAAGCCGCATGTCAGTGGATCCTGACCGGGGTGCAGCTGGTGAGGAATGAGCGCAGGTCAATCTCGACGCGTCGCCGGACTGTGAGCGCTTGGATCACTGCGGCGCCTCGGGCCGAACATTGAGGTTCGAGCACATTGGCGAGCTCACCATATGTTGTGTCCGGTCCATTGTTGAGGGCGAAGGCTTCGAAGCACCGCATGTGATGGGGCGAAATGTGAAGGAAGCGCCGAGAGGCGAAGAGCTCTAGATTGTTCCGATGATGGCGACTGACGACGATATCCTCAGCCATGACAAGACGAAATCGCATCCCGATGCGTCGACATATCTCGCGCACGCCGGCAAGCTTCAGGCGGTATCGCTCATCCGCAAGATCGCGCTCGTTTCTTTTGATTTCCCATAGCTCGTCCGGAGCATCGAATAGACTTACTTGCAGGTCAGCATACCATTCGAACATTTCGTTTCCGATCGGGAATTTGAGCAAGCATGGCTCGCTTTGCGCCCATTCGACTGCGTGATCGCATTCGGCCGCAAGGAGAGCGTAGCGCTGCGTCTCGCCTTCCCAATGTTGTAAGCGTTTGCGTTTGAAGCTCGGCCAATAGCCATTCTCGTGGGCGCGATTACCGACGAAGGTGCGCAAGGAGCCGCCGTTCCTTTCGACGATCATCTCACCCATGAGGGTAAGCCTTTCGTCAGCGAGAAGATGGTCGTAATCAGCCGTGACCAGACGCGTTCGATCCGGCGTGATCGATCTATTGAGCAGTAACCTGTCGAATCCGCTGTTGCGCACGACATTCTGAGACAGAGGGATCCGTCTGTGATGATCACTGTCGATGAGGACCTTGGTCATACGACATTCGTCCCCAAAGTCCGGGGCCGAGCCAACCATCTGCTGGAGCGGCTTGCCCGTTCCAATGATCTAGGCCCAGTGCCTCCATGGCGACGCCATTCCACGATTGCGGCCGCGTCGATCGGAGGAGCGCTAGGCGCTATCTGCCTGTGTGCGCCCTCAGCTTTTTCATGAAGGTCGGCCTCTTTATCCCTTTCATCCATACACTTGCTCCTCATCGTGATATTCACGTGTTTTTCACTAGACGTTTATGATCTAGTCGCATGAGCGAGGAAATCAAGTATTTTTCTATAGACAAGGGAGCGACCTGATTTTAGGCTTGATCCATGACGAACGATGCAACTGGCGCAGACAAGATCATTGCCAAGATTTGGCCAGAGGAAATGCCTGAGCGGGAGCGGATGATCCTCGACGGCCTGGTGCCCGAGAAACGCAAGCTGGCGCTGGCAAGGCTCGAGGCCGTCTGGCGGGCGGAAAACGGTGAGCCGTTGAAGCCACTCGCAGACAGTTTGGGGTTACGCCGCGCTGCTTTCTTTAACCTGAGAAGAGCTTGGCGTGAACGCTCGCTTGAAGGCGTGATCCCTAACGAGCACCGTAGTGCCCGGAGGCTATCGGTAGAGGAAGGTTCGCCTATACGGGCTGCAACTCGCGAAATGTTGCTGTCGGCTGGGCCGGGGGGCCGAAACATTGATATCGCGAAGCGTCTGATAGCCGCACACCCTCACACCGATGATATTGGCGGAACGAATGAGCAAACGCGATTGCAAGCTGCGGAACGGCTCGTTCGTGACGAGCGAAAGAAATTGGCTACCGATGTAGAGTTTCTCCAGAGGCACTTCGGGCAGCATATCATCATCGATTTATGCGCGGTCGCCATTCTGTTGCTGGGGCAACGAGAATTGGCTGTCGTTGCGGTTTGCCTCGATGCCGCCAGTGGTCTCGTTCTGGGAAGCTCACTCAACAGGCTGGAAACAGCGAGCGAGACACAGCGGGAGGCAGCGGACAACGCTTGGCGGTTTATCTACGACAACAGACTGGATCGTCCGGTAGACGCATGGCCGCGGTGCCATCTTGATATGGTCGTTCCGCCTGGAATTGATGAAGCAAAAGACCGGGCAGCGCTCGAAGCGGCTACGGAAAGCTTTTCGCTTCATCCCTCAGCCTCCTATGCCTTCGGACGAGAGATCCTTCAAAAAGTTGGGCCAAAGATGGGTCGCTTGAGCTTCGCACCGCGAAAGACACTTGGTGTGGACGCCGCTCAGTTCTCGAAGAGCCGAAAAATAACAGAACTTCCACCGAGCGCTGCTATTTCACACTGGGAACGGGAGGTTCTTCGCCACAACGAACCGATCATTGCTTCGTTGAAAGAAGCCCGTATTTGGGGCTCAGGCGTGTCCGAGGGGCGGATGCTTGCGACACTCGAGGCAGTCGACGCCTACCTGATCTAAGCCACGGTGTGGCGATCATGCCCCAGTGCCTTCGATGAACTCGAGCAAGGAAGAGATGTCTCGCGGGTTGCGAAGATTGTCGGGTTGGCTCTCATCGGAACCCAGGAGCCTTGCGCGCACAAGTGCCCGTGCATCATCAATATGAAGGGGAATCTCGCCTTCTGGCAGCCGTAGCGCGCGGCCTTTGTTGCTCGTTGCAACCAATCTCGGTCGTAATCTGATACCGTTGTTTCGCTGGCCAAGCAGAGCCTCTGCATATCGACCATATTGGTATGCACTGGGACTATAGGCGACCGCTTCCAAGCCCGTTTGCTCGAGCGCCTTGCTGAGAACCTGCCAGGATTTGTCGTCTCCGGCCGGGATGGCGATCGTATGTGCACTGCCATGCAGGTTCTTGATAGCGCTCGCGAGGACGCGTGCACTTTTTCCAAGCGTTGGCATTCCATCGAACAGATCGATCATCAACACGCTCGGCGAAATCGTTTCGATGGCGAAGGCTGCCAGAGGTCTGTGAATGCCTGCGCCATCGAAGATCACTGGTAAGTCTAGCACAGCATAATCGATAACGATGTCGGCGAGTGCAATCATGTCAGCAGGCAATCCGGGTTGCCGCTGCGCAGCAATGTATCGCATCAGCTTTTCACGATGCGGCAAGGCGATCGACGCTTCCTTCGCCCGAGCGATAACCTTCTGCGTGATCTCATTCGGGAGTGCACCGGGAGACCGTGCCAGAACGTCCTGAACCAACTTCTCTAGCAAGGGCGTCAATTTGATCGACTTCTTCCTTGCTCGGGTGCGTCCGACGAGAGCCTGCGGATCGCGCAGCACTCTCCAAGCCTTATGGAGATTATAGAACTGTGCCACGCTAATCCCGAGCCCCTGCGCATACCCCTCCGCATTAGCTCGGCCTGGCGCCTTCTCGAATGCCAAAAGCATTTCCAGTCGTCGACGAACCTCTTCTTGCCGATCGGGGCGTATAGCTGACAGGTTGATCTCACTCGCACCATTACTGTTCATGTTTTGTTCTCTCATTGGGTCTACTTCAGTCGTCGGATAAGGGTGATATGCTGAGGGCTGCACTGCAGCCGAGCACCAGTTGTGGCGGTTGCCTTTTCGGTCCTCGGAGGCTTGATGGCTGACGCCAGTGAAATTGAATGGCCTCACGCAACGTGGAATCCGGTGACGGGCAACACGAGGATCATGCCCAGCTGCGACAACTGCTAGGTTGCGCAGCTCGCTGACCGTCTCCGTGCGGTGTTAGGCCACCCTTTCGAGAACGGGTTAGACCCTACCCTGCATCCCACAGGGCTTGACCAGCTTCTACGCTGGCGCCGTTCCAAAACGATCTTTGTGAATTCGATGAGCGAGCTGTTTCAAAAGCGTGACTCAATCGTTTGTCGACGATGTCTTTGACACCATGGAAGGGGCTGGCGGGCGAGTTTTCAGTTGCTGGCCAAGCGCAGCTCAAGAATGCCCGACTAGTCGCAATGCCGGAAATTCCGGTTCAGTCAAACTATTCGCCTTCTTTACCAAGTGATGCGACCCGCATAAGTTTACAAACCTTCGATCCTACTTCCCTGTTCGAGCCTAGTTCGCCACGTTCTTTTTAGAACCACATAAACGTCATCGCGATCATTCAGCTCGCCTGGAATGATTCCATTACGCAACTTTTTTAACATTTTCATTTTTGCAACTAACTAGGTTTTCCGCCGAATTTAGACGATAAAGACGAATTTCTACTATCGAAAAAAGCGATAGGCTCGACATTTTTACACTTTTTCATCTTCTCCACAAAATTTTTTCATCCTAAAAGCCAATCCATCAACGGTGACTTGTTCGTCGGAGATAAATTGTAACCAATACTGCCAGCGAATTCATGATCCTCTGAGCTATCGGTCGAATGTGAAGTTTGGACAGAACGAAAGGCGAATTTTTCTATGACTACAATTATTCTTACAATCATCGGCATCTTGCTCGCCGCTGCTGCGGCTCTGATGGTGATCTTCTATGGTGGCGACGCCTTCAATTCGGGCACAGTTGGCGCACAGGCCAACCAGTATCAGAATGCGGGCACTAACGTCATCTCGGCAGTGCAGATGTTCAAGGCTGAACGCGCCACACGTCCGGCGAACATCAATGCGCTGACCGTTGCGGGCCCCAACGGAGCTTATCTTGATGAACTACCTGCTCTGCCGACCGGTGTCGCAGGCGTTCTGGCGACTGAAACCGTCGGGACTGCCCCGAACGTCACAACGCGCGATCTCTATGTCGTGACCGGTGGTGGCACGCCAGAGACGCAAATTTCCAGCCCAGTCTGCGATCGGATCAATTCGAACCTTCGTGTGACGCCCGCTACTGGCGCAGCCACCGTCGCAGCAGCCCAAGCTCTTGCAGCTGCTGCTGGTGCACCCAAGATGGGTTGCTACACGACCACTGCCGGGAATGTGTTCATCGCCAGAGCGTAATCGGCGCTAACCTATCCGGAGGCGAAGCGCATTCCTTCACGTTGAATGCTGCGAAGGCTTCGCCTCCAGGACTGGCTACAAGTTACTCGCATCATGTTGTGAGAATGCGTGATGTGGGCAGCTCCCCAGCTGTGGTGGTCGGGGGGCAACACGCAGCCAGTGGTCGTGAAAAACGCTGGCAGTTTGGGCCATGTTTCCTCGTGGTGACCAATCCCCCGACGTCGGGATGACGTGACAGCCGGAGAGACGGCGCCTCATTTGCAGCTAAGGTAATTGTTTTCTGCGTTCGCGATGCGTGCTCACGAAGCGGAAGGCAGCTACTTTCCCCCAGCGTCGGGACAATGCGACAGCAAAAGAGACTGCAATCCAATCACTTTCCAGACCGCAGTCGACCGTAGCCTCCGAGCTAGGTCAATTTCCTTCAGCCAATCAATCGGTTTACGATTTTTGAACCCGCCGATGGGCATTATGCTGGCATGAAGAAGCTTTATCTTTTTGCAGTGACTTTGGGCATTTCAAGCCAGGCATTCGCCCAATCTACCACGTGCATGAACCTCGGGGGCGGGTTGATCACTTGTGATACGGCCCAGCCGCAAGGGAACGTTCGCACCGAATGTATGCAGCATGGGACGATCACCAGCTGCAACTCCACGGGTCGGACCGATCAAGGTGCCGCTGCCGGCGGAAGCGTCATGTCTTTCATTGATGGCATCAATGAGCGCAAGTTCAATAAGCGTGTGGGCGAGATGCTGGCTGCTGGCGATTGCATCGGGGCAGCGAACTATGCATTTGAAAAGGGCAGGCTGGAGGTTGGCCAAGCAATCGCAGATCGCTGCCAGCCTGCGCCTACAGCGCCGCAATCTTCTCGGCCGACGAACCTTCCTTACAGCGAGCTGGCTCCGATGATTGCGAGAGCGGCAAGCGCTTATCCTCCCGGGTTCGTGATCGGGGATGGCCTTGTGGTAAATTCGTTCCGGGCTGACGGCGGGACACTGAGATTGTCGACAAACCTCGATCCAGCGTCGAACCGGGCGTCCGTAATCAGGCTAGTTTGTGAAAACCCCGGCATGCAAGCTGTGCTAGTTCATGGCGGCTCTATTTCGATCGATCTGAAGGGGGAATCAATGGACATTTCACGTGGGGACTGTAATCTCTAGCCATTGTTATGCTATGGTTTTTCTATGACAGGGCCACTCCTCTACATCGCGTTGCAAGTCGCCGTCGTTCCTGCTGGCCAGACCTTCAATTGCACGCCGACTCACGTCTGGGACGGTGATGGTCCAGTGTGGTGCGCAGAGGGGCCAAGGCTTCGAATATCAGGGATTGCTGCCCGTGAAATGGATGGCAGCTGTTCGGCTGGACACCCATGCCCTGACAGCGACCCGATCGCCTCCCGAGATGCGCTTGTTGCACTCCTGGGTAGGCGAACCGGCGTAGGGCCGCACGGACATATTCTGGTTTCCGGTCCGACAATGCGTTGCACATCGACAGGGCGCGCGGGCGGTGATCGAACCGGAGCCTGGTGCGTATCGCCGAGATCCGGTGACATTAGCTGCGCGATGGTTCGTGGTGGATGGGCTGCACGCTGGGATAGATATTGGGGAAGGCACCAGTGCTGATGAATGACTGGGGCAGTGAACCGACTGGAAAGCCTGACCCCTGGCTACGCCTTGAGGCAGCAGCGCTGAGCGCATGTGTGTTGGCCTCCTACGCCGCCTGTTTATATTTCCTCGTCAATTGACGTCAGACCTATCACTGACCTGGCTTTCCCACTGCCAATCCTGATATAATTGCCGCAGGTGTGATGGCCGGCAGACCATCGTCTTTCACGATGCCGTCGACAACAGGCCGGAAAAGTGATGCCAACACGATGGCCCTGTCCTGATCCGTGGCTGCGGATTCCTTTTTCAAGGCGAGGTAAGTCTCGGCCATCGACGCCCGCGATGTCGCATCAATAGCGAGGTGGTGCTCTGTCATATACGTCCGAACGACGATGCGCATGATCCAGAAGAACACCGTCAGATAAAGCAACGTCGTAAGCGTGGCGTGTAGGCCGCCTTGCGGTTGAGGCGGCTTCTGCGATGTCTGCCTGCTTTTGGCGGAGCAGCGCGGTGGATGAAGCAGTCGGTTCGGATGAGAGTAGTCATAAGAGCAGTCATATGACTGGTCGGATGGAGGTGATCGCCCGGGTGTCGGGTCGGCGGTTCTGGACCGTCGAGCAGAAGCTGGCGGTGCTGCGGGATGCGTTTGGCCCTGGCGGATCAGTGCGTGCGGCGATGGATCGGCATGAGGTCACCAGCGGATTGCTCTATACCTGGCGCCGCAACGCGATGGCGGGCTTGTTGATCGATCGGCCTTCAAAGGCACCGACCCGTCTGGCAGAGCCCGTTCCTCCCTCGTTCGCACAGGTCGTCATATCCGATCCGGTCTCGTCGCCGTTGGTCTCGCCATCACCGCCATCGCCGCCATCGCCGTCACCACCGATACGGACATCACAGGCCGCAGGCTGTATCGTGATTGATCTGCCGACCGGTGTCAGGCTGAACGTCGATGCGACGGTGGATGCCGAAGCGTTGGCGCGCGTGCTGGCGGTGCTTGAACGATGATCGCGCTGCCGCCGGCGACGCGGGTCTGGCTTGCGTGCGGAGCCACCGACATGCGCAAAGGCATGTGTGGCCTCGCGTTGATGGCGCAGGAGGTCATGAAGCAGAACCCCCATTCCGGGGCTGTCTTCGCCTTCCGCGGCCGACGTGGCGATCTCGTCAAGCTACTCTGGTATGATGGTCAGGGCTTTTGCCTGTTCTCCAAGCGGATCGAGCGGGGCCGGTTCGTCTGGCCGATGAGCCAGACAGGCGTCGCGCACTTAACTGCCGCGCAGCTTTCGATGCTCCTGGAAGGCGTCGACTGGCGGCATCCTCAACGGACCTGGAGACCGGCCCTGGTCGGTTGATAATCGGCGGTAATCAGCCGTTTTTGATCGCCTTGATCCGCCTGATCCGGTAAGGATCAGACGTGCAGCAGGACGCTATCTTCCCATCCGATACGGACGCGCAGATCGCCGGGCTGAAGGCCCAGATCGACGCTCGTGATCGCGTTATTGCAATGCTGCGCGCCCAGCTTGCTCAGTTGCGACGGATGACATTCGGGACTTCGTCGGAGAAGCTGGCGCGCGAGATCGAGCAGCTCGAACTGGCGCTGGAAGAGTATGAGGCTGAAGCCGTCAATGCCGATGCGCGCATGCCCGATATCGTTGCGGCGTCTGAACGACCGGCACCGGTCCGCTCACTGCCAACGCATCTACCGCGCCACGAGATTATCCACGAACCTGCTTCTGGCACCTGCGCCTGCCCATGCTGCGGCGGTGAGCTGCGTCAGCTCGGCGCCGATGCCGATGAGATGCTCGACATCGTGCCCGTCAGCTGGCGCGTCGTGCGCAATGTCCGGCCCAAGTATAGCTGCCGCGCCTGCGAGCGGATCGTCCAGGCGCCCGCGCCGCCCAAGCCGATCGCGCGCGGCAAAGCAACATTCAGCACGCTCGCCCATATCGTCGTCGCCAAGTTCGATCATCATCTGCCGCTCTACCGCCAGGCTGAGATCATGGCGGCGCAAAGCATCGAGATCGATCGTTCGACGCTGGCGGGCTGGGCGGGACAGGCCGCACATCTGCTCGAGCCGATCGTCGCCCGCATCCGCGAGGAAGGCCTCAAGGCCGCTAAGATCCACGCCGACGATACGCCGGTCAAGGTGCTCGCGCCCGGCAGCGGCAAGACCACAACCGGCAGGCTATGGGCCTATGTCGTCGACGATCGCAGTTGCTCTGGCGTGTCTCCTCCGCTTGCGTGGTATCGCTTCACCTCCACCCGTGCCGGCATTCATCTGGACTTGTAACGGTTTTGTGCCGGTCACCTGAGCGTTTAGAGCTCGCAACAGGAGACCGACGAGATGATGAAGCATTCCGAAGAGTTTAAGCAG
>NZ_JBEPQB010000019.1:0-6741 GCF_040547625.1 Porphyrobacter sp. MBR-155
CTCTCGCTGCCGTAACGCAGCAGCGTGTTCATGATATACATTTGCGCATGGGCGGATGATCCGTTGCACCCGCTTGCCTGGATTTCCTCCATGATTACGCAGGCTGCTGCCAGGCTCAACCCGCTGCCGCCGTGTTCGGCCGGGATCAGCGCGGCGAGGAACCCCGCTTTGGTCAGCGCATCGACAAACTCTGCCGGATATTCGCGCGCCGCATCTTTCGCGCGCCAGTATTCACCGGGAAATCCTTCGCACAGACCGCGCACGGCGCGACGGATTTCACCAAGGTCTTCTGATTGAGTCATCTATTCTGCCCTTCCAGTAATCCGCGGGAGATCACTTGTGCCTGGATCTCGCCGGCACCTTCGAAAATGTTCAGGATTCGTGCGTCACACAGGATGCGACTAATCTCGTACTCGAGCGCATAGCCGTTACCGCCATGGATCTGCAGCGCGGCATCGGCGTTAGCCCAGGCAGCGCGGGCAGCCAGCAGCTTGGCCATCCCCGCTTCGATGTCGCAGCGCTTGCCGGTATCCTTGGCGCGCGCAGCGGCATAGGTCAGCTCACGAGACAGCACGAAGTCCACAAGGCTCATTGCCAGCTTGTCGGCCACCCGAGGAAAGTGGATCAGCATCTTGCCGAATTGCTTGCGTCCGACAGCATAGTCGAGCCCCAATTCCAACGCCCGCCTGGCAACGCCGACAGCGCGCGCCGCAGTCTGGATTCGGGCGCCTTCAAAGGTTCGCATGAGCTGCTTGAAGCCTTGCCCCTCTTCGCCGCCCAGCAGGGCGTCGGCGGGGGCCAACATCCCATCGAACTGCAGCGCATATTCACGCATCCCACGATAGCCTAGGACTTCGATCTCGCTGCCGCTTATGCCATCTCCGGGGAATGGAACTGTTTCGGTGCCGCGCGTCTTGGGTACCAGCAGCATGGACAGGCCGGCATGGCCCTTCACGCTTGGATCAGTCCGGCATAGCAGGGTCATCAGATCGGAGCGAGACGCATGGGTGATCCATGTCTTGGCACCGTCAATAGCCCAGCCCTTACCAACACGGCGCGCACGGGTTTGAAGCGAGCCAAGATCGGAACCAGTGTCGGGTTCGGTGAAGACAGCAGTTGGCAGGACCTCGCCGCTCGCAATCCTCGGCAGCCAGTATTCGCGCTGCGCGGACGTTCCGCCCATCGCGATCAGTTCGCCGGCGATTTCACTGCGGGTGCCGAGCGATCCGGCTCCGATCCAGCCTCGCGACAGTTCCTCGGTGATGAGGCACATTACAAGCTTCCCAAGCCCTAAGCCGCCAAATTCCTCGGGTATGGTCACCCCGAAGGTGCCCAGTTCGGCCATCCTCGACACAGTATTGTCCGGAATCAGAGCATTGGCGAGGTGCCACTTGTGCGCGTGGGGCAGCACTTCGGCATTGGTGAAACGCCGGAACTGATCCCTGATCGCGTCGAGCTCGACGTCCCCTAAGCCCTCGCTGGGCCATTCGCCAGCGGCCAGCGCGACAGCGACCGCGGCGCGGGTTTTCGCGTGGCTCGTGTTAATCGTTTCACAGGTCGCTGCAAGGTCTCGCGCAGCTTCTGCCAAGCCCAAGTCACAGGGGCGCAAGAGCTCGTTCTGCGCCATCGGCAGACCTCCGGTCAGCTGGGCCAGCGTCTCGGCAAAAGCCAAAAGCGCCACGTCGCGGTCCAATTCGCTGCCGCCATCATTGGACTCAAGCCAATCAATTACAGCTTCAAGCGCTGCGACGCTGGTCGCGATCCAGGCAAAGCCATGGTGCGCGCGCTGGTCCGTCCGATCGATGGCACTCGCCGCCGCGCCTGCCCTGTTGCGGAATGCTCGCGCAGCATCCAATGCCTTTGCGAACTTCACGCTCATGCCTTTTCAAACACCGCTGCGATGCCCTGCCCGCCGCCGATGCACATCGTCTCGAGGCCGTATCTTACGTCGCGTCGATGCATTTCATGGGTAAGGTTCGCGAGGATGCGGCCTCCCGTCGCACCAATCGGGTGGCCAAGCGAGATCCCCGAACCGTTTACGTTGAGCATGTCATGGCGGCCGTCGTCGTCGGACCATCCCCAGGCCTTCAAGCAAGCCAGCACCTGCGGTGCGAAGGCCTCATTCAATTCAATGAGACCGATGTCAGCCCACGATAATCCGTTCTTTGCGAAAAGCCGCTGGGTCGCTGGAACAGGGCCAATCCCCATCCGCGACGGATCGCAACCCGCAGCTGCCCAAGAATGGAAGAAGGCGATCGGTTCAAGCCCCAGTTCCGCCAGCTTGTCTTCGGCAACCACAAGGCAAGCCGCGGCTGCATCGTTCTGCTGGCTTGCATTGCCCGCCGTCACCACGCCGCCCTCAAGTGGCTTCAGCTTGCCCAGTGTGTCCATGCTGGCATCGACGCGATAGCCTTCGTCGTGGGTGAAAAGTACCGGGTCACCCTTCCTCTGCGGAACCGCCACCGGAACCAATTCGTCATCGAATAAACGGTTTGCCCAAGCCGCTGCGGCGCGCTGGTGGCTGCGGACGGCATAGGCGTCGCACGCCTCACGGTCGATGTTCCAATCCCTCGCAAGGTTCTCGGCGGTTTCGATCATACCGCTGATGATGCCGTACCGCTCGACTGGCTGACTCATGACCCGCCCGCGCGTCAGGCGATCGTGCAGAGTCACGTTGCCCGAACGAACTCCGCTACGCAGATCCGTGCTGTAATGCTCAACGTTGGACATGGACTCGCAACCGCCAGCAACTACGACATCCGAAACCCCGGTCTGAACCATCATCGCCGCGTTCACGATCGCCTGCAGTCCGGAACCACAGCGTCGATCGAGCTGGTAACCAGGCACATCCTCTGGAAGGCCTGCGAGCAACCATGCCCAGTGTGCGATGCACGGAGCTTCGCCATTGCCGTAGCCCTGTGCGAAGATCACGTCGTCTACCCTCGACGGATCGATACTGGTGCGCTCCGCCAGGGCCTTGAGGATTTTGGCACCGAGCTGACCGGCGGTAAGCGGCGCTAGGCTCCCGCCAAACCTGCCCACTGCGGTCCGGATGGGAGAAACGATGGCGGCGCGGCGCAAGGTCATTGGGCGGTTCCTACAATTCCGGTGTCGATCAGGCGGGCGATTGCCCCCGAGGATAGCTTGAGGCGCTCGGTCAGGACCTCTTCGGAGTGCTGGCCGTTGCGCGGTGCAGGCAACGGTGCGTTGCGTTCCAACTGGGGTATGGTTCCGAAGGAGCCGGCCGCAGGGTAGGCGAAACCCGAGGGGTTGTCCCGGAAGGCGCTGAACACCGGGTTCTCACCCACCAGACGCGGATCGTGTGCGGCGTCGAGCATGGTGCGGTAGGCGCTGTGCACGATCCCGCCAGCATCAAGAACGGCGGCAAGATCGGCGTGATTGCGGGCGCCGATCGCAGCTTCGAAGATGGGGTAGAGCGCGTCCCTGTGAGTGAACCGCAAGCCGTCGTTACTGGCGAAGGATACGTCGCGTGCGTTCTCAACGGCGGCGATTTGCTCCTCAAGCCTGAGGGCGGCGACGAGGTTGGCCCACTGACGCGGGGTGACGACAACGATCATGGTCCGGACAGCATCGGCGGTTACGAAATCGCGCCCGAACAGGCCGTAGACCGCGTTTCCGAGCCGGGGACGATTGTCTCCCTCGTAGAGCACCTCGGCGATGCCGCCGAGATTGGCGACCGTCCCGATCGCGACATCCGACAAGGGAATGCGCACCTCGCTGCCCTCGCCGGTCTGGGCGCGGCGCTGAAGAGCCGCCAAAAGGGCAAACGCGGCATAGGCGCCCGAAAGCAGGTCCCAGGCAGGCAGGACGTGGTTGACCGGCTCTGGCCCCGGTCCGGTCATCGTCGGATAGCCGACCGCGTTGTTGACGGTGTAGTCGAGCGCCGGAGCACCGTCGGCCCAGCCCATCACCCTCACCGTGATGAGATCCCCGCGGCCCTGGCAGAGCGTCTCGTGCGAGAGAAACCCGCCCACCGGGAAATTGGTAATGAGTTGGCCAGTGGCGCGGATCAGATCCTGCAGAAGCTCGCGTCCTTCGGGGCGTCCGAGGTTGAGGGCTACGGACTTTTTGGCCCGGTTGAGGTTCTCCCAATACAGGGAGGAGTTGCCGGAGGTGAGCGGCCAGCGCCGGAAGTCCGGCCCGCCGCCGATCTGGTCGACGCGGATCACGTCCGCACCGAACTGAGCGCAATAAAGCCCGGCGGTCGGCGAAGCGACGAAGGACGAGGCCTCGATCACGGACAGACCCGTCAGGAGCTGGTACATGGGCCGATCAGCCCCGCTGCGCCCAATCGCGCAGCATGTGCTTGGCGATCTGGAGCTGGAGGATTTGCGTCGTGCCCTCGTAGATGCGGTAGATGCGCGAGTCGCGGAAGAACCGCTCGGCGTCATATTCGGCAAGGTAGCCAGCGCCGCCATAGATCTGCACCACACGATCGACGACACGCCCGCACATCTCGCTTGCGTAAACCTTGGCCGCCGCAGCCTTGCGCAGCACGTTCTCACCAAGGTCGGCGCGCCGTGCAGCATCTTCAAGCATGCATTCCGCGGCGTAAATCTCGATCTCGCTATCGGCGAGCATCTGCTGGATCAGTTGAAAATTGGCGATTGGCTCGCCGAAGGCCTTGCGCTCGTTGGCGTAGCGCAGCGCGGAATCGAGCGCACGACAAGCATAGCCGGTGGCGGCCGAGCCAACCGAGAGGCGCCCGTTGTCGAGGCTCTGCATGGCGGTGGCGAAACCTCTACCCTCCTGCATGCCCAGCAGGGCGTCGGCAGGAAGATGCACGTTGTCCATTATGATGTCAGCGATGTGGCTGCCAGCCTGCCCCATCTTCTTGTCGGGCTTGCCAACGGTGATCCCCGGCGTGTCCATCGGCACCAGGAAAGCGCTGACATGCGCGTTCTTGGGAAGCGCCTCTTTACTGGTGCGCGCCATGATCAGCGCGACATCGGCATAGGGAGCATTGGTGATGTAGCGCTTCGTGCCATTCAGAACCCAGCCATTGCCTGATCTGACGGCCATGGTCTGCATGGCAGCGGAGTCGGAACCCGAGCCAGGTTCGGTGAGCCCGAAGCAGGCGATCTCGCCAGCAGCCAGGCGCGGCAGCCATTCGGCCTTTTGCTCCTCGGTCCCACCATTTTTTAGTGCCGAGCACACCATGCCGATGTTGATCGAGGTGATCGAGCGATAGCACGGCATCGCGTAGCTGAGCTCACGGATGGTGCGCGTATACTGCTGAATGTTCATCCCAGCCCCACCGAACTCTTCAGGCATGGTCAGGCCGAACAATCCCATTTCCCGCATCTCCCGCACAATGTCCTCGGGTATCCGGTCCGTCTCGATGATCTGTTTCTCGGCAGGCAGCAAACGCTCACGCACATAGCGTTGCAATTGCTCGATGAATTGGTCGAATACACCGGCGTCCATGCCGGAAACGCCATTGTTCACGGGGCAGGTCCTCAGATCGGGTCGTAGGGAAAGACATCCGCACTGACTTCGTCGGCGCGGGCAAAACTGGGCCGGAAAGCCGGGATAAGCTCGTCGGCGATCGCCTCGGGCGTCCATCCGGTGGTCTTCGTCATGGAGCGTACAGGACGCGGCTTGTCGAACAGCACGATCTCGTTCTTGCGAACCCCGAAGATCTGGTTGGTCACGCCTTGGCTTGCATCGGAGGCGAGATAGACCACAAGCGGCGCGATCTTGTCGGCACTCATTGTCTTCAGCCGTTCCACCCGCGCCTGCTGTTCGGGCGTCTCTGCAGGAATCGAGGCGGTCATGCGGCTCCATGCGAAGGGCGCGATGCAGTTCGAACGCACCCCAGCGCGGGCCATATCGAGCGCGATCGACTGGGAAAGGCCAACGATGCCGAGTTTCGCAGCCGAGTAGTTCGCCTGCCCGATATTGCCGATCAGGCCGGACGTGCTCGTAAAGTGGACGAAGCTGCCCGATTGCTGCTCGCGGAAATAGGGAGTCGCCGCCTTGCTAACATTAAAGGCACCGTTGAGGTGCACGTCGATCACCGCGCGCCAATCCTCGAGGCTCAGCTTGTGCCAGATCGCATCGCGCAGAATCCCCGCATTGTTGACCACAGCATCGATCCGTCCGAAATGCTGGACGGCGTCCTCGACGATTGATTGGGCTCCGACCGGATCGACTACCGAGGCAAGATTGGCGCGCGCTTTGCCGCCGGCGGCGATGATATCGTCAACGGTTTGCTGCGCGGGACCAGCATCACCCCCTTCGCCGCCGCCGCCGACGCCAGGGTCGTTCACTATGATTGACGCACCTTGCCTCGCGCATAGCAACGCGATTTCACGGCCAACGCCGCGCCCCGCGCCGGTGATGGCGACAACCTTGTTTTCCAGCATCATCAGGCGTTTTCCTTGAGCATCGCGGCCAGTGTTTCCCCCAGCAGCGATGGCGAGGGGCTGACGCGGATGCCCGCATCTTCCATCGCCGCGATCTTGTCTTCCGCGCCGCCCTGACCGCCGGAAACGATCGCGCCAGCATGGCCCATGCGGCGACCCGGAGGGGCGGTGAGGCCGGCGATGAAGCCGACCATCGGCTTGGCGCGGCCCTTGGCGGCTTCGGCCTTGATGAAGGCGGCGGCTTCTTCCTCGGCCGAGCCGCCGATTTCGCCGATCATGATGATGCTTTGCGTCTCCGGATCGTCAAGGAACAGGTCGAGCATGTCGATAAAATTGGTGCCGTTGACCGGAT
>NZ_JBEPQB010000020.1:0-6355 GCF_040547625.1 Porphyrobacter sp. MBR-155
CGCCATTCGTATCTGGGCGGCATCAGCCCGCTCGCATTCGAAGCCAGGGTGGCATAGTGAGATCGGTGACCGGCGCAAAACCGTTACAAGTCCAGTTCGGCCGCCGTTGTGAACTACCTTGATGCCGACGACTATTACGCCGATGGTGGCATCTCCCCCAGCGAATGGCAGGGCGAAGGAGCCAAAGCGCTTGGCCTGTCTGGCGAAGTCAATCGCGAGACATTCCGTGCCATTCTTGATGGTGCGCTGCCCCATGGCCAGCAGCTTGGCACCATGCGCGAGGGCAAGCTCCAGCACCGGCCCGGTTGGGACATAACCATGAGCGCGCCCAAATCGGTCTCGATCATGGCCGAGGTGGCGGGTGACCGGCGTCTGGTCGCTGCGCACGCCAATGCGGTGAAGGCGGCGCTCGCCTATGTCGAGCGCCATACCGCTGCCACACGCATCCGCGCTGACGGCGGGGTCGAGCAGCGACAGACCACCGACAATCTTGTGATTGCCAGCTTCCGGCACGACACAAGCCGCGCGCAGGACCCGCAGCTCCACACCCACAACGTCATCATGAACATGACGCAGGACGCCGAGGGAAACTGGCGCAGCCTTGAGCCGCGCGCACTCTACCAGCTGCAGAAGGCCATCGGGGCGGTCTATCGGCAGGAGCTCGCTGTGGGCGTGCGGGCATTGGGTTACGCCATCGAGCAGGGCAAGGACTCCCTGTTCGAGATCAAGGGCGTGCCCGCCGCTGTAATCCGCGCCTTCAGCGAACGTGCGGCGCAGGTGGAAGCGCGGCTTGCCGAGCGCGGCCAGACCCGCGCCACCGCATCCGCCGAGGAAAAGCAGATCGCCGCGCTCGATACCCGAGAGGCCAAGCAGAACCTGGAGCGGGACGAATTGGTGGCGAACTGGCGCGCGGAGGCGGATGCGGCGGGGTTTGGTAAGGACGCGCGGGAGGCTTTGGTGGCAGCCAGCAAGGAAGCGGCGGTCAGCAGTGGGCATGGCAGCGCGCTGTTCGCGCAGGGGCAAATCACGGCGCATCAGGCCGTCGCATTTGCCGCCGCCAATCTCGGCGAACGGCAATCCGTCTTTGCCGTCGCTGAGCTGGAAAAGGAGGCGGGGCGCTATGGGTTGGGCCGGGTGACCGCCGCGCAGATCAGCGCAGCCCTTGCACGGGCGCAGAGTGATGGCGCGCTGGTGCCGCGCACCTTTCTCGATAAGCGCGGTGCGGAGTTTGCCGGGTTCACCACTGCCGAGAATATCGCCCATGAGCGGCAATTGTTGCGCTTGGAGGTCGAAGGACGCGGGGCCGCAGGTTCGATCCTTTCGGCCAGGCAGGCCGCCAGCGCCGTCGTGCGTGCAGAGCTGCAATCCGATCATCCCTGGAATGAGGGTCAGCGCGCGGCCACCCGCGCGCTGCTCACCAGCCCGCACCGTGTCACCGGTCTCCAAGGCTATGCCGGGACCGCCAAGACCACGACGGTGCTGGCGACGTTTGCCCGCGAGGCGCAGGCGCGCGGGGTTGCGGTGACCGCGCTTGCGCCAACCGCGTCAGCTGCGCAAACATTGGGCGACGCGCTTGGCCAGCGCGGCGAGACGGTGGCTCGCCAGCTGGTTCGCAATGGCGCTTCGCTGTCTGGCGGGGTGTGGATTGTCGATGAGGCCTCGCTTCTGTCCGCGCGCGACATGGCGGCGCTGTTTGGCCTTGCCGCCGACAGCAAGGCCCGCGTGGTGCTGGTTGGCGATGTGAAGCAATTGGGCTCGGTTGGCGCAGGCGCTGCCTTTGCGCAGCTCCAATCCGCCGGCATGGCCACAGCACGCCTCGACAATGTTGTGCGCCAGACCAATACCGCGACGCGCGAGGCGGTGCTGGCATCGATCGAAGGCGATGCGCGCAAGGCGCTTGATGCGCTGGAGCGCGGCGGCGGAAAGATTGTTGCCCATGGCAGTCAGGGTGAGCGCTTTGCCGCCATGTCCAAGACCTATGCCGCGCTCGATGCCAGCGAGCGGGCGCGCACACTCGTGATCGAGCCGTCCCGTGATGGCCGCGATGCGCTGACATCCGATATCCGCCGTGAGCTTGTCGCAAGGGGCGTCCTGTCCGGCCCTGCCGTCACCATAGAGAGTCTGGTCGCGAAAAACCTGTCGCGCATCGAGGCCCGCGATCCCGCCAACTACGCGCCCGGCGACACCGTTCGCTTTCTGCGCGACTATGCCGACAAGGGCGTGACGCGCGGCGCTGCCTATAAGGTCGAGCGGATCGATCCGGACAAGGCTGCGATCGCGTTGAAAGCCGCCGACGGGTCAGCCATCGACTGGCGTTTGCGCCAATGGGGCGCGGGCAAGGTCGAGGTGTTCGAGCCCAAGGTTATGGAGCTGCAGGCGGGCGACCGGGTGCAGTTCACCCGCAACGACCACGAGGCCGGGCGCATCAACGGGTTGCGCGGCACCATCACCGGCATCGATGCCGAGCGCCAGCTGGCGACCGTCGCGCTGACCAATGGCCGGGAGCAGCGGCTTGATCTCACCGATCCCCGCGACGCCCATCTGCGCCATGCCTATGTCCAGACCGCCCACGCTGCCCAAGGCCAGACCGCTGAGCGGGTGCTGATCCACGCCGACAGTCGCTCTGCCAATCTGGTCGATCAGAAGATGCTCTACGTCGCGCTCTCGCGCGCGAAGTCCGAGGCCATTGTCGTGACCGACGACAAGGCGCGGCTGATCCGCGCCATCCATGAGCGCGCTGGCGAGAAGCAGACCGCCATGGAGGTGAGTGCGCCCGAGGCCACCAAAGCGAAGTCTCTGGGGGCTGGTCTTGGCTGACAACGCGGGTAGCGCACGCGCAGGGCCATGGCATCCTCCGCCCCGACATTGGAATGAACTGCTCCTTGAGTGACAGGCCGTGCCGGGCGGGTTCAACAGCCTGCCCGCTCCATTCAGGCTACGCCCTCCCGTGTTGGCTGTTCCGCGCTTTGCGCTGACCCACCCGGCCATCCGGCCCGTCCCTTCATCCGCGTTCCCAACGACAGGACGAAGGATTTACCACCATGGCCCACACCGCAACCGCCAGCATCTACGACACCATCACCAACCAGATCATCGCTGCGCTGGAGCGCGGCACCGGCGACTACTCGCTCCCTTGGCACCGGAGCAGCGCCCCGCTCACTCGCCCCGTCAATGCGGTCACCCGCAAGGCCTATCGCGGCGTCAATGTCCTTGCCCTTTGGGCCAGCGCCGAGGCGCAGGACTTTGGCCACGGTCTCTGGGCAACCTATCGCCAGTGGCAATCGCTGGGCGCACAGGTCCGGAAGGGCGAGAAGGCCTCGCCAATCGTGTTCTACAAGGTCTTGGACAAGGCCGAGGGCAGCGAAGACGAGACGCGCGAGGGCGCGGGCCGGATCTTCGCGCAGGGTTCCCATGTGTTCAACGTCTCGCAGGTCGAGGGCTATGCCTTGCCCCAGGTGCCCGAAGCTGAGGCTTTCGATCCCATCCCCGATGTCGAGGCTTTCATCGCTGCCACCGGAGCTGCCATCCGCATCCAGGGTGACAGCGCCCACTACACCCCGTCCACCGACATGATCACCATGCCCGACCGCGAACGGTTCTTCACCACCGACACTGCTAGCGCAGCGCAGAACTGGTATGCTATCCTGCTCCACGAGTTGGTCCACTGGAGTGGTGCCGATCATCGTCTCGCCCGCACCTTTGGCAAGCGCTTCGGTGACGAGGCCTATGCCATGGAAGAGCTGGTCGCCGAGCTTGGCTCAGCCTTCCTGTGCGGGGACCTGGGGCTATCGGTGACCCCGCGTCCGGACCATGCCTGCTACCTCGCCAGCTGGCTCAAGGTGCTCAAGGGCGACAACCGGGCGATCTTCACCGCCGCCAGCGCGGCGGCGAAGGCTGCGGAGTGGTTGGGGGAAGCGAACCGATAAAGTGTTGGGTCGGCGCTGGAGGTACGAAACCCGAGTGCCGACCCAATCCAATCAGCGCAGCTGGGCGCTCACCATTTCTTCCGCCGCGGCAATCGCCTGCTTTGCCGTACGTAGCGCTGCCAGCGCGGCATACGCATCCTTCCCAGCCGGATAAGGTCCTGGCGGCGGCAGGTTCGCCGCTGCTGACGGAACGGCCCCACTGAAAGTCATGCCGGTCGCGATTTCTGCGATCCGACCGCTGTTGACACCAAACCATGCCGCAATGTCATGCTGACGATCACCGCGCGCCAGCATTCCCTTGATCGTCGCGGCATCGGCCTCGGTCAGGCGAACGCCACTCGGCTTTGCTCTACAGGCCATGATCACCTCCCTCAGCCGTTCTGAGCGAGCTTGAGCAGCTCGGTTTCAAAGGCATCCAGTGCAAGCGCATAGCTGCCCTCGTTCTTGCCGATCTTCTGCGCGTCGCCGCCGAAGGCCTGGATCAGAACCTTGTACTTGCGCACGATTTCATCGAGGTGCTTCTCGATGAAGTCCGCAGGATCAGTCCTCCACGCCAGATTTCCGTCAGCGTCGATCTTGAGCAAAGCGCGCAATCCCACGGCAAGCGGCACGATGAAGCCGTCTGGATAGCGATGGGTAGTATTCGCCTTTCCATAGGGCGTCCGGGGCTTTGACTTAAGCTTGTCGCCAGAGGTCACCGACCGCAGGAGCCCAAAGTTCCCCTGATTACGGTTGTATGAGCCCGGGAACGCCGCATAAAGCTGATCGAACAACGCCGGCATATCACCTGCGATTTTGAGCGCGCTTGCAATCGCGACATTGTGCAGTTCGAAGGTTCCATCAGCGGTCTGGGTCGAAACCGCCGGATGCTCCATCAGGATATCGAACGCCATCGAGCACTTGCCCTTGCCGCTGTAGATATCAGCGGTACGCGGCGCGGAGACACCATCCGGCAACGCGGCGGCAGCCAAGGGAACCCACGAAAGGGCGACGATATCACGCACCTTCACGTCGCCACCGTCGTTCGACTTCCACTCAACGCGCTTGGAAATGTCCGCCGGAACCTGCTCACGCAAGTAGTCGTACAGTCCCTTCTTGTTGGCCTTGGCCTCGTCAGCGAGCTGGCGGTTGTTGTTACGCGCAGCACAGATCTCGAAGAGTGAGCTTGTGAACGCTTCAAGCTCGATTTCATCATCCGGATCTGCAGGGATCAACACTTCGAGCGGGACGAGGAAATCGAGCGGACCCCCATCACCCGATGCGGCTGCCGCCTTCAGTACCCTCACCTTGTCATGATGCGCTTCCCAGGCCACCTTGAATTCGGGCCAGCTTTTGATCTTTTTCAGCTCCTTCGGCTCGACCCCGGCTACGCTCAATATATAAAGGCCGATAGCGAGAGTGTTATGACCACCGTCTAGGATTCCCTCGATCGCCGGGTTTTCGAAGGTCATATGGTAGCGCCGACGCTCAAGTTCCCGGCAGTTTGCCGATGCAACAAGAATGCCCTTCGTCTTGAACGGGAACAGGCTCGGCGTAGTCTGGATCGACTCGATGATGTCGGCCGTAATCGGCCCAACCTTCGCGGTGCGCGGGTTGGCTTCCAAATCAGCTGCATCAAGGAGTGGCAGCAGATTGCGCGCACGCGCAAAGCCAATAAGCCGCGTAACAGGCCCTTCGGTCTGGCGGTCAACGGTTTCAAAGCGAATGAGAAGTTCGTTCGGGTTCATATGTAGTCTTCCTATCCAGGAGGACTGGCGCTGAACGGCGTTGGCATTTCAATCCAACGGAATGAGACAGTGGGTTAGACCGCTCAACCGCCACCATCCGGTGACAACCCCATCCAGAACCAATCCAGGTTCATTTCCAGCCCGCCATCTCGGCGAGCCAGCGACCCTTGCCCTAAATCAGACAGAATTGCAAATTCGACGCCTTTCTGCGCCTTCGAGCTCCATCGACTCGTTCAACCCCACAGCTGCCGAGCGATCTCAAATAGCAAATTTTGACGATTTTCTAATTCATCGGGACCAAATTTGGCGTAAGGCTCGAACTTCAAATGTGTCTTAGCCATGAAGCCGTCGAAATCTTTCTTGGATTTATAGCTGTCCTCACGGAGTGATTCATTCCAATGCAAGGTTTTGGCATACGACTTGAGCTTTTGCTTGTAGACTTCGTTGTTGCTCGAGATGTTGTCGCGTCCCTTTAGGAGTAAGACTGCGCCGAGCCGATTCCGTTCGGCTTCGAAGCGCTCTTCGTCCCCTTCATAGATTGCGATGTTCTCCTTATTGTAGGAGAGGATATGTTCGATGTGAAAGCCGTTCACGGCTCCAGTTTTCGTAACTAGTGGATTGACCGGAACGAAAGAGTCCATTTAGGGATTCCCAGAGGCTTGCCGACGTGCGATTCAGGGAGGATGCGCGATGGTATCACTT
>NZ_JBEPQB010000021.1:0-1229 GCF_040547625.1 Porphyrobacter sp. MBR-155
TGGACTTGTAACGGTTTTGTGCCGGTCACCTGAGCGTTTAGAGCTCGCAACAGGAGACCGACGAGATGATGAAGCATTCCGAAGAGTTTAAGCAGGAGGCGGTGCGGATCGCGCTGACCAGCGGGCTATCGCGTGGGCGTGTGGCCAAGGATTTGGGCATTGGTAAATCGACGCTGGGCAAGTGGCTGGCGCAGTATCGGCCAGCTGATCTGGTGTCAGCGCCGCAGGCAGATCTGGCCCGCGAGAACGAACGGCTTCGCCTTGAGAACCGCGTGCTCAAGGAGGAGAGGGACATCCTAAAAAAGGCCACGCAGTTCTTCGCGAGCCAGCGGCCGTGAGGTTCGCGTTCGTGGAGAGCTGGCGTCATGTCTGGCCGGTCGAGACGATCTGCCGGGTGATGCAGATCAGCACGCGTGGCTATCGTTCGTGGCGATCACGACCGGTCAGCCAGCGTTCCCGGACAGACATGGCAGTGCTGGCCCATATCCGGGAGCAATACAGCCTGAGCCTGGGCAGCTATGGTCGTCCGAGGATGACGATGGAACTCAAAGAGGCGGGCCTCGCTGTCGGCGAACGCCGTGTCGGGCGACTGATGAAGATCAATGGGATCAAGCCGGTCCGCACCCGCAGGCACAAGGTCACCACCGACAGCCATCATCGACTGGGTGTGGCGGCGAACTGGCTGGATGGGGATTTTGTTGCCGCTGCGCCCAACCAGAAGTGGGCTGGCGACATCACCTATATCTGGACGTTGGAAGGCTGGCTCTACCTGGCGGTCATCCTTGACCTGCACAGCAGGCGCGTCGTGGGCTGGGCCGTCAGCGACAGGATGAAGAAGGATCTGGCGATCCGTGCGCTCGATATGGCGGTGCGCCTGCGCAACCCACCGCCTGGTTGCATGTTCCATTCCGATCGCGGCAGCCAGTATTGCTCCTACGATTATCAGAAGAAGTTGCAGACCTACGGCCTGCAACCATCAATGAGTGGCAAGGGCAATTGCTACGACAACTCCGCCGTCGAGACGTTCTTCAAATCCCTGAAGGCTGAACTGATCTGGCGGCAAAAGTGGCCAACCCGACGTCAGGCGGAGGCTGCCATCTTCCAATACATCAACGGGTTCTACAACACCCGGCGCCGCCATTCGTATCTGGGCGGCATCAGCCCGCTCGCATTCGAAGCCAGGGTGGCATAGTGAGATCGGTGACCGGCGCAAAACCGTTACAAGTCCA
>NZ_JBEPQB010000022.1:0-1156 GCF_040547625.1 Porphyrobacter sp. MBR-155
CTAGTGGATTGACTCCAACGTTTGGAACCCCCGGTTACGTGCGGCGATGATTTCGTCGGGGTCCGCCTTCCAGACGAAGGGCTTTGGATGGCTGGCATTGTATTCTCGGATGAAGCGATTGATGGCGGCCTGGAGGTCGACGAGCGAATGGAAAACGCCGTTCTTGAGCCGCCGCCGCGTCAGCTTTGCGAAGAAGCCCTCGACGGCATTGAGCCATGAGCACGAGGTTGGTGTGAAATGGAATGTCCAGCGCGGATGGCGCGCGAGCCATTCCTGGACCTTGTCCTTTTTATGCGCCGCGTAGTTGTCGAGGATCACGTGGACGGCCTTGTCCTTCGGCACCTCGCGCTCGATGCGGTTGAGGAAACGGATGAACTCCTGGTGGCGATGGCGCTGCATGTTCTGGGCGATGACCGTTCCGTCGAGCACGTTGAGCGCGGCGAACAGCGTGGTCGTGCCGTGACGCTTGTAATCATGGGTCATGGTCCCGGCACGGCCCTTCTTCATCGGCAGTCCCGGCTGAGTGCGGTCAAGGGCTTGGATCTGCGACTTCTCGTCGAAGGATAGCACCACTGCATGCGCAGGCGGCGAAACATAAAGCCCGACGATATCGTGAAGCTTCTCGGCGAAGGCCGGATCGTTCGACAGCTTGAAGCTGCGCCAGCGATGCGGAGCAAGACCATGTGCCTTCCAGATCGACTGGACTGTCGAGACGGCAAGCCCGACAGCCTTGGCCATCGCGCGCGCCGTCCAGTGGGTTGCCTCGTGCGGCGGCGTATCCTGCGTCAGGCGGACGATCTCTGCCACACGCCTGGGTGGCACGGGTGCCTTGCCTGGCGGACGAGATTTGTCGCGCAGCAGGCCGTCGACACCTTCGTGCATGAAACGTTCCTGCCACCGCCACACACAGGTCTTCGACTTGCCCGTCGCAGACATGATGGCAGAGGTCCCAAGACCATCGCTGCTGAGCAAAACGATACGGGCTCGCCAAACATGCTTTTGCGGGCTCAAAGGCGCCGACACAATGCCGCTCAACCGTTCGCGGTCGACCTCGGACAAGGAGAAAGTGATACCATCGCGCATCCTCCCTGAATCGCACGTCGGCAAGCCTCTGGGAATCCCTAAATGGACTCTTTCGTTCCGGTCAATCCACTAG